>NZ_JBVIPA010000069.1:0-27206 GCF_055578365.1 Streptomyces sp. NPDC033131
AATCCACACCGAACCCGAAAGGCCCTCACCCGTTCAAGATCCCCCAGCCGAGATCTGACTCACCTGTCCACAACCTCCCGAGACAGAACAGCTAGGCCGTGTTTTAGAAGTCGCTGATCTGTCTGGTTGGCCGTCCGGGGAAGTCGCGGGTGGCCATCCAGATGGTGAGGTCGCGGGTGATGTCGTTGATGCTGGTCGCCGTGGTGACCTCATGTTCGTGGCGGGTGGTGTCACGGCGGACGATTTCGTAGCCGCCCTCGTCCAGGACGGCCACGGAGGCGAACCAGAGGGGGTCGTCCTCGTCGGGCTGGACGACCACGAACGTGTTGTCGGAGTCGTTGAGGTCGCTGATCAGCATGAACAGCGCGTCCTCGGAGGGGTCGTCGATGCGGTCGCCGTTCTCGCTGTCGGCGCCGTAGTACTGAGCCCCCATCGTTGCCTTCCCCTCGCCTGTTCACCTGGGTCGCGGTCAGCATGGCATGAGGAAGCGACAGCTCAGGCCGGTCACAGCCATTCGCCGATCGCGGCGATCAGGACGGTGGCTTCGAAGCGGACGGCGAGTTTGTCGAACCGGGTGGCGACCGACCGGTTGCGCTTGAGGCGGTTGATCCCGCACTCGACCGCGTGCCGGGCCTTGTAGTCCTCGCGGTCGAAGGCCGGTGGCCGCCCGCCGGCCTTCCCGCGCCGTTTGCGGTGGGCGGCCTGGTCGGCAGGCTCCGGGATCGTGCAGCGGATTCCCCGCCTTCGAAGGTAGGCCCGATTGGCGCGGGACGAGTAGGCCCCGTCGCCCCGAACTCGCAGTGGGCGGACGCGGGGACGGCCGGGTCCGGTGCGGGGCACTCGGACGCCTTCCAAGATGGCAGCGAACTGAGGACTGTCACCGCGCCGGCCTGCGGTGACCAGTAAAGACAGCGGCCGTTGCCCCTGCTCGCAGGCCAGGTGGATCTTGGTAGTGAAGCCTCCCCGGGACCGGCCCAGACCGTGGTCGTCGGGCTCGGCGCGGGCTCCGCCCGGCGGTTCCTTCTGGGCCTGCCCCTCGCGGCGGGCGCCTGCGGCGTGTTGGTGGGCCCGGCAGATCGTGGCGTCGACGTTGATCTCCCACGTGATCAGCCCAGCCGCATCCGCCCGGGCCTGCAGTCGGGTCAGCAGTTCGGGCCAGGTGCCGTCACGCTGCCAGCGACGGAAGAGCCCATAGACCGTCTGCCACGGCCCGTACTCCGATGGCAGATCTCTCCACGGAGCACCCGTACGAACCCGCCATCGGATCCCATCGATCAGCCTCCTCCGCCCCACCGCCGGCGTGCCCCGGATCGCCACCGGCAGCATCGGTTCCAGCACAGCCCACTGATCGTCAGAAAGATCCCCTCGCCTCACATCGCGATCATCACAGCGCAGGGCGAACGACGAAGCCCACTTCTAAAACACGGCCTAGTGGTGCCAAGCTCGCCCGCCCGTGTTGTGGATGAACCGCTGCAACACCTTGAGGGTGGTCAGGTACTCCTCGTCGGAGATATCCGCGTGCCGTTCCGCCCAGAGCTCGTCCTGCAGGGCCGCGGCCTTGTCGTAGAACGCCCTGCCCTCAGCCGTGATGCCCAGGCGTCCCTCGGCATCCTCGGTGATCCAGCCCTGGGCGGTGATCGTATCGATCTCCGACTCCATGGTTTCCGGGCCGATGTCGAGGTAGTTCCGAAGGAGGCGGGACACTTCGTCACGGGTCTTGACGGTGTCGGCGCTTGCCACCTGCGCGAGGGCCCACCACTGCGGTTGGGTGGTGCCGATCCCGGCGAGGGCGGCCTGAGTGCGGGCGATGACGGCCTTATAGGCCGCCCAACTCCAGTAGCCGATGGGCTGCTTGATCAGGTCAGTGTCGCTGTGCGAGTACTCCATGGCCGGGACCCCTGCCGTTGTCTGAGTCGGTTCGACGAGATCGACCGTAGAAACTCAACTGGACTTGAGGTCAAGGGCGTACCTCGACTCCTCCGAGAGATCGCCTACTTGCTACTCACTCACCGTGAAACCACCGGCTGTAGTACAAGTCACGGATTGATGTTGAGTTCGAACCAGACCACCTTGCCGGTGCTCAGGCGGGTCGCGCCCCACCGCCGAGACAGCTGGTTGACTACGTAGAGCCCGCGTCCGGCCTCCTCAATTGGGCGTGCGTGCCAGACCCGCGGGAGCTGGGGTACATCGTCCCCGACCTCGCAGCGCAGTACCTCCGTGCGCAGCAGCCGGAGAGTGATGGGCCGGGACGCGTACCGCACAGCGTTGGTCACGACTTCGCTGACCAGCAACTCGACGGAGTCGCTTAGCTCCTCCAGCCCCCAGCGCTTCAGCGCCCGCCGGACCAGCCGCCGGGCCCGGCCCGGGGCCGCGTCCTCCGGCTCCAGGAACCAGTACGCCACGTCACTCGGCGCGATCCCGTCGAAACGGGCGGCGAGCAGGGCGATGTCGTCGTCCCGGTCGCCCGGGCCGAGCATGTCGAGCACCTCGTCGCACAGCGCTTCCAGGGGCGGCGGATGATCCGGTCCCGTGAGCTGCGCGGTCGTCGCGAGCTTCTTGCGCAGCTGCTCTATCCCGATCCACACGTCACGCAGTCGCGACTCGACCGGACCGTCCGTGTAGAGGAGCAGCGTTGCTCCGGCCGGGGCGTCCAGCTCGACGGCCTCGAAGTCGACGCCGCCGACACCGATCGGCGCGCCCGGCTGCACCCGCAGCACCTCGGCACGGCCGCCCAGGTGCAGCAGGACCGGCGGGGGATGGCCCGCATGCCGGGGACAGGCGCCTCTGCGCTCGTGTCCGACAATGTTCGACGTCGTCCGGCCGAACCCTGGCGAACGCCGTGCTGGCGAGACTTCCCATGACATCGTCTCCCGTCCAAAGGGGATCCATCGTGAACCGTCTCGCTGTCGTCATCGTGGCTGTGGCTATCGTGATGCTGACCGCGCTCATCGCTGCGGGGGCGGGAAAGCTGGCCCGCCTCGATGGCGCAACCTACCCTGCCGCGTTCCTTCTCGCCGGTGCCGTCTTCGCCACTGTCCTCACTCTCGCGACCACGTTGACGGCGGCGCTCGCTCAGATCCTGCAGTGATGCGGCCATCTGCCCCTCAGTCCGCTGGCCGTTGCGTGCCGGTCTCAGCCGCTCAAGGACTCGGGCAAAGGAAGCGCCCGAACGCGGCCGTCTGGGCATGGCAGTCTGGGTAGGGGCAAGGGGGCAGGATGATGCAATCGCCACACCAAGGCGAGGACGCCTTGGATCAGCTTGCTGCTGTGCTGCGTGACGCTGCGGCCAGCCGCCGGCTCAAAGTATCGGCTTTGGCCCATCGCGCAGGGTTGGGCCGCACTACCACCAGTGAGGCGTTGAACGGACGGCGTGTGCCCAGCCGCACCACCCTCGTTCTCTTGGCACGGACCCTCGGCCTCGATCTGGAGCCCTTGCGCCGCCTGCGGGACCGTGCCGCCAGCGGCGGGGCCGCTGACGAGAAAGGGGTACTGCCCGATGGGCTTGACCCAATCGCAGGGTCCACCCATTTTCCCGCGCCACCACCGCAAGGCGTGGTCGGCCGGCAACGGACTATCGACGGCCTCGTTACCGCCCTCGACATACACGCGTCAGCCAGCGTCCATCCACCTCCCCTGGCGGTCTACGGCATCGGCGGCATCGGGAAGACTACGGTGGTGGCACAGGCGGCTCGCACGCTGTACGAGACCGGCGCGTTCCCCGACGGTCTGCTGTGGACGGCTGTGGGCCCAGAATCCCGCGCCCGGCCCGCACTCGAGGCCTGGGGGCGCCAGCTGGCATCAACGTCCTCAGCGCCGCCCACGAGAGCATGAGCGACGCTCACGGGTGGCTGCGTCTTGCCGGCCCCCAGGCATCAGTGCTGCGGCTGATTGAGCTCGTCGGCCTGGAGCAGGTCATTCCCTGCCATCCACCGTCGCGCAGGCACTGACCGCCTGACCCACGCCGCGCTACTCGGCTTCCGCCCCCGGGCACCCTGCCGGCTGGAGCGCCGCCGCACAGCCGCGTCCAGCTCCCGCCCCACCGGCTCCGGCAACGGCTGCCCCAGCGCCCAGGCGATCACCGACTCGGCCACCGTGTGCAGCTTGATGTTCGTGTGCTGGGACACCTCACGCAGCACCTCGAAGCCGGCGGCCGGCGCGAGCCGGTGGATCGCGGTGAGCACCCCGATGGCCTGGTCCACCGTCGCGTGAGAATCGATAGCGTGCCGCAGCTGCGCGTTCTCCTGTTCCAGGCGGGCGTTGGTGGCGTGGTCACCGCCGCGGCTCATTGAGCCGGTGCCGGACGTGCCGGTGCACGCGCCGCAGAGTGGCGGTTTCTCCGGATGACCGTCGACCTCGGTGGCGGTGGCCTCGACGGGCTCTGCCGGCGCGGGCTGGACCGGAAGCAGCAGGGTGAGCACCGCTCGCGCAAGGGCTTCGCGGTCGAGGTACACCGGCACATGGCGGGACATCCGGTCCCTCATGCGGCAACGCCGAACGATCTCACCGGCGCCCTTTGTTCATGACGGCCAGGCCGGTGAAGATGAGCGGTGCCCCTATGGCAACCGACGCGAGTTTCGACCGATCATTGACGCCCCAGGCAAACGAAAGAACGCAACCGGTGATCACCTGGATCACGCCCGTGCTGCGCACTCTCCGTCTACCTGCGCTTTTGCCAGGCACGGGCCGCCACCGCCACAATCGCCGCGACAGCCAGAGCGATGAAGAGTATGGGCAGTTGCCAGCCTTCTGGTATCCACCGCCCTTTGCCTTCTGAAGCTATGTGATAGATCCCTGCTGCAAACACATCCTGTCCTTTCCCCGGTCGGGGGCCGGACTGACGGCCCCCGACCGGGTTACGGTCATGACCAGGCGTCCACGGTGGTGTCCTCCGCGAACGAGCCCGCGGCTTCATCCGCCACCATGCACGGCACCGCCGCTGCGCCGGCGCCCACCGGGCCACCGACGTATGCGGCTGCACCGATGCATGTGCCTTCGCCTGCCTTTCCTACGGCAAGCCCGAAACCGATTCCGGCGGCCTTCCCCCCACTCCCCTTCGAGTCCGGCGTCCCACATCGGTCCCCCTGTGTCGATGTCGTTCGCCACGCCGACCGCCTTCAAGGCAGAACCCAGATCGAGCTGCCCGGTGGGGTCTCAGTTGTTGATGAAGTCGCCACCCGCGTACAGGTAGGGGTTCTTCTCCTGACCGGCGGGGTCGGGCTGGGTGAAGCGGCCGAGTTGGGGGTCGTAGTAGCGGGCGCCCATCTTCTACAGGCCCGTCGGGTCGAGGTAGGCGCCGCGGTAGAGGAACTGCTGTGGGACCGCCTCGGTAGTGGTGCCGCGGGGCAGGCCGGTGGGGCCGTAGACGTGGGTGCGCTTGCCCGCCTCGTCGACCAGGCCGAGCACGTTGCCCGTGCCGTCGGTGAGGTAGTAGTAGGACTTCCCCCCAGTCGTCATGGAATTCAGGGTGCCCGCCGGTTCGCGGATGAATCCGGTGTCGACGCCGTTCGTCGTGGTGGACGCCAAACCCAGCGCGGTGTGGTGGAACCACGTCGAACCCAGTTTGGTGCGCTCGGAGTTGTTCGTCCCGGGATGCAACCAGGCGCCAGCAACGCTACTCCCAGCCCATGGTGATGACCAGCGAACGGCCTGCTGAAGCCGCCGACCGGGCTGTCCCTGGCCACTGGGAAGGCGACCTCATCGTCGGCCGCAATTCCCGCTCCGCCATCGCCACCTTGGTCGAACGCAGCACCCGCTATCTGCTGCTCGTTCACCTGCCCATCGACCACAGCGCCCCCGCCGTCCGCAACGCCCTCATCGACACGGTCAAAACCCTCCCGCCGCACCTGAAGCGTTCCCTGCCCTGGGACCAGGGCTGTGAGATGGCAGCACACCACTCCTTCAGCGTTGCCCCGGACGTCCCGGTCTACTTCTGCGACCCCGGAAGCCCTGGCAACGCGGCTCGAACGAGAACACGAACGGGTTCCTGCGGCAGTACTTCCCCAAGGGCAGCGATCTGTCCGTCCACACGCTCAAAAACCTCGACTCCGTCGCTGCCGAACTCAACAGCCGCCCACGCAAGACGCTCGGCTGGGAAACCCCGGCCGAACGCCTGTCTAAACTGCTCGCGGCTTGATCAACTCACCGCGTGTTGCAACGACCCCTCGAATCCACCGTTCCCTCGTTCTGGCGGCGAACGCACGTGAGGACATCGCCGGTGCGCCTTCATTCTGGCACCAAGCTCGGTAGACGGCGTAGAGGGCGGTCTGTTCCGCGCGCAGTTCGGGGCCGAGGGTGCAGCATTCTTCGTAGAAGCGGCCGGTGTGGTCTTCGGTTTCCGCGTAGGCGGTGGTGGCGATGCGGACGCGTTCGGGGCCGGTGAGGTCGCGGTCGCCGGCGAGGTAGCGGCGGGCGCCGTCGATGCTGCCGCTATGCCCGACCCCACCAATCGCTGCGCCCTGGCCGCGGCCACCGATCAGGATGAGCCACACGGGCCAGGAAACGTCGACTCAGGGCCCTCCTGGGCGCCTGGTACGCCGCTCCAGGTGACGGGACGCTCCCCCGCGGGGCCAGACCGGGCAGGGCCTCAGAAGGGGGGATCGTCGTGCCAGAGGCCGTACGACAGCTCGGGCGGGCGGGGAGTGTCCCGTTGGAGGAGGGCCAGGGCGTCCTCGACGCGGCCGAGGTCGATGAGGTAGCCGGCCAGGTCGTAGCTGTTGGCGGGGGCGTGCTGTTCGAGGACGGCGCCGGCCTCCTCGGTTCGTCCGGTGCCGGCGAGTAGCTCGGCGATCGTACGACTTGCCGCGCTGCGGCGAGTGGACGCACGAGCGATGCCTGCAGGCGCTGGAGCAGTTTGAGCAGACCAAGCGGGACGGCCATGCCCCGCCGCTGGAGCAAGAAGTGGTCGACGCCGTCATGGACGTTATCGTCTGGCTTCGCCACGTGGAGGCGCGCCCTGGCTTCGGCATCGTTGGCTTCGTCTCCTAGCTCGGCTCGCCAGAACGCTCAGCGGGAAAGCGTTGGCAGCGTGACCGGATTCCAGTTCAGCCGCTGCGCGCGAGACCGTGCCCTCCCGAACCCCGGCTGCGGCAGCGACGAGCCTGATCCCACCATGCGCCAGCGGCAGCGCTTCCGCCTCTATGGCCAACCGACGCTGACGCTCGTCCAGATGGCGGTCAGAGGTGACGGGTCAGTTCCCACAACGGATCAACGGCCTGGCGGGGCGTCAACCTGGTGATCCGCGCTGAGAGGTAAGCCAGCTCTACTAGCATGGCCGTCATGGCCGATCCAAAGTTCGGACAGATTGAGGAAGCCGCCTTGTCGGATGTACTGGCGTCGGGGCGGCTCTGGCGGGGGAACGGCGTCGGCTGGGGAAGTCGGCACGATTCCGCAGCCGACGCCGCCGCCGACCGGTTGGAAGACGCTTTCGCGCGGTGGCTTGGGTTGCCCTACGCACATGCGGTCAATTCAGGGACGTCCGCCAACGAGGCGGCCATTGCTGGCCTGGGGCTCGAACCGGGGGACGAAGTGATCTGCCCCGCGGCGTGTCCGGCGTTCGTTCCCTTCGCCGTCCTCGCAGCGGGGTGCGTTCCCGTCTTCGCCGACGTGCATCCGGAGACGCTCCTGCTCGCCCCCGACACCATCGAGGGGGTCGTCAGTGCCAGGACGCGGGCCGTGGTCGTGGTGCACCTCTGGGGTCTACCGGCTCCGGTAGTCGAGATCACGGCGATGGCGCGGAGATCAGGCTGGAAGGTAGTGGAGGACTGTGCGCAAGCGTTCGGCACGCTGATCGCGGGACGACCCGTCGGCACGTTCGGGGACGCCTGCTGCTTCAGCCTCCAGCAGTCGAAGCACATCACGTCCGGCGAAGGCGGCGTGTTCGCGACCACGGACCCGGACACGTACACACGAGCCGTCCTCTACTCCAGCGCGGGCGTCCCGCACTTCCGCTTCGGCCTTCCGGTCCCTGTTAAGCGTCCTGGTTCGGTCGGCCGCGGCCACATCGGCTTCGGACACAACCACCGCATCAGTGAGATGCAGGCTGCTATCGCACTGGCCCAGCTGTCCCAGCTTGACGAGTTCAACCGGCGGAGGGCCGAACTCGTCGCTCTCATTGAGCTGGAGCTGGCGCGGCGGGACGACGTTCCCATCCGTAGGCTGCAGGCTTTTCCGGAGGCCAGCGTGTCCTACTGGCGGTACCCGGTCATCGTCCCGGCCGGTCGCGGGTCGTTCCAGGAGATTCCCTATCTTGAGCCGGCTTTCCAGCGGATGGACATAGAGCGCCGTACGCCCTTCGGTCTGCCTCTGCCGAAGCATGTGACCTACGCACCCGGATCGTGTCCCCAGGCGGAACGGGGCGCTTCTCAGATCCGTGCCTTGTCCGTGCACCACTCCCTGACCGACGGCGAACTGTCTGCCTCCATCGACGCCATTTTGGCCGACCTGTAGGTCTCAGGCACGCTCGAAGATGCCGAGACGGCTTGCGAGCCGGTCGGCGAGCCGGTACCCCATGGCGGTGATGGTGAGGATCGGGTTCGCGACACCCACGCTGGGGAAGGCCGATGCGTCTCCCGTGAACACGTTGTCCCATCCGAAGAGCGAACCGTCGGGAGCGGCGGCTCCCTCCGCGGGGGATTGTGCGATCCGTAGGGTGCCTGCCTCGTGGTAGCTGGCCCCCCGGGGCATGATTGCGGGCGGGACCAGCCAACTACCGCCCAGGAGTGCGGCAATGTTCTGCAAGCCGCGCAGGAGCGACATCTTTCGCCGCTCGTCGCCGGGTGACAACCGCAGCACGGTCGACGCCCGAGGTACACCGTGACCGTCGACGTGGTCGGGAGACAGCGTGACTCGGTTCTGCCGTTGGGGATCCATGGCGGCGGAACCAGTGATACGCAGGACCGATCGACCGTCAGCGGGATGCGTGACCGAGCATATTTCGACCTGGAACCGGTTCTCCAGAGCGGCGCTTTGCGGCGGTAGGAAGACATTGATCGGGCCCGGAGGGATCCCTTGATGTCTGGACACGTCGAGATAGCCCCTGCAGTAGACGTGCTCCATGAGATAACGCCCGACATTGGTGCTCATGCCGTTGAGCGCTTGAACTCCGGACACAAGGACCAGCCGCGCGGATTCGACGGCGCTTGCAGCGAGCACGAAGGTTCCCCCGTGCACGTCGAAGTGCGCTCCGCCCGGTCCGGCAGGCACACACCGCACCCGCGACATGTGCCGAGGCCTCGCGGGATCGACCATCAGCCGGACGGCACGAGTGTCGGTGAAGATCCTCAGCCGACGGGACGGTGCGGCTCGGTCCATGTCGAGAAGCGCGAGGAGGCGCTCAACACTGCTGTGGTGAGGTAGTCCGACACTCGGCCTGCGCTCAGTGTCCACGGCGGGGCCGCACGGGGGATGCTGGGCATGGAGATTCGCGAGGGACTCACACACGTACTCCTGCGCCGGTCCGCCGCACCGGGATCCTCCGAGCAGACGGGTTTCCGCCTCGCGGAAGTACGGATCGAGTTCTCCTTCGGTGAGCGGCCACAGCCCGTTCGGCCACAGGGTGAGATCGGATGCGTAGAAGCGGTGAAGTTGGCTTCCCCCGACGATGCCGCGGCCGCCCAAGGCCGGCAGGAGGGCCCCGCCTTCGTCCAGGTCTCCCTCCCATGGGCAGACTTGATGACGTGCGAGGAAGCGGTCCCGCTCGCCGATCAGGGCGCCGTTCGTATAGAAGTGCCGACGGAGCAGAGTCGAACCGCGTTCGATTATGGCGATCGTGACGCTGGGCCGCTCGTTGTAGAGCCGTTCGGCCACGGCAACGCCGGCGGGTCCGGAGCCGATGACGACGACATCGAAAGAACCTACAGCCGGTATTCCGTTGGTGAGAGGGGGCGCCATCTCATCCGGTGATCTCAGTAAGCGGATACTCCGACGACAGTGCGGCCAGCAGCGCGAAGCGGGAGATGTCGCTGATCCGCATACGCACCCCTGTGCCGCTAAATCCCGCATATGACCCTCCCTGGAGGAAGGCACCACAGGACTTCGGTTCGAAGGGAATGGCATCCAACTGGAGATTCTCCCCTTTTCGGAAATAACGCCGGAGGCTGTGGAACGACATCCCAGGAATGCGTACGACGACGATCAAATTGATGAGCATTTCTTCCCACTCCGTCGCCACCGCGACGAGCCGAAAGCTGGCGGATTCTACGACTTCGCGGGGGAGGTTTAGCTCATCGCGCTCGGCAAGGCAGCGCTTCGCCGTGCGCATTGGGTGGGGAACCTTGGCAGGCCCCTGATCCTGCTGCCAGTCCATACTCTCGCCCACGGACACCATCCACGTGGAGGGTTCCGTCGCAACGTGGCTCCCGCGCCGTGCCAGGAGGACCATGTCGTCGTCCCCGGACACCACCACGAGATGGACGTCCAGACGGCGGGGCAGCCGCATGTAATCGATCTGTCCACTGAGGACCTCGCTCTGAATCCGGGAGATCGTGCGCTTGGTCGCCTCGGAGGTCCAGTAGTCAGAGCGGGCGAGGTCCAGGGTAACGACGTCTCCCTGGTCGATCACTGGTGCGTTCCAGTCGACCAGATGAGCTTTGGGACGGTTGGGTGTGGGCTCGACGCCGGCCCGTCGATCGGCCGAGATGAATGACGGGTGGACCTCTAAGTCCTCTAGTTCCCCCAGTCCCCGCACGACGACACCGTTTAGGTCGACGCCCGCATAGTCGCAGATCGTCGAGTCGACGACGATCGACCCAGCGACGAATTCGGCTCCGAGCCGGTGGGCGTCGACACCGATCCGGTTGGACATGCCGAGGGATTCAAGCCGGGCGTCGGCGATGTCGGGCGCTGATGTCCCGGTCCCGGCCGTGACCGTGGCCGTGGTTGTTCCTGCAGTCTCGGGTGTCGGGCCGGTGGTCGGGGCGTCGATCAGTGCTTGCTGCCGGTTAATCTGCTGGCGGAGCTCCCTCATCTCAGCCTCAATGATGGGACGTTCCTGCCCCGTCGCGCGCCGCAGTTCTCGGCTCACCTCGCTCAGACGGATACTGAGTTGCGAGAGGATTCCCTCGCGGCTGGTAGTCCAGGCAAGATGCCGGCGCAATTGAGCTATCCCCGAATCGAAGTCAGTGAAGGAAATGTGCTGACGCGAGCCGAGCCGAAAAGGTTGTTCCGCATCAGCGTCCAGCATTAGCGGTATGACGGGCTTCCCGTATTTCAGCGCTTGGCTCCACTCGAGTTTGCACCCCGAACCGTCTCTGACACTGTCGTTGGTCACCACGAACAAAACACCTTGACAGGCGCGCAACCACTCTTCCAGCTGTTCGTCCCAATCACGTCCGGGCCGCAGGTCTCGTCTGTCGATCCACACCTCGTAATGAGGCGGCCCCGCTTCCAAAGCGTCCGCCAACCGCAGCGCGAACTCCACACCATCGAGTGCCGAGTAACTCAGAAAGAACCGCCCCACCGCCACCACTCCCTTCTGAAGGGTTGTCTCACCTCTGCTGGGCCCGAGCGAAACGACCTTGCCGTGGGCTGAGGTGGCCGTCACATCCGAGTCCCACTGTAGGATGCGGCGTCCTTCGCCGGACTGAGATCCTGTCAGCTCATCCAGCACTCCAGCTCTTAGATCGTGATCTTCATGTCTGGGATGCGGCTTCACTGCAGCCGCAGTAACAGGTGCCGGTGGCCGCTGCGGCGCTCTGAGGGCGGACATGCGACGTGTCGGCCCTGCCGCCGGGTGCCGTCACTTGTCACCTGTGACGTCACTCAATCGGCAGCGGCGGAAAACAGCTCGCGCAAGGACCAGTCAGTCGGCACCCTGGTCCTCTATGTCGAAGGGGGCCGGGTGTCGGTAGCACAGGGATTTGCATACGAGGAGCGGGGCGACGGCTCCGTAGTGATCCTGCACCGCGGCCGCGTCGCGACGGTGCTGCGCGGGAGCCGGGGGGCACAGTTCGTGCGGGAGGTGGCGGATGGGGATCCACAGCTGGTGATGGCCCGCTGGACGGGTAACTACCGGCGTGGCAACGAGCGGACGGCGCGCCAGCATCCGCGCAATGCGCGCTGATAGTGCAGGTGGAGTTACGGGGGTCGGTGGCCGCGATGGCGGTTGTGGCTGAGACGGGCGCGGTGTTGATGGCGGCGACGCCAGCGTGGCCCAGTGCAGGACATGTCCGGCTTCGTGCCGGACGCCCGGAGGCGAGTCTGCTCAGCAAGCGGCGGATCTCGTTCACACTCAGTCGGATCAGGTCGCGGTTGCCTCCCCCTTTTCGGCGGTGGTGGCCCGCACGGCGGTGAGGTGGGCGGCGGCCATGGCCAGGGTGATATGTCGATACCAGGCCGGGTAGTGACGGACTTGGTAGTGATCTAGGCCAGCTTCGTTCTTCGCGGCCTGGAAGCACTCGTCGATCGCCCAACGGGCGCCGGCGGCGCGCACGATCTCCGCCATCGCAGCGCCCTTCGAGGCATAGGCGAGGTAGTAGGCACGCTCGCCGTCGGTGAGGCTGCGGCGGATCAGCAGGGCGTTTTCGAAGCCGTCGTCGCTGTCCCCGGGCAGCGGGACCAGAGCCCAGGCGTACTCATGCAGGCCGTGCACGCCGTCGCCGGCGGATCGGATCTCCCACGCATGTTCCGGCAGGATCGCGGAGATGGTGCGGGCGTTCTGCCCGCGCGGGCCGCATCGATGCTTGCAGGCGATCGCCAGCACGTAGCTCAGGCGCTGCTTGGCCAGCCAGCCGCGCAGGATGGGGTCCTGGCCGTAGACGTCGTCACCGTGACCTCGGCGTTGCGGCGTCTGTGGATGTCTTCGAGTGCGGTGTCGGTGGCCTCACCGAGGCGCTGTCCGGCGGTGTACTCCCCCGACTCGGTCGGCCGGGCACCTTCAGCGCGTCGAACGGGTCTTTGGCGAGTGCGGTGTGGAAATCGGCCCGGCTGCTGCAGCAGGCCATGCCGGACCTCAGCCGGTGCACCAGGCGCGTAGCTGCGCGGGGATCTCCTGAACGCGGGCGCCCTTGTGTTTGGCGCGCATGACGAGCGCGAGGGCTTCCTCGGGCTCGTAGTGCAGATACTGGCCGTTGGTGTTGAGGAACGTCTCGGCGATCAGCCAGGCGAAGAACTCGTTCTTCGCCTCCAGCGGCTCGTGGAGGCCGACGGTCTCCAGCATGGCGGAGGCGCCTGGCTACTCCTGCGTGGCCTTGGGTTCGGGACGGAATGCCTCAGCGATGACCGCGTACTTGGTGGCGATCTCGAGGTGGTCCTCATTCATACGGCGCATGTGCTCGTACCCCGCCAGCCAGAAGCGTGCCTGCTCCAGGCAGTGAGCCCGGACCTCACCGTCGTCCATGGTGCGGATTTCGAGCCCCGCCAGCGGCGGGTTCTCGGGGACGGGCTTGGCGTCGCTGTCCGGTTCGGGGTTGCGGTTCCAGGGTCTGTCCTTGGGCATGGTGGTCGTCCTTCCGGGTTCAGGCGTCCGGTGGGGTAGCGGCAACGGTGACCTGAGCTGTCCAGGACCCGGGTTCCCGGGGCGGATCCCAGGTCACGTCGACGTCAGCTTCGTGGAAGTCGCGTGCGAGTCCCACCACCATGGCAGCCACGGCGGCCCGTGCCTCGGCTGGGTCGATGTTGGCCGCCACGTCGGCAAGGCGTCCGCAGAACATCCCGCCTTCCCTGGTGAGAACACTGTGGCGCCAGCCTTCCAACGTCGCCAGCAGGACGATCCTTCTCGGCATGCCGAAGGGAGGCCGTCTCTTCGTCACGCGCTCTCGTCGCACCACGGAGCTATCCAACCGCGTGGGGTTCCTGGAGGTTCACGCGGGCGGAGGTTCAGGCGCTTGCGGCGGTGGCTTTGTACATGAGATCGGGTTCTGGCTCAACTTCCGTGAGGACACACGGTGAGTGACCGGGGCGCATGGCGCGGTCAGATTCGATTTCTTGGGTGCCGAGCGTTCCAATAGCTGACAACTGATATGCGCTGGTCCTCGAGACTCACGACGTCGCCGGGGAGCGCAGGGGCGAAGATATCGACTGTCGCAGGAGCTTCGTTCTGGGCGTCCGAGGGGAGCGCAGAAGACGGTGTCCTATGTGGTGAGGCGGACGTACCGCTTGTAGCAGCAGATGGCTGCGGCGAGGCCGAGAAAGGCCAGGTAGTTGCGGGGATTGCGTTCATAGCGAGGGCTGAGTCTGCGGTAGCCGGACAGCCAGGAGATGGTCCGCTCGATCACCCACCTACGGCGGCCCAATCGTTCGCTGGACTCGATGCCTTTGCGGGCGATGCGCACTCCGATGCGCTTGCCGCGTAACCATTTCCGCAGGTGGGGAATGTCGTAGGCCTTGTCGGCATGCAGGCGTTGGGGCTTGAAGTAGCGGCTGCGGTGAGGGGCGTGTCTCGTTTGGTGCCCCTTGACCATGGGCTTCAGGCCTTCGCTGTCGTGGACGTTGGCGGCGGAGACGCCGACGACCAGGGGCAGTCCGTTCGCGTCCGACAGGACGAGCATCTTGGAACCCGGCTTGCCCCGGTCCACACGGGGCTCGGACCTGTCTGTTCGCCCCCTTTTTAGCGCGTACGTGCGCGGAGTCGAGGACGACGCGGGAGACGTCGATGAGGCCGGAGTCGTCGAGCCGGTGCAGGACCGCTTCGTGGAGCCGGCCCCAGACGCCGGCTCTGGACCAGATCAGGAACCGGCGGTGGGCCGTCGACTTCAATATACCGGCCGTGGGTTGCGGGCAACTACCGCTCGCTCGGCGTCGTCGGCGTCGTGACCCCGTACGACTTCCCCACCGCCCCGGTATGCGGTGATGCGGAAGTGACGTGCACGCGCCAGCGGTCAGACGGTGTTGCAGGTCGCCGCCCGTGCCGCCGTTTTGAGGTCGAAGCCGGGTGTGGTGGCGTCGCGCTCGGTCACGGTGCTGGCCGAGGCGAGGAGTCGGCGGGCCGCCGAGTGGTGGCCCGGTCTGTTCACCGACTCCGCCGCGATGAGGCGTTCAGCACGGAAGACCAGGACGGAGAAGCTGCCGGTGTCGGGGTCGCCCAGCAGGTGTGTCCGGTCGTGTCCGTGGGTCAGGCCGGCGATTTGGAGCTTCAGTCCCTTCTGGTCGCTCCAGAACCAGGGCAGAGCCCGGTACTCCGGCACCTCGCCGAGCGCGATCTGTCGGGCGACGTGCCGGGCCTGGTCGACGGCGTTCTGTACCGACTCCAGCCGTGTGGTCCCCTCCGGCCCGGGACCGGGGAAGCGGGCGCAGTCACCGATGGCGAACACGTGCGGGTCGGACGTCCGAAGGGTGCCGTCCACCAGGATGCCGTCCCCCACCGCCAGCCCCGCCTGCTCGGCGAGGGCGGTCTCGGGAAGTGCGCCCACGCCCACCAGCACCAGATCGGCCGGATTTACCGCCCCGTGGGAGGTGCGAACCGCCGAAACCCGGTCCGACGCGGCGACGAACTTGGCGGCCCCCGTGGACAGCTTGATGCTGACTCCGCGCGACTCGTGGGCCCGGGCGAAGAAGTCCGAGACCGGGCTGGTGACCGCGCGGCTCATCAGCCGGTCTGCGGCTTCCAGCACCACCACGTCCTTGCCGGCGCAGGCGGCTGCGAACTCCAGCCCGATGAACCCGCCGCCGACGATCACGATCCGGCGTGCCTCGGCCGTGCGGCCCCGCAGTGCGCGGGCATCGGCCAGCGAGCGCAGCGGCACGACTCCGGGGAGATCCGCGCCTGGGATGTCGAGCGGGCGGGGTCGGGCGCCGGTCGCCAGGACAAGGTGGTCCCAGGCGAGTTCCCTACCGCCGGACAGCCGTACTCGCGGCCGCGCGCGATCGATGTGCGTGACCCGCTTCTCGACGAGCAGCTCGATGCCGTTGTCGGCGTAGAAGTCATCGGCACGGAGCCGGAGTTGCTTGTCGGTAGCCGTCCCGAGAAGGAACGCCTTGGACAGCGGCGGGCGCTCGTACGGCGCCTCGTCCTCATCACCGACGAGCACCACGCGGCCCTGGTAGCCCGTCTGCCGGAGGGAGGCTGCGACCTGGGTTCCAGCCTGACCGGCGCCGACGATCACCGTCGTCGTCATCGTTGCTCCGGCGGCAGTTGCACGACCAGGCCGTCCAGTTCGCCGGTGACGACGACCTGGCAGCTCAGACGGCTGCCGTCTCGGCGGGGTGCCACGGTGCAGTCGAGCATCTCGTCCTCGACGTCACTCACCGGTGGAAGCCGGTCGGCGTCGGCGGGGTCCGTGTAGACGTGGCAGGTCGCGCACGTCGCCGAACCGCCGCACTCCGCGACTATGCCGTCGATGCCGTGCGCGACGGCGGCCTTCATGATGCTGGTGCCTTCGGGCACGTCGAGTGCGCGCCGACTGCTGTCCGGCTGCTCGAAAACGAGGATGGGCATGTGTTCTCCTGAGTAGGCGAGGTCGTTGAAGTGCACCGGTCAGGCGTCCCAGCGGACGGGAAGGTTCAGCAGTCCCCGGAAGGCCCAGCCGCCCCAGCGGACGGGCTCTGAGTCGGAGAGCCGCAGGCCCGGCAGGCGGCGCAGCAGGGTGGGCAGGGACACCTGACCCACCTGGGCCCGGGCGGTCCAGGTGCCCAGGCAGAAGTGCGGGCCGCCGCCGAAGGCGAGGTGCGCCTTCGTGCGACGGTTGATGTCGAAGTCGTCGGGCGCCTCGAACACCGTCTCGTCCCGGTTGGCGGAGCCGAGGACGACTCCCAGACGGGCACCGGCCGGAAGCATCACCCCGCCGAGTTCGGTCTCCTGCGTCGTCTCGCGGTGATACACGCCGATCGGGGCCACCCAGCGCACGGCCTCCTCGAAGACGTCCGCGAACCGCGCCGGGTCGGCCTCAGCCTCGGCCCGCTGCTCCGGGTGGGACAGCAAGGCATAGGTGCCGACCGCGGTCGCGTCACGCGGCTCGTTGAGCCCGCCGCCGATAAACATCTTGACGTTGGCGCGGATCTGCTCCGGCGTTAGCGGATCGTCGGCGTGCAACATGGCTGAGATCACCGACTCGTCCGGGGCGCCGCGCAGCCGGGCGATGGCGGCGTCCACGGCCTCGTCGACCCTGCGGGAAGCGGCCTCGGCACGCTCCCAGACGACCGGGTCGTCACCGTAGTTGCCGTTGCCGTCCATCATCGCCTGTGACCAGTTCTGCAGATCCGCCGCGGCCGCCTCGCGCAGCCCCAGCACGGCGGCCAGGCACAGGGCAGCCATCGGGCCGGCGAACTCGCTGAAAAGGTCCGCCTCGCCACGCTCGCGGAAGCCGTCGATCAGTTCGTCGGCCAGCTGCTGGAACACGGGCGTCCAGTGCCGCTTGACCATGCGCGGGCGCAGGGGCGGCTCGCCCGCCTTGCGCTCGCGCTGGTGCTCGGCTCCGTCCTTGCGGAGCATCGTGTGCCCCATCACCCGGGTCATCGGCGAGTTCTGCTCGACAGAACTGAAGATCTCCGGATGTTTCGCCAGGTACGCAATGTCGGCGTACCGGGTGACGAGGTACAGGTTCGCCACCGGAACCCACGCGACGGGTCGTGAGTGGCGCAGCTCCCGGTAGATCGGATAGGGGTCGTTCCAGAGGTCCGGCAACCGGATGGTGTCCGTGAAATCTTCCGGGATGCGGGCTACTTGTGCCATGACTGCCTCCGCGAGGTGGGCTGAGTGCGCCAAGCGTGAGGCATCGGACCTCTATATGAAAAGCACATGTTTCCGGTGTATTAACGCAGCAAAACTCATGAGGCACCGGAAGGACCGACGGGTTCGGGCCGCATGATCTCGGTGCAGTACTCGAGGAACGCGGTGGCCGCTGGTCAGGCGCGTGTGTTCGGGCCAGGCGAGCACGACGGTGATTCGGTAGCCGGTCAGCTCGGCGATCTCCTTCGCGACGACCCGCATTCCTTCGTACATACGGTCGTTGCGAGGGCGCTGGATCAGTACCGCGTAACCCAGTCCGCGGCCCACCAACGCGCGCGCGGTCTCGAAGTTGCTCGTGCGGTGGCGTACGCGAGGCCGTACGCCGGCCTCCTGGCACAGTTGCATCGTGTGGTGTGCGCTCGGTGGCGCGTTCAGCAGCACCATGGATTCCTCTGTCAGGTCGTGCAGCGCGACCGTGCCGGAGTTGGCCAGCCGGTGATCCGCCGGGAGCAGGACGTGCGGCGGGTGGTGTGGAGCTCGACCCACTCGATCTCAGGGAGCACGTCCATGTCGAAGAGCACCGCGAGGTCCAGCTTCCCGTCGAACATGCGCTGCTGCAGGTCGTTCTGGGTACCTTGCTCGAAGTCGATGGTGATCCGGGGGTACCGTCCGCCGAACTCGCACAGCAGACGCGGCAGCACGGTCGGCGGAGCGTGAGATAGCAGCACGGCAGTTGTAGTTCGTGACTCGTAAGGTTTCTGTCAGGCGATGGCAACTGCTGTGACGTTGTTCCAGCGACGGTGGCAGTCGGCTGCGCGATGCTGGTGTCGGCGGCGCCAGTGTGACCAGCGGAGCGCGTGGGCGGGATCGGTGTCCTGGCAGGGACGGGGCAGGACGAAGGCACGGAGCAGGGCGAGGAGTTCGCGTGGGCTGACGGGCACCATGACCAGGTGGCCCTCGGGCTCGGCGGGGTTGGCGCGTTGCCGCTCGTGGAGGGCGCCGACGGCCAGGAGTGCGTAGGCGACCATCGACATGAGGCTCCAGCGGTGCCAGGAGGTCCAGCAGGTGACCTGGTCGGCGTCGAGGTGGGTCAGGCCCGTGGCTCCTTGGAAGTCCTCCTCGACGCGCCAGCGGCGGCAGACCGCGCTGACGAGCACTGACATCGGTTGCGGGCAGGGGTGCCAGGTGCGGTAGAAGGAGAGGGTGCCGGTGCGGCGGTGGCGTCGGATGAGGACCTGGCTGTGCCCGTCTGGGTGTCCGGGCGGGGTGTCGTCGGGGTTCACGTCGATCATCGCCCACTCCTGGAGCCGTTCGCCCTTGGTACCGTGGCCGGTCTTCAACCGCATCCAGGCCCGCTTCCGCTCCAGCAGTGCGGTGGCCTTGGCCTTCCCGCCCGGGGTGGTGACGCGGTGGCTGGTGGGCACGGTGATCGCATAGCCGTAGCCAGCGTACGGATCCGACAGCGCAACTCCCTGCCGACGTAGACCTCGTCGGCCGCGACCCACGCGCTACGGGCGCCCGAGGCGTGCGCGTCGGCGAGCATGTCGCCGGCCAGTTGCGGCTTGGTAGCGAATGCCGTCTCGTCGGGCACCCCGGCCAGTTCACGGCGTTCGTCGTCGCCGGGCCCATGCCTCACCAAGGTGGAGACGCGGTCGATCAGCGCGTGGCCCTGCGCGCTCACGCAGGAGAGATGTACCGCGACCTGGCACAGCCCGATCCCGCCCAGGGCTCCGGAGTACTGGCGGCCGGCGCCGACCGCGTCGAGGGACGACTTCTCATCGCCCGTCTCGTCTAGCGGCCCCGGACGCGGACCACAGGGGTGTGGCCGCGGCGGGACCAGGTGCGGGTGGTCGGCGGCGTCATCGAGAGTCCGGCTTTCCTCGAAGACGAGCCAGGCGTCGAGCGCCGCCACGGTCCTTCCACCTGGAGCCAGGTCTCCTTCACCCAGCCGGCCACCAGTTCCTCGTCCCGGTCGATCGCCCGCCGGGCGGGGACCTGGCAGCTCCAGCCGTGCCGCTTGAGCAGGGCGGCCACTCCTTGCACGGTGCAGCTCTTGTGGAGCGGCGCCCGATCAGCGTCTTGATCCGCGACAGGGTCCACGTCCGGTCCGGCCACCCATGTGCCACCGGCCCCTTGGCCAGCTCACGCTCCAGCACGGCAAACAATTGGTCACTGAGCAGCGGCAGCGACGCCGGGCCCTTCGAGGCCAGGGCTCTCGGCCCGTCCTGCTACCAAGCCTTGCGCCAACGCCGTACCGACCGGACGCTGACTCGCAGGTCGTGAGCGATGACCGTGTTCTCGTCGCCCTGCCGGAACCGCTCGGCTGCCTGCAACCGCAACTTCTCGCGGAAGGCCCGCCGTTCGTCGGTGAGCCCACCCCCTTGCGCTTACCTCATGCGGTCGGCATACCGCAGGGATCATGAGACGGCAGCCCCTACGACACCACGCTTTGAAAGTCAGTAGGTGCCGGTTCGCCTCGATAGACAACGAGGAGATCCGGTGCAACGAGTTCAGAGCAGAGCTGGGTAGCTTCCTCCGTCGAGGTGCAGGTTCTGACCCGAGATGAATCCGGCATTCTCGCTGCATAGGAAGGCGCAGGCGGCCCCCAGCTCTTCGGGTCGACCGTGCCGCCGCGCAGCTATCGACGCCGCTTGCCGCTCACGTGCCTCTTCGAACGTGATGCCCTCGCGCTCGGCCTCTATTGCCGCGACCTGCATTTGTCGACCGCTGTCCATGCGCTCCGGCAGCAGATTATTGATCGTTACGTTGTGAGGGGCGAGGCTGAATGACAGACCCTTCAAAACGGCTGTAAGAGCGGTACGCGCAGCCGAGCTCACCGCCTGGTGCGCCCGCGGTGTCGTCACCATCGCAGAGGTGATGTTGACGATCCGGCCGAACTCGCGCTCGATCATCTTGTCGACTACTCGATCGATGAACCGTACATGATTCAAGAAGTTTCCCTGAAGGGCGCGATCCCAGTCGGCCGCGCTGGCGTCCCGCAGTCGTACAGGACGAGGGCCCCCGTTGTTGGTCACCACGATGTCGGGATCAGGGCACGCCTCAAGCAGGCGATCAGACGTGATTCCGTCCAGGAGATCGCCCTCCACGATCGTTACCGAGGCGCGGGCAACTGCCTCCAGTTCGGCTGACGCTTTCCTGAGACGCTCGCCGTCGCGTCCATTAATGACGACGTGCACCCCCTCCCGACTCAGAGCGGTTGCACATGCCAGCCCCAGGCCGGAGCTCGAAGCCATCACAATTGCCCTGCGCCCTGCTATTCCAAGATCCATCTTTACCGCTCTCCTCTTTGGTTCGCTCTCTACGCTTTGGGTCGATCGGGCACCGCTCGCGAGCGCCGCAAATCCTCGCTACAAGACTGGTTCGTCAACCTGAGCAACCTCGTAAACCCACGGGGAGGGCACACCTGATCGACGGCCAGGACGCGTTGAGGGAACTCCTGCACCGCACCGGCTAGCTCACCCGTTCGAGGTTGGACGGGGGGATGGCCAAGAACTCGTTGCGGCACGAGCCGATGCCCTCGATAGATACGGTCACCACCTGGCCGTGCCGCAAGTACGGATTCCCGGGGCGCGCGAGAGCTACGCCGGATGGAGTCCCTGTTGCGATGAGATCGCCTGGCCGGAGGGTGATGAAACTAGAGATGTATGCGATCAATTCCGGGATGCTGAACAGAAGCTCTGATGTTCGAGCACTCTGCATGATCTCGCCATCGACTTCGCACGAGATCGCTAGATCCAGTGGGTCGTTCAGTTCATCGAGCGTGACGATCATTGGGCCGACCGGAGTGGATCGTTGAAAGTTCTTGCCCGCGAACCACTCAGAACTGCGAAACTGCCAGTCTCGCATCGAGATGTCGTTGACGACAGTGAAGCCGGCTACGTACTCCATCGCTTGTTCTACCGACACGCCATACGCTTCCCGACCGATGACAACTCCAAGCTCCGCTTCCCAGTCCACTGCGGAGGAGACATCCGGAAGTTCAACTGGGCTCGTGGCTCCTGTCAACACGTCTGCGAACTTCGCAAAGAGCGTCGGGTAGTCCGGCACGCTGGACTCCACCTCGTCCGCGTGAGCTCGGTAATTGAGACCGACGCAGATTGTCTTGCCAGGCCGGATGACTGGCTCTGAGCCCAACAACGTCAAGCCGCCTTCGAGCACGTCGCCGCTGGCTTGTGCGGACACTCGCCAGTTGGGGTCCTCGAACAGTTCCGACAAGTCCCGGTACGGGAGTGCGATCAGCGAGTCACCGTCCACGCGAACCGCCCGCATGCCCGACTTTGTGCGTACTGTCGCGAGCCTCATCGGCCTTCCCCCGACTTGAGTCCCTGCAGATCGGTCCACGCGACCAAAGACTGGTCCCGGATTCCGTGCCTGGTATAAGGATCGCCCGCGCAGAACCTGTCGCCATCCTCGACGTCCGACGCCTTCAACAGGAACGCGCCGCCCGTCAGTTCTGCACCATCTGTAGTCCACGTCCGAGTCGAAAACGCGATGGACTTGGCATTCTCTCGCACGTAGCCCAGGTGATCCTCACGCAGGGCAAAGCGGTCGTCGTCGGATTTGCCGGTCGTCGAGATGTCGGTGATCAAAAAGCCCATAAGGGTTGTGGCCTTTCTTGAAAGTCGCAGAGGAAGGGCGGGGGCCGACCGGGCCCCTGGCCCTGGTTGCACGATGGGAGAGGGCCCTACAACGACTCGGGTGTCGCGCTGTTGGACCGCTCGTTCGGCTTCAGCGAAGCGCGCCGTGAGTTCGGAAGGGTCAGCGAGAAGATGCTGGCCCAGGCCTTGCGGACCCTGGAGCGCGACGGCACGGTCCACCGCGATGCCAGGCCGTGATCCCCCCGCGTGGGCCCTCGGCCGGGAGGCCGCCGAACAGGTCCGTGGCCTCGCGTGGTGGACGGTGACGATCTTGCCGATGGGCATCACGTCCTTACCAGGAAGTCGTCGGGTCGGCATAACAAATCCAATCTGGTCGAGTTGCACTGCCGTGGGGTGGTTGCAGCGTCAGTGGCCACTGCTGAGCCGCGCGATGTCTGCCTCGGAGGCGTCCCGCGCCGGGATGTTGGCGACCACATCGCCGCGGAAGATGACGAGGATCCGGTCGCACAGGAGCAGTAGTTCGTCCGTCTCGGCTGAGGTCACCAGAATGCCCAGGCCGCGTGCGGCCTCCTCCTTCAGCAAGAGGTTGGTCTCAGCCTTGGCCCCCGATGTCGACGCCCCGGGTGGGGTCTTCGAGCAGCGGTACCTTCGGCTGCGAGATCAGCCATTTGCCCAGCGTGACCTTCTGCTGATTGCCACCGCTGAGTGTGCCTACCGAAGCGTTGACGGATGGTGCCCGGATGCGCATGCGCGTTGCCATGTCCGTTGGTCCCCCGCCGCGCGGGGACCACGCGGCGGGGCGCCGCAAGCGTCCCTCGTCGCGGGACGCGACCATGGTCAAGTTCGCCTCAATGCTCATCGAGGGGATCACACCGCTGGTGCGGCGGTCGGAGGCCAGGTACCCGAGGCCGTGGGCCATCGCGCTGCGCGGCGAGTGGACAGGGAGCTCGGTGCCGTCGACGATGACTCGGCCGTCGTCGGGGCGACGCGCACCGAAGATCGCCTGCACGATCTCGCTGCGGCCGCATCCCTCCAAACCGGCCAGGCCCACGATCTCACCGGGCCGGACATCGAGGTTGATACCAGGGACGAGACCGTCGATCCGCAGGTCGTTGACGACGAGGGCGGGACGGCGGTCGGTTACGTCGGGCGTACTCGTGCGGGTATCGTCACGACGCTCGATAGCGGCCACGTCACCGGTCAGAGCTTCGATGAGCTGACCGATGTCGAAATCTGACATCGGCCCACTGGCCACGGCGGCTCCGTTGAGCAGCACGGTCAGTTCATCGGCCAGAGCCGTCACTTCCGGCAGCCGGCGTGAGACGAAAATGATAGCGCCCCCCCGACTCTTGAGTCGGTCGATGACCTCGAACAGCGACCGCACCTCTTCCTCGGCGAGAGAGCTTGTCGGCTCGTCGAGGATCAGCACCTTGGCGTCCATCGACACCGCCCGCGCGATCTCCACCATTTGCCGCTGGTTCGCTCTCAGAGTGCGCACTGCTCGCGTCGGTGAGTAGTCGAGCTGGAGGCTCGCCAGCACCTCCGCTGCGCGACGATGCGAGTCGCGCCAGTTGATGCCCAGGGGCGAGCGCACCAGGCGCCTGCCCATCAGGATGTTCTCGGTGATGGATAGATCGGGCGCGACGTTGACCTCCTGAGAGACCATCACAACCCCAGACGTGATCGCGTCGGCGGCGGACCGGAACGTCGCGTGCTTGCCGCCGGCCAGTGGTTCGCCGGCATCGGAGCGGACCTGACCGGCGAGCACGCCCAGCAGCGTGGACTTACCCGAGCCGTTCGTACCAAGCAGCGCGTGTACCACGCCCGGACGAGTTACGGTGAAGTTGACGCCGCGCAGGGCGTGGACGCCACCGAACCGCTTATGAACATCACGGACTTGGATCGGCGGTCCCGCGGAGGTCGTCGGATCCCCGAACGGATCGTGATCTGCTGCTGGGTCTCCGGCCTCAACGGACCCGGCAGGTGTGTCGGAGGCATTCGGCATGCCGTTCTCCCGTCGTACGATCGCACTACAGCACGATCGAGACGACCTTCTCCTCGGTATTGGCCTCGATGCCGGCCCAGGACAGCTCGCGTCCGACTCCGCTGGTCTTCATGCCTCCCCAGGGCAGGCGCGGGTCTGGCGCGCCGGCGCCGTTGACCCATATCGTCCCCGCCCGCATTTCGGCGGCCATGGTGTGTGCCGTGGACAGATTCTGCGTCCACAGGTAGGCGGCAAGTCCGTACTGTGTGGCGTTTGCCAACGCGATGACCTCGTCCGGATCCGTGAACGGCATGACCAGGCCGACCGGGCCGAAGATCTCCTCCCGAGCAATGGTCATGTCATTGCTGCCGTCGGCGAATATCGTTGGCTCGACGAAGAAACCCTTGCGGTCGGGGCTTTTGCCGCCGGTGACGAGACGTGCCCCTTCGTCACGCCCCTTTTGGATGTAGCCAGTCACGCGGTCCAGCTGCTTGCGGTTGATCAGTGCGCCCATGGTCACGGTTTCGTCGAGTGGGTCGCCAAGTCGAACCTGTTGCGCTGCCTTGGCGAGTTCACGGACGAAGTCGTCGTAGTGCCGGGCATCAACGAAGATTCTGGTACCGGCCGCGCAAACCTCACCCTGGTTTGCGAACAACCCGAGGGCGACTCCTCGCACCGCGGCGTCGAGGTCGGCGTCCCCCATCACGATTTGCGGGGACTTACCCCCCAATTCCAAACTGAATCGCCGGAAGTCCCGGGCGCACGCGAGGGCCACGTCGCGCCCAACCTCGGGACTTCCGGTGAAGCTCACCTTATCCACACCCGGGTGGCGTGCCAGCCGGGCGCCGGCGTCAACACCCAAGCCCGGCAAGATATTGACGACACCGGCGGGAAAACCTGCCTCTTCGATCAACGATCCCAGGTATTGACAGCTCAGCGGAGCATCCTCCGGCGTCTTGAGGACCACCGTACAGCCTGCCGCGAGCGCAGGCGCCAGCTTCCAGGCACTGATCATCAGCGGCGCATTCCACGGAATAATTCCGCCTACAACACCGATCGGCTCGCGTCGGGTGTACGAGTGGCGCGCGCGGCCGAGGCTGGGCGCCTCCACCGACCGGCCGTCGATCTTGTCAGCCCAGCCGGCGAAGTACTCGAACGTTTCGATCGACGTGGGAATGTCGATGAGCGTGGGTTCACGCAGCGGCTTCCCGCCGTCGACAGCCTCGATGAGCGCGAGCTTGTCCTTGTCCCGCTCAATCAACGCCGCCAGTTTGACCAGCAATCGGCGCCGGTCGGCGCCCGTGAGTCGCGACCATTCACCACCCTCGAGTTGTGCACGGGCGGCGGCGACGGCGTGATCGATGTCGCGGGCTCCGCCGCGCGCGACCGTCGCGATCACGGCTTCGGTGGTCGGCGCGACGATGTCGAGCGTCTCGCCGGAAATCGCTTCCTGCCACTTCCCGCCGATGAATAGGCTGTCCGGAACCTCTGGCAGCTTCGAACCGTCGTTTACATGTTCCATGATTACGGCCTTTTCCTGGTTTCTGGCAACCACCATGTTGCGGATTTAACGAAGTCCACGAACCGTTCGCCTGTCATCACGCTGGGCGCATAAGTGTTGTTGGCGAGCGCACCCAAGGCCGCGCCGGCAAGAACGGCAACTAGAACTGCCACCGGACCCGGCACGGACCCGGCTGGCAACTTTGCGAGTAGGTAGCCTGCCAGCCCTCCGACTACGCCGACCGAGAGGTCGAGCCCGCCACTGATGAGGACCAAGGTCATGCCCATCGCGACGATCCACAGGCCAGCCACCGAGGTGATGCTGCCTTCGATGGTTGCCTTGGAAAGATATGAGTCGTCCATGATGCTGAAGAGGCTGAACACCGCGACGAGCAGGACGAGGATCGGTCGCCACCCGCGGGAGCCTTGCCAGAGTACGGTCCACCGCTTCTCTGTCGATAGAGCGTCAAGGCTGTCTTCGGTGGCAGAGTAAGTCGCGGCAATCGGTAGTGATTCTTGAGAACCGGCATCGCTTCTGATCTTCACCGCGGCCCCTAATGCGCTCGGTTCCCAGTTGGCGACAATCACCAATGATTGATTCGGGAACGCTAGGCTCGCCGCCATCCGAGCGCAAGGATGTCTTGCCATTGAACGGCAATGGAGGGGCTGCTTGATCAGCCTCTTTGCCGCCAGGGCCGTTTCAAAGTCGGGTTGCGGTGTGATCGCGCAGGTCAGGCGATGCCGAGCAGGTCGAGCAGCCTGGTGAAGGGGTCGTAGGAGGTGTGGCGGAAGCTGGCGGCGATGTTGGTGTGGCCGTGTGTCGGATCACGTGGACGCGAGGTTGCGCAGGGTGGCCATGTGCTCCGGCCTCCGGCCGAAGCGGGTCTTTGAGGCGTCCTCGCGGAACGCGGCGTCGCGGGACGCGTGTCGCGGAGGAAGTGCAGCCGGTTTCCGATGGCCCACTGGGATCGTGCGAGTCGCCCGATGATCTGGGGCGATGCCTGTCGTTTGGTCAGGTCGGTGAGGGCGTGGACGGTCCGGCTGGTGCGTTTTGCCGGTTTCTTGAGGTCGGTCGGTTGGCGGGTGATGCGGGTGGCCGGGGCCGCGTGCGGGAAGTCCATCGTCAGGCCGGTGACGGTGAGGACTCGGGTCGCGCGGGTCTCTTTGCGGCCGTGGCCCTGCTCGCGGTAGTAACGGTGACGCCGTTCGACGGCATAGCAACGTGAGGTGTCTGGTGGTTGGTGGAGTAGCGGTAGTCCTTGGCCGAGGCGGCCATGGCCCGGTCGCGGGTGGGTACCAGGGTGCCGTCCACTATCAGCACGGTGGCGTTGCGGAAGCGTCGACGCGGCTGGAGCGCGAGAGCCGGTTCGAGGTCGTCGATGATCCGGCAGGGCCCCTAAGGGGTGCTTTCAGTGGGCGGTTCGTGAGTCTATGAGCGGTTCTGGTGTCGCCTGATGGTGTGGGCGAAGCCGGAACGTTCCGGTCCGGTGCCGGTGGCCTGCTG
>NZ_JBVIPA010000070.1:0-26921 GCF_055578365.1 Streptomyces sp. NPDC033131
CTTCGTGGATCCAATCCTGAAGGGTCTTGAAGACGTAGGGTAGATTCTCCGCCTCGTTCATGGCGGTAATCACCACACCCACCCCCCCCCCCCCCCCCCCCTCCCCCCCCCTCCCTCCCTCCCCCCCCCCCCCCCCCCCCCCCCCCCCCCCCCCCCCCCCCCACGGCGGCAGATGTCCGGTGGACCGACTCGCTAGCGGACCGCGTTGTTGAACTTCGAGGGGCGGACGAAGGTCAGTGCCAGAGCGCCCGCCAGTGGCAGCACCGTGACCTGCAGCAGCCCTGCCCGGTCCCAGCCGAAGGAGTCCACCAGGGCGGCGAAGAGCAGGCCCGAGAAGGCCGCCGGCCCGTAGTAGCTGGTGACGAAGAGCCCGGAGGCGCGTCCGATCTGCGCGGGGCGGACGGCCCGCTGTATCGCGCTGTTGGTGTTGGGGTAGACGAAGCCCAGGCCGAAGGCGCCCATGAGGAAGGCGAACACGCACTGCATGCCGATTCCGGCCTGCGTCTCGTAGATGCACACGCTGATGGCGGAGACGGCCACCATGCTCAGGATCAGCAGGTTGCGCTGGTTGAAGCGGTCACCGAGCCAGCCGCCGAAGACGGCCGTCATGCCGCCGAAACCGAGGCAGCTCATGGCCAGGGCGGCCTGTCCGGAGGTGTAGTGCAGCGAGGTGATGAGGAACGTCGGGTAGAGACCGAGGAACCCGTAGATCGCCACACCGCTGAGGACCGCGTGGACGGCCAGGGCGATGGTGTTGCGGTTGTAGGCGGAGGCCGGCATGTACTCGTAGGTCTTGGTCGAGACGACCTTCTCGACGGAGTGCTCGGTGAGACCGGATTTCACGAGGAAGACGGCGGCGGCGGCGATCAGCAGGCCGGCCGCGCCGAACAGGTAGAACGGCGAGTGCCAGGTGCCGTGCATGCTCATGAGCTGGACGCCGATGAGCGGGGCGATGAACACGCCGATGGAGTAGCCCATGCCGATGAAGCCGAAGGCGAGGCCCCGCCGGTGGGCGAAGAAGGCGCCGATCGCCGCGAAGATGGCGGCGGACTGCATGCCCTCCCCGAAGCCGGAGACGACCCGGTACAGGGTCATGTCGGCGAGACCGGTGGCCAGCGGCGTGGCCATGGTGCCCAGGGAGTAGATCACGATGCTGACCAGCAGCACCGTCTTGCGGCGGAAGCGGTCCAGGAGGTAGCCCGCGGGCAGGCCGGCCAGGGCCATGCCGAGGGTGAAGTTCGTCGCCAGCAGCCCGCCCTGCTCCAGGGAGAACCCGTACTCCGCACGGATGTTGGGCAGCAGGGGAGGAAAGACCTGGCGGTCCATCGCGTTGACCATGTAGGAGAGGACCACCACCAGGAAGCCCACCCCGATCATCGGGCGGGACAGGGGGGCCGGGGTCTTTTCCTGCGTGTCGCTTGCGGGCACCGCACTGGTGTCGACTTGCGCTGCGTGAGTCATAGCGGCTCCTGAGGAGGAATGGGCCACGGCAGGCCGCGGCGGATCCATCGCCGGTACGGGGCCGTACGGGCGATGAAGAGAAGCGGTGAGCGGAACACGGACTCGAGTCGGCGACGGCGATGGTGTCGACGACTGGCGGAATGAGGGCGGCGGGCTGCCGCGCGGTCGGACACCGCATGCGGAATTCAGCCGTATATCGCCCGTCGGGGACATCCGTGGCTATGGCGTCTTCGACAGCCGGACCCCGTGCGGACACTTATCGGTCACACGGTCGGCGCTGGCAGAAACCATGAGGGCGAAGTCTCTCGCGCGTCAAGGTGTGAACGCCGGATTTCTTCGGCGTTTCTCGATTTCCCGTGATGGCGGGGCTCCTCGGAGCGGAGCGAGCCCCGGCGCAGGGATGCCGGCGACCGGGTACGCGGCGCACTCTTGACGTGGGGAAGACGCGGAATGCTATCGTTAGCACCACGTGGCTGTGACAAAGTGATTCGACGTGCCCCGACATCTCGTGATCCGTTCCAGGGGCATCCCGCGGCGCCCGCACCGACCACAAGTCGGCGAGCGCCGGCGCCTCCGACCCGAGCCCAGCGACCCCCTCCCCCCGCCCTGGCGGCCGACGGCACACCGGACATGCCGACGGCCGCCCTTCCGGGTGGCGATCAGACCCGCTCATCCGACGCGACCGGGCGTGAGACCCGGCCGGTTGGCAGCGGCCGCACGATTCTGCGAGGACGACCTGCCATGAACCCACCGAGCCGCCCAGGCACCGTGCTGCTCACCGACTACGCCTGGCCCGACGACTCCGTCGAGCGATCGGTCATCGAGGAGGCCGGCCACATCCTGGTGACCGGCCCCGCCGATCCCGCCTCGGCCGAGGCGATCGAGGACCTGGTGGCCGAGCACCGGCCTGCCGGAATTCTGACCTGCTGGGCCCCCGTCTCCGCCACCGCGATCGGCACGTCGCCGGATCTGCGGATCGTGGCCAGGCTCGGGGTCGGACTCGACAACATCGCCGTGGACGCCGCCACCGAGTGCGGTGTGTGGGTCACCAACGTGCCGGACTACTGCGTCGAGGAAGTCTCCGACCACGCCGTCGGCATGGTGCTGGCCTGGACGCGGGGCCTGGCCGTGTCCGACCGGGAGGTCCGCGCGGGCCGCTGGGATCCCGCCGGCGCCCGGCTGCGCCGACTGTCGACGCTGACCTGCGGCGTCGTCGGATACGGACGCATCGGACGTGCCACCGTGCGCAAGCTCGGCGCGTTCGGCTGCCGGATCCTTGCCCACGACCCGCATCCGCCGAAGGACGCCCCCGGAGTGGAGATGGTGGGCCTGGAGGAGCTGTTGCGCCGCAGCGACGTGGTGATCCTCCATGTGCCGCTCACGCCGGACACGCACCACGTCATCGGCGCCGAGCAGCTGGAGCTGATGTCACCGGGCGGTCTGCTGGTCAACGTCAGCCGGGGCGGCCTGGTGGACACCGACGCGGTCGTCAAGGCGCTGGAGAGCGGACACCTGGACGGAGCCGCCTTCGACGTCCTGGAGAGTGAACCGCACGTCCCCGCGGAGCTGCTCGACCAGCGGGGAGCGCTGCTCACCCCGCACATCGCGTTCTCCTCCGACGCCTCGGTCACGGAACTGCGCCGCCGCGCCGCCGAGGAGGTCGTACGGATCCTCGCGGGCGAGGCACCGGCCCACGCCTGCAACCGCCCCCTCGGTCCGGCCACCGGGTCCGGTGACCGGTGATGAGCCCGACCTCGGCACAGCTGGACCCCGGCCCCGTGCCCGACACCGCGCTGGCCGGCTTCCTGACCGCCCACGCGCTCGCAGGACCCGGCGAAGCCGCCCGCTGGACTCCGCTGGCCGGCGGTGTCTCGTCCGACCTGTGGCGAGTGGACCTGCCAGGACGTTCCCTCTGCGTCAAACGCGCCCTCGCCAAGCTGAAGGTCGCCGCCGACTGGCAGGCACCGGTCTCGCGCAACGCCTACGAATGGGCGTGGATGCGGTTCGCGTCCGGGCACCGCCCGGACAGCGTGCCCGAACTGCTGGCCCACGACCCCGAAGCCGGCCTCTTCGCGATGGCGTTCCTGCCACCCGAGCACTACCCCGTGTGGAAGGCGCAACTGCTGGACGGCGAGGTGCGGCCGGCGACCGCGGCGGCCGTCGGCGAGCTGCTCGGCACCCTGCACGCGGCGAGCGCCGGCGACGCCGCCCTCGCCGCGGAGTTCGCGACCGACGACAACTTCCACGCGCTGCGTATCGAGCCGTACCTGCTGGCCACCGCTGCCGCGCACCCCGGTCTGAGCGACATCCTCCAGGGCCTCGCCGACCGTACGGCCACCACGCACCTGGCCCTCGTGCACGGTGACGTCAGCCCCAAGAACATCCTCGTCGGACCGTCCGGCCCCGTGCTGCTGGACGCCGAATGCGCCTGGTACGGCGACCCGGCCTTCGACCTCGCCTTCTGCGCGAACCATCTGCTCCTCAAGAGCCTGGTGGTGCCCGAGCGCCGCGCCGATCTCCTGCGGTCCGCCCGAGTGCTGGTGGAGGAGTACGTCCGGTGCGTCGACTGGGAGCCTCGGCCGGCCCTGGAGACGCGGGCCGCGTCGCTGCTGCCGGCGCTGCTGCTCGCGCGTGTCGACGGCAAGTCCCCGGTGGAGTACCTCACGGACGACCGGCACCGGCTGTTCGTACGCACGGTGGCATCAGCCCTGCTCAGGGCGCCCGCCCCCACGGTGGCGGACGTCCTGGACGCCTGGGCGACCGAGCTCGGGTCCTCGACGGGGCCCGGCAGCGGCCGACCGGACTGACCCGACCGATGCGATCGATGCGACGGGTCCGGCGGCCCCGGCCCGGTGGATCCCCCGCATCCGACTGACATGATTGAGGAGAGACACATGCGCAGAGTCGTCACCGGCCATGACGAGAACGGCAGGTCGGTCGTCGTCAGCGACGGTCCCATCCCGCGCAGCCGGGAGTTCACCAGCCTGCCGGGCTGGGTGTCCCGCCTGCCGTGGGCCACCGAACCCGGCGAACCGGTCGGCCGGACCGGGGAGGACCCCACTCCGAAGGTCACCAGCCACCTCCCGGCGCCCGGCGGCACCCGGTTCATCGTCCTGACCTTCCCGCCGGACAGCGCGATGGCCGACCCGGCGTTCGACCCCGTCGCCTACGCCCAGGAATCCCTGGCCGACTCGCCCGGCCTCGTGGAGCTCTTCGAGCCCGACGGCATGCACACGACGCCGACCGTGGACTACGGCATCGTGCTGCAGGGCGAGATCGTCCTCGAACTCGACGACGGCCGGTGCACCCACCTCTCGGCAGGGGACATCGTGATCCAGAACGGCACCCGCCACGCCTGGCGCAACCGCAGCGACCAGCCGGTCACGATGGCCTTCGTCCTTGTCGGCGCAGAACGCGACGGCTGACGCGGCGGTCGGTTCACCACCCCTCGATCGGGGGTGCGTGCATGTCATCGGGAGGCCGAACGCCCGACGGCCGGCTGCCGACGCGCGCCGCCCCACGCGCGTCAGCCGGTTGTCCGCGGGGTCTCCGGACCGGTGAGCATGTCCTTTGCGTACTGGAGGAAGGCCCGCGCCCGGTGGGTGGGGGTGACGTGTGCCGCGTGGGCGATCACGAGCTCGACTTCGTCCAGCGGGTCGCTCAGGGGCACGGACGCCAGGGGAAGTCCCTCGACACTGGTGTCGGTCGGCCAGGACTGGATCAACGTGGCGAAGCCGAGGCCGCGGGCGACCATGCTGCGGACCGCCTCGATGCTCGAGGTCCGGTACCGGATGGTCGGCTGTGCTCCCGCGAGGGAGAACCAGTGGTCGGCGTTCTGCTGGGCCGGAGGCTCGGAGTAGATGATCAGTGGTTCGTCAGCCAGTTCGGCGAGTGAGACGGACTCGCGCTCCGCCATCGGATGACCGGCGGACAAGATGACATACGGACGGCTGGAGCGCAGCGTCGTGCGGGACAGACCGGGCTGGTCGCCGAACGCGTACAACAGGGCCAGGTCGCAGGCGCCCTGGAGCAGGGCCTGTCGCATCTCGTCCAGCTGACCCTCGATCAGTTCGAGGTCGACCGCCGGGTGTACCTGCCTGAACCCGTCCACCAGGGGTGGGATGAGAAACGGTGTCAGGGCCGCGTAGCAGCCGATCGTCAGGCGGCCGGCCAGCCGGCCTTCCTCCGCCTGTGCGCTCGCCCTGAGTTCGTCGGCCTGCGCCAGCATGGCTCGGGCACGGTCCAGGACCCGGCTGCCGGCCTCCGTGAGGAAGGCCCCCTTCGCCCGGCGTCGTACCAGCAACTGGACACCGAGGCGGCGCTCCAGGTCGGCGATCGCCGTGGAGATGCCCGCCTGGGAGGCATGGCACCGCATCGCCGCCGCGCTCATGGAGCCCGTGTCCGCCACCGCGACGAGGTATTCCAATTGGCGTAGGGAAAAATTGGCCGCCATTTCGCTCCTGCTGTCATGGGATCCCTGATAAGCCTTATAGGAAAGTTCTGGTTTTCCTGGCCGTAACGCGGATGTCATCCTAAGCCGCAGTCACCTTCTGAAAAAGACTTGGTCGACGACCAGCCCCCGCACATTCAGCTAGGAGCCCTTTCATGGCCACGCTTCTTGACCCCGCTCGATCCCAGGAGCGGCGAACCGGCGACAGTGTGCTCGGTCGAGTCGGCGCACTTCTTCCCGAGATCGCGGCACGTTCTGCCGAAGGTGAGAACGCACGGGCTGTCCCGGCGGATCTCGTCGCCGCCCTGCGCCAGGCGGGCGTGTTCCGGATGGCCCTGCCCACGGTGTGGGGCGGAGAGCAGCTGGGGCTGCTGGAGGCCGCCCGGGTGGTGCGGGAGATCGCACGAGCCGACGGCTCGACGGGCTGGACGGTTCAGGCCGCTTCGATGGCCTGGTTCTTCGTCCGGTCACTGCCGCGCACGACGTTGGAGAACGAGGTGTTCGCGGGCGGTGCCGACCTGATGCTCCGTGGCGCCGTGGCTCCGAAGGGGCTGGCGACGCCGGTGAAGGGCGGCTACCGGCTCAGTGGTCGCTGGCCGCTCGCGAGCGGCCCGTTCACCCCGGACTGGATGCTCGGAGGATTCCTCGTCGAGGGGGCGCCTCCGCTGCCGGACGGCCGCCCGGACATGCGGGTCGCGCTGTTCCGGCCCGAGCAGGTCACCTTCCTCGACACGTGGGACGCGGTCGGCCTGCGGGCCACGCAGAGCACCGACTTCACCATGGACGACGTCTTCGTTCCGGAACACCGCACGGGGCCGATGTTCGGCGACAACAACATCCCCGCTCCCCTCTACGACCTGCCGTACTCCCCGACGGGGGCCTCGCACGACGCCGTCGTACTCGGCGCCCTGGAGGGTGCGCTCGCCGATCTCTCCGCACTCGCCGCCACCAAGCGGCCGGCGTTCAACCCCAGGGCGCTGCTCGGCGAGGACCCGGTGTTCCAGGAGAAGTTCGCGGAACTGTACGTGCGCACCGCCGCACTGACCGCCCTGTCGGAACACACCGGACGCCTCGTCATGGACCGTGCCCTCGCCGGACAGGCGCCCACCCCGGCCGAGTGGTTCACGTACACCGGCGGCACGCAGCACATCCATCACGACGGCATCCGGATCCTCAACGAAATCATGACTCTCTCCGGCAGCGCGGGCCTCTACAACACCAGCTCACTTCAGCGCCGCTGGCGCGATGTCCGCTGTGTTTCCCAGCACGTGGTCGGCAACAACGGCGCGATACGGCAGCTGGGCGCGGTGTTGTCGGGGAAGAACTGAAACCCGCCGCGGGCGGTGCCCCCGAAGTGCCGCTCTCCACGATTTTGCGCCCGCGCCAGAAATCACCTCACCATTTTGGAGAAAGCGATGAATACGCCATTCACCTCCGATCCGCGAACCGGTGCGCGTCCCGTTCCAGAGCGGCCGCACTTCACCCCCCGCCACCTGACGGGCGGTCTCCGGTGAGCCCTCTCAGCGCCACACCGGCCAATCCCGCTCTCCTGCGTCAGGCTTTCGGCTGCTTTCCGTCCGGGGTGACAGCCGTGTGCGCGCTCGACTCCGGCAACCCGGTGGGCATGGCGGCGAGCACGTTCACCCCGGTATCCCTGTCGCCCGCGCTGATATCGGTGTGCGTGCAGGACACCTCGACGACCTGGCCCAGGCTGCGTCGGCGAGACCGGGTGGGTGTCAGCGTGCTGGCCGAGGGGCAGGACGCGATCTGCCGGTCACTGGCCGGAAAGGCCGGCGACCGGTTCGCGAGCGTCGACTGGGATGCCGACGACGAGGGCGGGGTCTACATCCACGGCGCGAGTCTCTGGCTGAACTGTTCACTGCACGCCGAACTCCCCGGGGGTGACCACACGATCGTGCTCCTCGAAATCCACGGTCTGAAGGCCGAACCCGAGCGAGAGCCCCTGGTGTTCCACAACAGCCGGTTCCGGCGCCTGGCCGTCTCGTAGGTCTCAGGGGAGGGCATCTGTACCACCTCCCAGGCGGCGGCAATACCGCCCGACGAAGCAGGCCCGGCCGGTCTCCGGTCGGGCCTCTCGGGCCTCTCGGGCCAGGCGGGCCAGGCGGGCGTTCGCCGGTGTGACGGAGGTGTTCGCGGCGAGCCGTGTGTGGCCTCGCAGATGCTCTTGAGCTGCCAGGCCCCGGCCGGCGTGCGGGGCGTCCGGATGACGCGGAGGCCCTGAGCGGCAGGGCGGCGGCGGGTGCCGCCGTGGTCGCGGCCCTGTTGTGACTTCTCCCACCTGCTCTTGCCCGAGCGAGGACGGCTTACCTACGTTCGGTCGCATGCCCACCCCTGGCCCCGCCCTTCCCGGCGAACCGGACGAACCCGCCGCGGCGAGCAGGCCCGCGGCGGACCGTTCGGACGCCTCCGCACCGTTCGACCTGCACGTCGACCTGAGTGCACACGAAATGCTCCGGCGGGCCCATGTGCTGGCCGCTCTCGGCCCCGACTGGGACCCCGTCACGGCACTGCGGGGCGAGGAGGAGGCGTACGCGCTGCTGTACTCCGGCCTCAGCGTGGAGCAGCAGCGCGTGTACGACGACCTGGTCTCCGCCGGTGTGCTGCCGCGCAGAGGGGGCGGCCATGCTGCCGCTTGACCCGCAGGCCGACGTCGGGCGCCGCGCCTGGGTGGCCTGCCCGAGCTGTGACGACCATCGCGGGTGCGCCACCTGCGAGCAGCGGCGTACCTGCTCCGAGCACTGGCGGTATCTCCTCTCCAACACCGGCAGCCTGCTCCACCTGCAGTGCCCTTCGTGCACCCACATCTGGTCCCACGAGACGCATTTCGGCGTCACCCGCTCAGGGTGGGGGCGTGCTGCCGGCGGCCTGTGGCCGCGGTGAGCATCCGACAGCCTTGTCCGTGATGAGGCCGGACGGCGGATCGACACCTGCTTTCGGATGACGTCCCCGTCTGTTGACGGGGTCGACGGGCCGACGTACTTGAGGATCGAAGCCGGCGGGTCATCCCTGTCTGCCGTTCGTCCGCCCGGAGGCAGCTGTGCACATCCTGCTCGTAGCCAGCGCGTTCAACAGCCTCACCCAGCGCGTCCACGCCGAACTGCGCGACCGCGGTCACACCGTCGCGGTGGAGCTCGCCCTGCCGGGCAGCCCGTTGCCGGACGCCGTACGCCGGCACGCCCCGGAGCTCATCGTGGCGCCGATGCTGAAGACGGCGATCCCCGAAGAGGTGTGGGCAGCGCACACGTGCCTCATCGTCCATCCGGGGCCTCTGGGTGACCGCGGGCCGTCATCCCTGGACTGGGCGATCCACGAGGGCGCCGGCGACTGGGGCGTCACCGTCCTGCAGGCCGACGGGGAGATGGACGCCGGCGATGTCTGGGCTTGCGTACCGTGCCGGGTTCCTCCGGTGTCCAAGAGCGACCTGTACCGGGGGGAGGTCGCCGACGCCGCCCTCGCGGCCGTCCTGCTCGCCGTCGAGCGCTTCGCGGGCGGACGCCACGTTCCGCTCAAGCAGGGCGCGGGACCCCGGGCGGGAGCCCACCCGCGCGTCCGTCCGTACCTCGACCAGAGCGTCCGGCGGATCGACTGGGCCGCGGACTCCACGCGGACCGTCGTCCGCAAGCTCCGGGCGGCGGACTCGCAGCCCGGCGTGCTGGATGTGCTGCTGGGCGGTGAGTGGTACCTGCACGGCGGCCACCCCGAGGGTGCGCTGCGCGGCCGGCCGGGAGAGCTCCTGGCCACCCGGGCCGGGGCGATCTGCCGGGCCACGAAGGACGGCGCCGTTTGGATCCCCGAGCTGCGGCCCCGGCGGACGCACGGGCAGCCGCCCACGTTCAAACTGCCCGCCGTCCAGGCCCTGGGTGACCGGCTGCCGCCGCTGCCCGGGCACGACCTGCCCCTGCTGCCCGACGCGGGACACCGCACCTGGACGGACATCCGCTACCGGGAGGAGGGGAACGCGGGCTTCCTGTCGTTTTCCTTCCCCGGCGGCGCCATGAGCACCGCGCAGTGCCGACGTCTGCTGGACGCCTACCGGGAAGCGTGCGCGCGACCCACGTCGGTGCTGGTGCTGGGCGGCGAACGCGACGTCTTCTCCAACGGGATCCACCTCAATGTCATCGAGGCCGCGGACGACCCCGGCGCCGAGTCCTGGGCGAACATCAACGCCATCGACGATCTGGTCGAGGCGGTCCTGACGACGACGGACCGGCTGGTGGTCTCGGCGCTCGGCGGCAACGCCGCGGCGGGCGGGGTGATGCTCGCCCTGGCGGCGGACGAGGTGTGGTGCCGTTCGGGAGCCGTACTGAACCCGCACTACCGTCTGATGGGCCTGTACGGATCCGAGTTCTGGACGTACACCCTGCCGCGCAGGGTGGGGACCGCGACCGCCGAGCGGCTCATGAGCGAGGCGCTGCCGGTGAGCTCGGCGGGCGCCCTGTCCCTCGGTCTCGTCGACCGGGTGGTCGACTGCGGCCCGCAGGAGTTCGCCCCGCAGGTCGGCGTCCTGGCCGCCCGCCTGGCGGCACTGCCGGCCACCGCGTCACGGATCACCGCGAAGAAGACCGAGCTGGACCGGCAGGAGAGCGTGACCCCGTTGGCGGTCTTCCGGGAGCGGGAGCTGGCCCGGATGCGCCGTACCTTCGACGACCCGGACGCTCCGTTCCACGCTCTGCGTCGCGCGTTCGTCCGCAAGGAGCGGCCACGGTGCACTCCGCCGCACCTGAACCCGGCTCCGGTCGCGTAAACGGGTCCGGCCGCGTCGGACGCTCGCGTCACCGGAATGGCCCTGGATCAGGTCTCATCACAGCCGAGCCGCTGGTACCAAGAAGGATGTCGGCCGAAATGCCGGCCTTCATCCCATACCTCCCCAGGAGGCGGTCCCATGACTGAGGCGACGCCGGACACGGTCGGCGCTGCGGACGCCACAGGCGCGCCCGCCGACGAGACACCCACGATCCACATTCTCTGGATCAACGCCGGGCTGAGCTGTGACGGCGACTCGGTCGCGTTGACCGCGGCCATGCAGCCGAGCATCGAGGAAATCGTGCTCGGCGTACTGCCGGGTCTGCCGAAGATCGCCGTCCACTGGCCGCTCATCGACTTCGAGTGCGGTCCGGTCGGCGGCTCGGACACGTTCATCGAGTGGTTCTTCAAGGGCGAGCGCGGCGAGATCGACCCGTTCGTGCTGGTCGTCGAGGGCTCCATCCCCAACGAGTCGATCAAGCCGGAGGGCTACTGGTGCGGCTTCGGGGACAACCCGGAGACCGGCCAGCCGATCACGACCAGCGAGTGGATCGACCGGCTCGCGCCCAAGGCCCTGGCCGTCGTCGCCATCGGCACCTGCGCCACCTACGGCGGCATCCACGCCATGGCGGGCAACCCGACCGGCGCGATGGGGGTGCCGGACTACCTCGGCTGGGACTGGAAGTCGCACGCGGGCATCCCGATCGTGTGCGTTCCCGGCTGCCCGATCCAGCCGGACAACTTCTCCGAGACGCTCACGTACCTGCTCTACCAGGCGGCCGGCGCCGCCCCGATGATCCCGCTGGACGACAAGCTGCGTCCGACCTGGCTCTTCGGGGCCACCGTGCACGAGGGCTGCGACCGTGCGGGGTACTACGAGCAGGGCCAGTTCGCTTTGACGTACGACTCGCCGAAGTGCCTGGTCAAGCTCGGCTGCTGGGGCCCCGTCGTCAAGTGCAACGTGCCCAAACGCGGCTGGATGAACGGCATCGGCGGCTGCCCCAACGTCGGCGGTATCTGCATCGCCTGCACCATGCCCGGGTTCCCCGACAAGTTCATGCCGTTCATGGACGAGCCCCCCGGCGCCAAGGTGTCGAGCGGCACCAGCGGAGCCTACGGCGCCGTGATCCGCAGGCTGCGGTCGATCACGGCCAAGACCGTGGACAAGGAGCCCAAGTGGCGCCGTACCGGAGACGAGATCACCACCGGATACCGGCCGCCGTGGTGAGGATCCGACGCAAGTAATCCGCCCCTGCTTCGTGCACCCCCACACGAACCCCCGCGCAACGAAGGGCACGGCACAAACGATGGCATCGACGACGACGGCGGCCGGCGACGGCAGCGGCCTGGTGGAGATGGCCTGGGACCCGATCACACGGATCGTGGGCAGCCTGGGCATCCACACCAAGATCGACTTCAAGCAGAAGCGGGTCGCGGAGTGCTACAGCACCTCGTCGGTCTTCCGCGGCTACAGCGTCTTCATGCGCGGCAAGGACCCCCGCGACGCCCACTTCATCACCAGTCGCATCTGCGGGATCTGCGGGGACAACCACGCCACCTGCTCGGTGTACGCCCAGAACATGGCGTACGGCGTGAAACCCCCGCACCTCGCAGAGTGGATCATCAACCTCGGCGAGTCCGCGGAGTACATGTTCGACCACAACATCTTCCAGGAGAACCTGGTAGGGGTCGACTACTGCGAGAAAATGGTCAAGGAGACCAACCCCGGTGTCCTCGAACTGGCCGAGCGCACCGAGGCACCGCACGCCGGGGAGCACGGCTACCGCACCATCGCCGACATCATGCGGTCGCTGAACCCGATCGAGGGCGAGTTCTATCGCGAAGCCCTCCAGGTCAGCCGCTACACCCGGGAGATGTTCTGCCTCATGGAGGGCCGCCATGTGCACCCCTCCACGCTCTACCCGGGCGGCGTCGGAACCATCGCCTCCGTGCAGCTCTTCACGGACTACCTCAGCCGCCTGATGCGGTACGTCGAGTTCATGAAGCGGGTCGTGCCCCTGCACGACGACCTGTTCGACTTCTTCTACGAGGCCCTGCCCGGGTACGAGGAGGTCGGCCGGCGCCGCGTCCTGCTCGGCTGCTGGGGAGCACTCAACGACCCCGAGTACTGCGACTTCACGTACGCGAACATGACCGACTGGGGTCGGCGCATGTTCGTCACGCCCGGCATCATCGTGGACGGCAAGCTCGTCACCAACGACCTCACCGAGATCAACCTCGGTATCCGCATCCTGCTGGGCAGTTCCTACTACGAGGACTGGCAGGGCCAGGAACAGTTCGTCACCCACGACCCCCTCGGGAACCCGGTCGACCCGCGCCACCCGTGGAACCAGCACACCATCCCCGCCCCGCAGAAGCGGAACTTCGACGACAAGTACAGCTGGGTCATGTCGCCCCGCTGGTTCGACGGCAAGGACCACCTCGCCCTGGACACCGGCGGCGGTCCCATCGCCCGGCTGTGGTCCACCGCCCTGTCCGGGCTCGTCGACACCGGGTACGTGAAGGCCACCGGCCACAGCGTGGTCATCAACCTGCCCCGGACGATGACCAAGCCGGAGACCAGCTTCGAGTGGAAGATCCCGAAGTGGTCCAACGCGCTGGAGCGCAACCGCGCCCGCACCTACTTCCAGGCCTACACCGCCGCCGTCGCCCTGCACTTCGCGGAGAAGGGGCTGGAGGAGGTCCGGGCCGGACGCACCCAGACCTGGGAGAAGTTCGAGGTGCCGGACGAGGGCATCGGCGTCGGATTCACCGAGGCGGTGCGGGGTGTCCTCTCCCACCACATGGTGATCCGCGACGGCAAGATCGCCAACTACCACCCGTACCCGCCCACTCCCTGGAACGCCAGCACCAGGGACACCTTCGGCACGCCCGGACCCTACGAGGACGCCGTGCAGAACACGCCGATCTTCGAGGAGAACTCCCCGGAGAACTTCAAGGGCATCGACATCATGCGCGCGGTCCGCAGCTTCGACCCCTGTCTGCCGTGCGGCGTCCACATGTACGTCGGCGGCGGCAAGACCGTGCAGAAGATGCACGTGCCGACCGGCCTGAGCGGACTGGGCGGATGAGCGCCGTGACGGGGACGCGCCCCGTGAACGCGGAGCAGACCGGACGCCGTGTCGAGGAGGTGCTGGACCGTCTGGCGGGCGCCGGCAATCCTTCGGCAGCCGCGGCCGCGGAGGAACTCGTGCGGTCCCTCATGGACTTCTACGGCTCCGGCCTCGCCCGCATCCTCCAGCTGCTGCCCGCTTCCGGCGAGCCTCTCGCGAAGCTGCTCGACGACGCACTCGTCGCGAGCCTCCTCGTGCTGCACGACCTGCACCCCGAGGACCGGGACACCCGGATCGCCCGTGCCCTCGACAGCGTCCCGGACCACGCCCTGGAACTGGTGGCGTTCGACGAGGAGAGCGGCACCCTGAGGCTGCGGACGCGGGCGGGCGGCGGCTGTGGCTGCGGCAGCGGCGACAGCGCCCGGCAGGCCGCCGAGGACGCGCTCGCCTGCTTCGCACCCGAGGTCAGGGCCGTCGACGTACAGGACGCACCCGCTCAGCCCGCCCTGCTCCAGATCGGCACCGGCCCGGCGCCGGCGAAGACCCGATGAGCGCGTCCCAGGCGCCCGTGCGGCCACCCGGTCCAGGCCCGCGGACATCCGGCCTGCGCAGGTTCCTGACCGAGCGCCCGCCGCGGCCGGAGCGGTGCGAGCTGTGCGCGGTGGCGGTGCCCGAGGAGAACCACCGCCACCTCGTCGACACCGAGAAGCGCGCCCTCGCCTGCGCCTGCGTCTCCTGCGCCCTGCTGATGGAACAGCCGGGCGCCGCGGCGGGCCGCTTCCGCGCGGTCCCGGCCCGCTACCTCACCGACCCCGGCCACCGCCTCGACGACCGCGCGTGGGAGTCGTTGCAGATCCCGGTCGGCGTCGCCTTCTTCTTCCGCAACGCTGCGCTGGACCGGCTGGTCGCCCTCTACCCCAGCCCGGCCGGAGCCACCGAGAGCGAACTCGAACCGTCCACGTGGACGGAGGTCCTGGGCGGCAGCCCGCTCGCCGATCTCCTCGAACCCGACGTGGAGGCACTCCTGCTGCGCCGCACCGACGGCCGGTGCGACTGCTACCTCGTACCCATCGACATCTGCTACGAACTGGTCGGCCGCATGCGCCTGTTGTGGCAGGGCTTCGACGGCGGGGCCGAAGCACGGGCAGCCCTCGACGCGTTCTTCGCGGACGTCGCGCGGCGCGCCCGGCCCGTGGGCGAGGTGGGCCGGTCGTGACCCGGTTCTCGTTCGCCTGCACCGGCGTCCGCGCCGACCGGTACGCCGCCGGACCGACCCTCGTCTTCCGGCTGCGCGTCACCGCGGCCGACAACGCCCGCGTGCACGCGCTCGCGCTGCGCTGTCAGATCCGTATCGAACCCGCCCGTCGTGGCTACGAAACCGCCGAGGCCGACGCCCTGGCCGATCTCTTCGGCGAGCGCTCGCGCTGGGGCAGCACCCTCCAGCCGGTGCAGTTCGCCCAGGTCTCGGTGATGGTCCCCAGCTTCACCGGAGAGATCGACACCGACCTCGTCGTGCCCTGCACCTACGACATGGACATCGCCGCCAGCCGCTACCTGGCCGCGCTCACCGACGGTGAGGTTCCGCTGCTGATGCTCTTCTCGGGTACGGCGTTCACCGGCGCGGGCGGTTTCCAGGTCGAGCCGGTGCCGTGGGACCGCGAGGCGGCCTTCCGGATGCCGGTCACCGCATGGCGGGAAATGGTCGAGCAACACTTCCCCGGCTGCGGCTGGATCCGGCTGCCCCGCGACACCATGGACGCCCTGCTCGCCTACCGCTCCCGGCACGCACTGCCCTCCTGGGAGGCGACCGTACGGGCCCTGCTCGACGAGAGCGGCGCCGCGGACCCGCCCGGGACGGACCCGTTTCTCGCGCTCACCGGCACCACCGGAAGGACGGATCCGTGACCGTGACCGCGTTCGCCCCCGAGACCGAGGAGCGGTTCGCCCTCGCCCGGCAGGTGGCCGACGCCGTGCTCTTCGAGGGCTACGTGCTCTACCCGTACCGGGCATCGGCGGCAAAGAACCGGCTGCGCTGGCAGTTCGGGGTGCTCGTGCCGCCCGCCTGGGGCGCCGAGTGCGAGGAGCACGACTTCCAGCACACCGAGTGCCTGCTGGAACCGAAGGCCGGCGCGACCCTGTCGGCCGAGTTGCGCTTCCTGCACGCCCGGCGGCGGACCGTGCAGCAGGCCCGCCCGGACGGCGGCTACGACACCGTTCCCGAACTCCACCTGGACGACCGCGTGTTGGTGCCCTGGGACGAGGGGGCCGAGGAACGCGTCGAGGTGGTCGCGACGGTGGACGAACTGCTGGGGGACGGCATCACGTTTCCCTTCGAGCGACCCGCCCGCGAGGACACCGAGCCGGTGGTGGACGCGGCCGGCCGGACCGTGGGCAGACTGGTCCGGCGGTGCGAGGAGATCAGCGGCGCCGTCCGTCTGTCCGCCACCGAACTCGACGGGCCCTACCGGGCGTTGCGGCTGACCGCCATCGTCGAGAACACCACTCCCTGGACACCCCCGGAGGGCCGCAGCGCCGACCGGGACGCGGCGCTGCCGCACTCCCTGGTCGCCGCGCACCTCCTGATGGCCCTCAGCACCGGATCGTTCCTGTCGATGACCGATCCCCCCGAGTGGGCCAAGGGAGCGACCGCCGCCTGCCGCAACCTGCACACCTGGCCCGTGCTCGCCGGTGAACCCGGCCGCGCCGACCTCGTGCTGTCCTCGCCGATCATCCTGGAGGACCACCCGGCCATCGCACCGGAAAGCCCCGGCGCGCTCTACGACGCCACCGAGATCGACGAGATCCTCGCACTGCGGACCGCGGCCCTCACCGACGAGGAGAAACGCGAGGCCCGGGGCACCGACGACCGGGCGGCCGCCGTGATCGACCTCGCGGACTCGATGCCGCCCGAGGTTCTGGAACGCCTGCACGGCGCGGTACGGAGCCTGCGGGAGGTGACCGGCGCCGCCCTGGCCCCCGCCGCCGCGGACGGGTTCCCGGACGAGTACGGAGTGCCGCGCCCGGACACCCCCTGGTGGGACCCGGCGAGCGACGCCGGCTTCGACCCGGCACAGGACCGGGTCGTCGTGGACGGCCGGTCGCTGGGCGCGGGCAGCCGCGTGCTGCTGCGACCGGGCCTGCGACGCACCGACGCACAGGACCTGTTCCTGCAAGGGCGCAGCGCGACGGTCGAGGCGGTGCTGCACGACGTGGACGGCGGCGTCCACCTGGCCGTGACGGTCGAGGGCGACCCGGGCGCCGACATCCGCCGCGAGCAGGGCCGGTTCCTGTACTTCCAGCCCGACGAGGTCACACCGCTGGAGGACGCGTGAACCATCCCCTACCGGCGGGCCCGAAGACCCTCGTCGCAGGCATCGGCAACATCTTCCTCGGTGACGACGGATTCGGCGTGGAGACCGCGCGCAGGCTCACCGAGCGCCAACTGCCCGCCCACGTCGAGGTCGTGGACATCGGCGTGCGCGGGGTGCACCTCGCCTACCAACTCCTGGACGGCTACGACACCCTCGTCCTCGTGGACGCCACGGCACGCGGTGAAGCACCCGGCACGCTGTACGTGATCGAGTACGACGGCCCTGGCGCGGGCGAGCCCGAGGGCGCCCCCGCGATCGACGGCCACCGGATGACCCCCGACACCGTCCTGGCGTTGCTGGGCACGCTCTGCGCCGGGACCGGCGGCGAACCACCGCGACGCACCCTGATCGTCGGATGCGAACCGGCCACGGTCGAGGAGGGCATCGGTCTCAGCCCGCCGGTGACCGAGGCCGTACCCGAGGCCGTACGGCTGATCGAAGAAATGCTGCGGGACGGCGAGCCGTCCGTGGCGCGCGCTACGACCACGGAGGCTTCGAAGTGAGGAGAGACGGGATGAAGAAGACCATCGTCGGTGGGGCGGCCCTCGCCGCCGCGGCCGCACTTGTCGCACAGGTACTTCCCGACATCAGGCGCTACCTGCGGATCCGACGCATGTGAACCGGGTTCACGACGAGCGCTCCCTGACGTTGCGTCGAAAGGCGTACCCGGCCGACGGCGACGGCGTGCCGGGCCGTCGAACCCGGGCAGCTCGCCTCTAATGACGGCTGGGAGGACACAGACCTATGCACGAGATGTCCGTCGCGCTCGCCGTGATCGACCAGGTGGAGAAGGCCGCGGCCCAGGCCGGTGACGTCACGGCGGTGCTGTCGGTGCGGCTTCAGGTCGGTGAACTGGCCGGTGTCGTGCCCGACTCCCTTTCCTTCTGCTTCGAACTGGCCTGCGCCGGAACCGTGCTGGAGGGCGCCGAGCTCGTCACCGAAGCGGTGCCGGGGCGGGCCCGCTGCGCGTCCTGTGCGCACGAGTGGGCCGTGGGCATGCCGCCCCGGCTGACCTGTCCCGAGTGCGGCGGGGTGAACACCGACCTGCTCTCGGGCCGGGAACTCCAGATCGCCGGCGTGCACTGGGAGGACGGCCGGACGCACGCGCAGACCCGCGAACCCATCTCCGAGGAGCGCTGAACCATGTGCCGTGTGGTCGACCTGCAGCAGGCCGTACTCGCCAAGAACGACGCGACCGCGCACACCCTGCGCGCCCGCCTCGCGGCTCGCGGCACCGCCGTCGTCAACCTGCTGTCCAGCCCCGGCAGCGGGAAGACCGCGCTGCTGGAACGCGAACTGCTGCTGGCCCGCGAGCGGTCCGTTCCGGTCGCGGCGCTGACCGCCGACCTCGCCACCGAGAACGACGCGACACGGCTGGCGCGTTCGGGCGTGCCGGTCAAGCAGGTCCTCACCGACGGCCTCTGCCACCTGGAGGCGGGGATGCTCGGCGGCCACCTCGAGGGCTGGCTGCCCGATGACACCCGGCTGCTGTTCGTGGAGAACGTCGGCAACCTGGTCTGCCCGGCCTCCTACGACCTGGGGGAGACACTGAGAGTCGTCCTCGCCTCCGTGACCGAGGGCGAGGACAAGCCACTGAAGTACCCCACCGCCTTCGGCCTCGCCCACCTGGTCGTGGTCACCAAGACCGACATCGCCGAGGCCGTCGCGTTCGACGAGGGCGCGTTCCGCGCGAACGTGGAGCAGGTCAACCCGGGCGTCGAGGTGCTCCTGACCTCGGCACGCCGGGGCGAGGCGATCGGCGCGCTGCTCGACAGGGCGCTGGCGGCGGCGGACGGGGCGCCCGTCCACACCCCCGTCATGGCCCGCAGGCCGGACACCTCGCGAGCCGGGGAGCCCGCACACCACCACGGCCATGGGCACGCCGTCCCGGACGGCACCGGCTCCATGGCCCAGACCCGCTCGTGAGCGGTCCGCGGCCCCCGACCGTCGTCGCGGACGACCTGCCGCTGCGCCGTCGGGTCGTCGTTCGGGGAGTGGTGCAGGGCGTGGGCTTCCGGCCGTACGTGTACGGCCTCGCCACCGAACTCGCCCTGGCCGGACACGTGACCAACACTCCGGAGGGCGTCGTCGCCGAGGTCGAGGGAACCGCCTCGGCCGTGGCCCGGTTCTGCGAGCGGATCGCCCTCCACGCGCCCCCGCTGGCCCGTGTGGAGTCCGTCCACCACAAGGAGCTCCCGGTCACCGGTGGCGGCGCGTTCACCATCCTCGCCTCCCGTACCGACGGACCGGCCCGCACCCTGGTCTCCCCGGACACGGCCACCTGCGCCGACTGCCTCCGCGAACTGGCCGATCCGGCCGACCGGCGACACCGCCACCCCTTCGTCAACTGCACCCACTGCGGACCGCGCTTCACGATCGTCACCGGTGTTCCCTACGACCGGGCGAACACCACCATGGCCGGCTTCCCGATGTGCTCCGACTGCGCCCGTGAGTACGCCGATCCGGGCGACCGCCGTTTCCACGCCCAGCCGGTCGCCTGCCCCGCCTGCGGTCCGCGGCTGCGCCTGCTCGTGCCCCGGCCGCCGCTCGGCGGACGGCCGGAACACGTCGGCGGGGCGGACCCGGTGGCCGAAGCCCGCGCGCTGCTCGCCCGGGGCGCGATCCTCGCCGTGAAGGGCCTGGGCGGCTACCACCTCGCCTGCGACGCCACCGACGCCGAAGCCGTCAGCCTGCTGCGACGCCGCAAGAGCCGGGGAAACAAGCCGTTCGCCCTCATGGCCAGGAGCGTGGACGAGGTCGGGCACCTCGTCCGGCCGAGTGCCGAGGAGCGCGCCATGCTGGAGAGCGGCACCAGGCCCATCGTGCTCCTGCGCCGTCGTACGAACCCGTCGTACGAGGCACAGGCCGTGCGGCCGGCCGAGGCCGTCGCGCCCGGCAGCCCCGACCTCGGTGTGATGCTGCCGTACACGCCGCTGCACCATCTGCTCCTCGGCCTGCCGGGCGACGTCGAGGGCCCCCGGCTGCTGGTGATGACCAGCGGCAACCTGGCCGGTGAACCGATCGTCACCGACGACGAGGAGGCCCTGGAGCGGCTGGCGCCCCTGGCCGACGCCTGGCTCACGCACGACCGGCCGATCCATGTGCCGTGCGACGACTCCGTGGTCCGCGTCAGCGACGGCAGGCCACTGCTCGTCCGGCGGGCTCGCGGCTACGCCCCGCTGCCGGTCGCCCTTCCACTGCCCGTGCGGCCGGCCCTCGCGGCCGGCGGCGACCTCAAGAACGCGCTCTGCCTCGGCGAGGGGCGGCGCGCCTGGCTGTCCGCGCACATCGGCGACATGGACGACCTGGCCACGCAGCGAACCTTCGAGCGTGCCGCGGCGCAACTGGAGTCCATCACCGGCGTGCGCCCCGAGACCCTGGTCACCGACCGGCATCCCGGCTACCGCTCCGCCCGGTGGGCCGAGAGGAACGCCGCCGGCCGGCCCGTCGTGCGCGTCCAGCACCATCACGCCCACATCGCCGCCACGATGGCCGAACACCAACTGGACGGCACCCGGCCGGTGATCGGCGTCGCCTTCGACGGCACGGGCCACGGCGACGACGGCGCCGTATGGGGCGGGGAGATCCTGCTCGCCGACTACGACGGCTTCACCCGGTTCGGGCATCTCGCCTACGTCCCGCTCCCCGGTGGGGACGCGGCGGTGCGCAGGCCGTACCGGATGGCGCTGGCCCACCTGCGCACGGCCGGCATCGGCTGGTCGGACGACCTGGCCTGTGTCGCCGTCTGCCCGCGCGACGAACTCAACGTGCTGGAGCGGCAGTTGCAGCGCAACCTGAACTGCGTCCCCACCTCCAGCATGGGCCGGCTCTTCGACGCCGTGTCCTCCCTCGCCGGCGTGTGCCACCGCGCCGGATACGAGGCCCAGGCAGCCGTCGAGCTGGAAGGCGCCGCACTGAACGCGCCCGCCGAGGACACCACCACGTACGCCTTCGCCCTGCGCACCTCGGAGCCGGACGGGGACGGCGCCGTGCGGGCCGACCCGGCACCCGTCCTCGCGGCGATCGTCACTGATCTGCGGGCGGGTGCGGAGCCGGCCGTGGTCGCGGCCCGCTTCCACCGGGCCGTGACCGCCCTGGTGCACCGGATGTGCGTACGGGCGAGAGAGCAGCACGGGCTGGACACCGTCGCCCTGACCGGAGGCGTGTTCGCCAACACCCTGCTCTCCTCGTCCTGCGCCGACGCCCTGCGCGAGGACGGCTTCACGGTCCTGCGGCACCACCTGGTCCCGCCGGGCGACGGCGGACTGGCGCTCGGCCAGCTCATGGTGGCCGCCCGCGCCACCACCGCCCACTGACCCACGCACCACCCACAGCAAGGAGAGGCCCATGTGCCTGGCGGTACCGGGCAGAGTGCTCGACATCGAGGAACGGGACGGCACCCGCATGGCGACCGTCGACTTCGGCGGAGTGGTCAAGGAGGTGTGCCTGGAGTACCTGCCCGATCTCCGGGTCGGCGAGTACGCCATCGTCCATGTCGGATTCGCCCTGCAGCGCCTGGACGAGGAGTCGGCGAAGCAGACGCTCGAACTCTTCGCCGAAATGGGCCTGTTGCAGGAGGAGTTCGGCGATCCCTGGGAACTGGCCGCGGAAGCGGGACCGGTCACCGGGCACACGGGTGAGGACACCGTCGAGGGGGTGCGGAAGTGAAGTACATCGACGAGTTCCAGGACCCCGGACTGGCGCGCCGGCTCCTCGACGACATCCACTCCACGGTCACCCGGCCCTGGGCCCTGATGGAGGTCTGCGGAGGACAGACGCACAGCATCATCCGCCACGGCATCGACCAGCTCCTGCCCAAGGAGGTCGAACTGATCCACGGGCCGGGCTGCCCCGTGTGCGTGACCCCGCTGGAAGTCATCGACAAGGCCCTGGAGATCGCCTCCCGCCCGGACGTGATCTTCTGCTCCTTCGGTGACATGCTCCGGGTGCCGGGCACCGGCCGGGACCTGTTCCAGGTCCGCAGTGAGGGCGGCGACGTACGCGTCGTCTACTCGCCGCTGGACGCCCTGCGGATCGCGCAGCAGAACCCGGACCGCGAAGTGGTGTTCTTCGGCATCGGCTTCGAGACGACGGCACCCCCCAACGCCATGACGGTCCATCAGGCGCGCCGCCTGGGCATCCCGAACTTCAGCCTGCTGGTGTCCCACGTCCGCGTGCCGCCCGCCATCGAGGCGATCATGTCGGCGCCGAAGTGCCGGGTGCAGGGCTTCCTGGCGGCCGGGCACGTGTGCAGCGTGATGGGCGTGGGGGAGTACCCGGAACTGGCCGAACGCTTCCGCGTGCCGATCGTCGTGACCGGATTCGAGCCACTGGACATCCTCGAAGGCATCCGCCGGACCGTGCGCCAGCTGGAACGCGGCGAGCACACCGTCGACAACGCCTACGCCCGCGCCGTCCGTCCGGAGGGCAACCCGGCCGCCCGCGCCATGCTGGAGGACGTCTTCGAGGTCACCGACCGGGCGTGGCGAGGCATCGGAGTGATCCCCGACAGCGGCTGGCGGCTGGCGGAGAAGTACCGCGACCACGACGCCGAGTACCGCTTCTCCGTCGAGGGCATCCAGACCAGGGAACCGGCCGAGTGCCGCAGCGGAGAGGTGCTGCAGGGACTGCTCAAGCCGCACGAGTGCGAGGCCTTCGGAACCCTCTGCACGCCCCGCACCCCCCTGGGCGCCACCATGGTCTCCAGCGAGGGCGCCTGCGCCGCCTACTACCTCTACCGGCGCCTGGACCTGACCCCCACCACGACCACCACGGACCGGGAGGCGAGCCCCGTTGTCTGACGCCACCGACCTCGCGGCGACGGCAGTGGACCCCGCGGCCTGGACGTGCCCGGCCCCGCTGCGCGACCGCCCCCGGGTCGTCATGGGCCACGGCGGCGGCGGGGCACTCTCCGCCGAACTGGTCCAGGAGATCTTCGCGCCCGCCTACGGGGGAGCGGCGCTCGCCCAGCTGGGTGATGCCGCCGCTCTCTCGCTGGGCGGCGCCCGGCTCGCCTTCTCCACCGACTCCTTCGTGGTGCGGCCGCTGTTCTTCCCCGGCGGCAGCATCGGCGACCTCGCCGTCAACGGCACCGTCAACGATCTGGCCATGAGCGGGGCCCGAGCCGCCTACCTCTCCTGCGGGTTCATCCTGGAAGAGGGCGTCGAACTGGACGTCGTCTCCCGGGTGGCCGAGGCGCTTGGCGCGGCGGCCCGCACCGCCGGCGTCGAGGTGGCGACCGGCGACACCAAGGTGGTCGAGGCCGGCCACGGCGACGGAATCTTCATCAACACGGCCGGCATCGGCCTCATCCCGGAGGGCGTCGACCTGCGTCCCCAGCGGGTCGTCCCCGGCGACGTCGTGATCGTCAGCGGCGCCATCGGCGTGCACGGCGTGGCGATCATGAGCGTCCGCGAGGGCCTGGAATTCGGGGTGGAGATCGACAGCGACTGTGCGGCGCTCGGCGGTCTGGTCGAGGCCATGCTCGCCGTCACCCCGGACCTGCACGTGCTGCGCGATCCCACCCGGGGCGGCCTGGCCGCCGCGCTCAACGAGATCGCGGCGGCCTCCGGCACCGGGGTGGTCATCCGGGAGCGTGACGTCCCGGTGCCGTCGGCCGTGGCCAACGCCTGCGCCATTCTGGGCCTGGACCCCATGTACGTCGCCAACGAGGGCAAGCTGGTGGCCTTCGTCCCACGCGAGCACGCCGACGCCGTCCTCGCGGCGATGCGGGCCCATCCGCTGGGCGCGGACTCCGTGATCATCGGCGAGGCCGTCGCGGCACATCCCGGCATGGTGGTGGCCCGGACCGGGCTGGGGGGCACGCGGGTGGTCGATCTGCCGATCGGGGAGCAGCTGCCGCGGATCTGCTGACGCTCTGCTGACGCGAAGGCCGGGGGCCTGATCCGCGGATCAGGCCCTGACCGGCCGGTGCTCGGGGCAGGCTCTAACCCGGTCGGCGCTCGGACGGCGGGTCCTGCGGGTCCACGCCGGTGAACGCGGAAGCGTCCCGCGTGCCGCTGGGGCGCTTGGAGCGGCCCTTGCGTCCGGTGTCCCGCATGCCCTTCTCGTTCTCGCCGCCGCCGTACTCCTCGCCGCGTGCACTGTCGCTTTCGACCGTGTCACCGGGAACGGACTTCGTCTCCTCCTTGGACTTCCTCCGGCCCGTCCCCTTGGCACCGGCTTGCCCGGCGTCGAAGGAGCGGCGCGCGCTCGGGTTGTCCTGCTGCCGGGTCTCATCCACATCGGGCGACCAGCCGTGCTGCCCGGTGCCCTGATGACGGCTCGGGCCCTTTCCGTGGGAGGGCTCGGACGAGGGTGTTTTCTTCGGCATGGGCCGACCTGCCTGTTCAGTGGGGGGACGCCGGTCACGCGTCGCCGCGATGGGTAAATTATCCCTCTTTGTCATATTTCAGGCACATCGTGCGGTCTGTGGTCCGAGTGTTCTTACGAAACGAGGACATCAGGGCCCGCGCTCCGTACGGGAGTGAGGCCGGTGGGAGGGTGGGGGCATGCAGCAGTCGTACGCATTTCCAGGCCCCGGACCCGCTCCGCGCGGGCCCATGGGCGCGGGCCGCGTTCTCGTCGCGGAGGACGACCTCCCCGATCCCGCCGTCGCCGAGGTCGTCCCCGGCCGTCTCGACCGCGCCGGATCCGAGGTGGACCGGGCCGAGGACGGGCGGTCCGCGCTCACCTGGGCCGCCGCGCACCGGCCGGACCTGGACGTGCTGGACCTGATGCTGCCCGGCACGGACGGCCTGGGGGTGTGCCGCGGCATACGCGCCCGCCGCCCCGTGCCGGTCGTCACGCTCACCGTTCGCGGCGACGAGGGTGACCGGATCCTGGGCCGGGAGGGGGGCGCCGCCGACCACGTGACGAAGCCCATCGGTTCCCGTGAACCGGCGCTGCGGGTCGCATCAGTGCCGCGCCGGAGCCGGCCCGCCGTCGCGGCTCGGCCCGTGCACGCGCCGGGCCTCGCCGCCGCCCCGGCCGCCCGCCGCGCCACCGAGAACGGCACCGAACCCGGACTCACCCTCCGCCGGTTCGCCCCCTCCGCCTCCCTGCTGCGCAACCACGGTCGCGCCCACAGCCGGGACGAGCCGATGCGCGAGGCCGGGGCCTGGGACCTCGACGAGCTGTCCACCGCCACCGCCCATGGGCGCGGGCTGCGGGGCGAGGTGGACGAGGGCACGGCCCCGGACCGGCTGATCCAGACGGTGTGGGCCATGAGCCACCGCGTCGACGCCGCGCTCCGCGAGGAGGCGGTCTGAGCATGCGCGACACCCTCCTCATCGCCCTCTTCGCCTTCCTCGGCGCCGTCACGGCCGGGCTGCTCGGGGCGGGAGCACTGTGGCTGATCCGGCGACGCTCGCTGACCGCGTCCCTCGCCGTGGTCTCCGCCGTGGCCGTGACCGCCATGCTCGCGGGCACACTGGCCGTGGCGCAGGCGATGTTCCTGTCCTCGCACGACCTGAGCGTCGTCACCACGGTCGTCGCGATGGCGGCGGTCGTCTCCCTGGCCACCGCACTGCTGCTGGGCCGTTGGGTCGTCGCCCGCAGCCGGGCGCTCACCGCCGCCGCCCGTTCCTTCGGTGACGGCGGTCATTTCGCGGCTCCCGACGGCCCGGCCACCGCCGAACTCTCGGCGCTCAGCAGGGAGTTGGCCGCCACCAGTGCCAAGCTGGCCGAGTCCCGCGATCGCGAGCGGGCCCTGGAGACATCGAGACGGGAACTCGTCGCCTGGATCTCGCACGACCTGCGCACGCCCCTCGCCGGGCTGCGCGCCATGTCCGAGGCCCTGGAGGACGGCGTCGCCGCCGACCCGCAGCGCTACCTCCGCCAGATGCGCACCGAGGTCGAACGCCTCAACGACATGGTGGGGGACCTCTTCGAGCTCTCCCGCATCCACGCCGGGGCGCTCGCCCTCTCCCCTTCCCGTATCTCCGTGTACGACCTGGTCGGCGACGCCCTCGCGGGAGCGGACGCCCTCGCCCGTGAGTACGGGGTGGTGCTGGTCGGCGACCGCATCGAGCCGGTACCGGTCGAGGTGGACGGCAAGGAGATGAGCCGAGTGCTGGGCAATCTCCTGGTCAACGCGATCCGCCGGACCCCGTCCGACGGTACGGTCGCGGTCGCCGCCGAGCGCTCCCTGGACGGGGTGGTCCTGTCCGTCACCGACGGCTGCGGCGGCATCCCCGAGGAGGATCTGCCGCGGGTCTTCGACACCGGCTGGCGCGGCACGCACGCCCGTACCCCACCCGCCGGTGCCGGTCTGGGCCTCGCCATCGTCCGGGGCATCGTGGAGGCCCACCGCGGCCGGGCCGCCGTGCGCAACGTCCCCGGCGGCTGCCGCTTCGAAGTGACGCTCCCCGCGGCCGAGGCCTGATCGGGGAGCGTCCCCTCGGCCGGCAAGTCCCTCACGGGACACCGGCAGACCACCGGCTGCCCGGTGCCGCCCTTCCGAATCGCGGCATCGGGCAGTCGTCGGCCTGCCGCCCTCAACCAGGACCTGTCCGGCCGATCATGCCGCAGACGCGGGGTGTGGTGCGCGCATCTGCCGCGTTGTCGTCGGTTGCCGACTCCCCCACTCCCGACTTCGCTCGAGCGGGGGCACCCCCATCGCGTCGACGCCCTCCTACGCCTTGCAGCTGCACGCACCACACCCCGCTCACCGGCACTGATGTCGCACCGTCGCTTCCCTGCGACTTGATCGGCCGGACAGGTCCTAGTAGTGCTTCGTTAGGTTCTCGTTCTGGTTCTGCGGGTTTTGAGGGGGTGGCCGCAGGTGATGCAGGTGCCGGT
>NZ_JBVIPA010000071.1:0-26899 GCF_055578365.1 Streptomyces sp. NPDC033131
GCCGGACCAGACGCGGCGACGCTCCGCGTCGCAACCATCAGATTCGCTTCACCACCGGGCTGAAGCCCGATGCACTGCGAATGAATCCCGGTAGCTTTCCGACAGACCCTTCGCCTCGGCGGGCCGGCTGACCTCGGCCCTGAAGTGTCGGGGCGCCCGGCCACCTGGCCGCCCGGCGACGCGACCGCCGCGCTCGGGCTCAGCCGTCGAGGGCCTTCGCCTTCCCCCGCCCCACCTGCGTCCGCACCGCCCCCATGCTCGCGGCGATGACGAGGGCGATCGCGGCGGCCTCCGGGACCGTCAGCGCCTGGTTGAGGATCAGGAAGCCGGCCGCCGCGGCGATGGCAGGTTCCAGGCTCATGAGGATCGCGAACGTGGAGGCGGGCAGGCGGCGCAGGGCGAGGAGTTCGAGGGTGTAGGGCAGGACGGAGGACAGGAGGGCGACCGCCGAGCCGAGGGCGATCGTCGTCGGGTCGAGGAGTTTCGTGCCCGCCTCGGCCACGCCCAGGGGGAGGAACAGCAGGGCGGCCACCACCATGGCCAGCGCGAGCCCGTCCGCCTTCGGGAAGCGGCGGCCCGTACGCGCGCTGAAGACGATGTACGCCGCCCACATGGCGCCCGCCCCCAGCGCGAAGGCGACGCCTGCGGGGTCGAGGTCGCTGAAGCCTCCGCCGCCGAGGAGGAAGACGCCCGCGAGGGCGAGGCCCGCCCACACGAGGTTGAGCGCGCGGCGGGAGGACAGGACCGACAGGGTGAGGGGGCCGAGCACCTCCAGGGTGACGGCGGCACCCAGCGGGATGCGGTCGACGGCCTGGTAGAAGAGGCCGTTCATCGCGGCCATGGTGACGCCGAAGACGACGACCGTGCCCCAGTCCGCGCGGGAGTGGCCGCGCAGCCGGGGCCGGCAGATCAGCAGCAGCACGAGTGCCGCCGCCAGCAGACGCAGGGTGACCACGCCGAGCGCGCCGGCCCTCGGCATCAGCAGCACGGCGAGCGCGCCGCCGAACTGCACCGAGACGCCCCCGGCGAGCAGCAGCCCCACCGGCCCGAGGGAGCCCCGGCGCTGCGGGGTGCCGTCCGGAGCGGGCGCGGCACCGACCGGCGTAGGAGTGCTGGAGGGGGTGGTGGCTGCGCTGGGGGTGCTCACGGTGCCTTCCGGGGCGGCTCGGGTTCGATTCGTACATCTCACTGTACGTCGTAGTCCACGGTAATGGACTACGCCAGGTGCGTGAACCCTTTATGCAACTGTCTCACCCGGGGGCGCGTCGCCGCAGCGGGCCCGAGGGGCTACCGGCGGGACATGTACAGACCCAGCGCCTTGTGCAGCAGCCGGTTGACCGGGAAGTCCCACTCCCCCAGGTACTCGACGGCCTCACCGCCCGCGCCCGCCTTGAAGCGCAGGAGACCCAGGAGGTGGTTGGACTCCTCCAGCGTGTCGGTGATGCCCCGGAAGTCGTAGACGGCGGCGCCGAGTTCGTGGGCGTCGGTCATCATGCGCCACTGCATGGCGTTGTTGGGCTGGACCTCGCGCTTACGGCTGGTGGAGGCGCCGTACGAGTACCAGACGTGGTCGCCGACGGTGAGCATGGTGGCGGCGGCGAGGACGTCGCCGTCGTGATGGGCGAGGTAGAGCCGCATGCGGTCGGGGTGCTCGGCGGTGAGCGCGGTCCACATGCGCTGGAAGTAGGACAGCGGGCGCGGAAGGAAGCGGTCGCGCTCGGCGGTCTCCAGATAGAGCCCGTAGAAGGCGGGCAGATCCTCCTCACCGCCGCGGACGACCTTCACCCCGGCCTTCTCCGCCTTCTTGATGTTGCGCCGCCACTGCTGGTTGAGGCCGCCGTGGATGTCCTCCAGCGAACGTCCGGCGAACGGCACCTGGAAGACGTACCGGGGCTGCCCGGCCGCGAAGCCGCCCTCGCTCCCGGACGCGGTCCGCTGCCAGCCGGCCCGCAGCAGCCGCCCCGCCACGTCGACGGCACGCGGTTCGTACGACGTCGCCTCCGCGTCCCCGAGCCGTCGCGCCGCCGGATCGGCGATCGCCGCCTTCACCGCGTCGGCACTCCAGCGGCGTACGACGACGGGCGGGCCCATCCTGACCGAGAAGGCGCCCTGTCCCTTGAGGTGGGCGAGCATCGGGTCCAGCCAGCGGTCGAGGTCGCTCGCGTACCAGTCGATCAGCGGCCCCTCGGGCAGGTACGCGAGGTACTTCTTCAGCTTCGGCACCGGCCGGAACAGCACGAGCCCGGCCCCCACCAGCCGCCCCTCCTCGTCGAACCACCCGAGGCTCTCCGCCCGCCAGTCCGGCTTCACCTCACCCCAGGAGGGGACCTGCATGTGGCTGGCGGAGGGGCGGGCCGCGACGAAGGCGAGGTGTTCGTCGCGCGAGACGGGCTGGACGCGGAGGGGCATGCGCGGGACTCCTTGGCGGTGGCAGGGCCCGCCAGCCTATGAACTGCGGCAGCCCATGTCCGTGAGGCTCGAGTCGCCCTCGGTCATCGCACCCCGGCCGGCCCCTCCGCACGGGCGAAGGCGAGGATGTCCGGGACCGCTTCCCGCAGGCTCCCGAAGTGGCGGTGCGCGCCGGTCACACCGCCCGGTGTGTTGACTTCCCACACCGTCATGCCGGCCCGCAGCCCCGACTCGACTCCGGACGGGGCGTCCTCGATCACCAGGCAGTCCTCGGGACGGGCGCCGAGGTCCCGGGCGGCCAGGGCCTGTCCGGCGGATCATGCCGCAGACGCGGGGCCTGGCACGCCGATCTGCGGCGTTGTCGTCGATTGCCGACTCCCCCACTCTCGACTTCGCTCGAGCGGGGGGACCCCCATCGCGTCGACGCCCTCCTCCGCCTTGCAGCTCGACCCACCAGGCCCCGCTCACCTGCGTCGATGAGGCGCCGCGGATGTCCTGCGACTTGATCCGCCGGACAGGCCCTAGCAGGTAGGGCACGGGCGACGGCTTGCCCTCCTCGACCGCGGCGGCGTCCACGACGACGTGCGGCACCGGCAGCCCCGTCCGGGCGAACCGGCCGCGCACCCGGTGCTCGTAGTTCGAGGTCACCAGCGCCCACGCGCCCGGCGGCAGGGCGCCCAGCAGCTGGGACGCGCCCTCGAAGGCCGTGTAGACGCCGGAGCGGACGTCCTCGTCCTCCAGTTCGTGCAGGGTGGTCAGGCACTCCCCCGGATCCTGGTCCGGGGCCACCGCCGCGAAGGTCTCCATCGGCCTGGTCCGCAGCGCCACCCGGTGGACCTCGTCGGCGTCCAGGCCGTACCGGACCGCCCACGTCGCCCAGACCCGGCGCTGGTTGTCCACGGCGTCGATCAACGTGCCGTCGACATCGAAGAGGACGCACTTCCTGGGGCGGGGCCGTACAGACTCACGGGTCACGCCGTGATCATGTCAGGGAGCCGGCGGATCGGTCATTGCCTTTCCCGGCCCCGCCCTTTCAGCCCCTTCAGTCCCTTCAGTCCCTTTCAGCCCCTTCAGTCCTTTCAAGTCCCTCAAGCCCTTCCGCCAGCACCTCCGCCACATGTCGTCCCCGCACTCCCGCCAACTGCTCCAACTGGGTCCGGCACGAGAACCCGTCCGCCAGCACCACCGCCCCCTCGCCCTTTGCCGCTCGTGCCGCCGGCAGCAACCGCTCCTCCGCGCACGCGGCCGACACCTCGTAGTGGCCCTTCTCGAAGCCGAAGTTGCCCGCGAGGCCGCAGCAGCCGCCGGCCAGCTCGCCGGTGAGGCCGGCGGCCTCACGCAGGCGGCGGTCGGGGGCGTCACCGAGTACCGCGTGCTGGTGGCAGTGGGTCTGGCCGGTCGCCGGGCGGTCCAGGCGGGGCGGGGCCCAGTCGGGGGCCAGGCGTTCCAGCGCCTCGGCGAAGGTCAGGATCCGGGACGCCAGGAGGGCGGCCCGGGGGTCGTCGTGGAGGAGTTCCGGGAGGTCCGTGCGGAGGGCGGCGGCGCAGCTGGGTTCCAGGACGACGACCGGGGTGTCCGTCTCCAGCACCGGGGCCATGAGGTCGAGCGTGCGGCGCATGACCGTACGGGCGCGGTCGAGCTGGCCCGTCGAGACGTAGGTCAGCCCGCAGCAGACGCGGCTTTGCCGCAGGCTCAGCAGGGAAATCGCGGCCTTCGACGTGCCGTCCCCCACGGGTCGCACGCGCATCCGCAGCGTCGGCGGCAGCGCCACCCGCAGGTTCGCCGCCTCCAGTACGCGTACGGCCGCCCGGCCCACGGACGGCGACAGGTGCTCGGTGAAGGTGTCCGGCCAGAGGATCACCAGAGCCCCGGAGCCGCCCACAGGCTCTCGCCTCCCCCACCACCGGCTGAACGTCTCCGTGGCCACCCGCGGAATCTCCCGCTCCGCCGCGATGCCGCCCACCCGTTTCGCCGCCCACGCGAACGGCCGTACGGCGGAGAGCGCGTTGACCACGGACGCCGTACGCGTACGGGCCACCGCCCGCAGCCAGACCGGCAGCCACCCCATGCTGTAGTGGGCGAGCGGGCGTCGCCGCCCCGCGTAGTGGTGGTGGAGGAACTCCGCCTTGTACGTGGCCATGTCGACCCCGACCGGGCAGTCGGACCGGCAGCCCTTGCAGGACAGGCACAGGTCGAGGGCGTCCCGGACCTCCGTGGACCGCCAGCCGTCGGTGACCAGCTCGCCCGCGAGCATCTCGTGCAGCAGCCGGGCGCGCCCGCGCGTGGAGTGTTCCTCCTCGCCGGTCGCCCGGAAGGACGGGCACATGACGGCAGCCCCGGACGCCGACGTCGTACGGCATTTCGCGACCCCGACGCATCTGCGCACGGCCGCCGAGAAGTCGCCGCCGTCCGCCGGGTAGCCGAAGGCCACGTCCACCGGCACGCGCGGGAGGACGGAGAAGCGGAGGTTGGTGTCGAGAGGGGCGGGGCGGACCAGCATGCCCGGGTTGAGCAGGTCGTCCGGGTCCCACAGCGCCTTCGCCCGCTCGAACAGCCCCACCAGTTCCTCGCCGTACATGCGGGGCAGCAGCTCGGCCCTCGCCTGCCCGTCGCCGTGCTCCCCGGACAGCGAACCGCCGTGTGCCACGACCAGCTCGGCCAGTTCCTGGGAGAAGTGCCGGAAGCGGGCGATGCCCGGGTCCGTGAGGAGGTCGAAGTCGATGCGGACGTGGATGCAGCCGTCCCCGAAGTGGCCGTACGGCGTGCCGCGCAGCCCGTGTGCCGCCAGCAGTCCCCGGAAGTCCCGCAGGTAGGCGCCCAGCCGGGCCGGCGGCACCGCGCAGTCCTCCCAGCCGGGCCAGGCCTCGGCGCCGTCCGGCATCCGGGTCGCGGTACCGCTCGCGTCCTCGCGGATGCGCCACAGCGCCCGCTGTCCGGCGGGGTCCGTCACCACGAGCGCGTCGACGACGTCCGCCGCGCGCACGATCGTCTCCGCACGCGCGTGTGCCTGCGATGGCGTGTCACCGCCGGTCTCCACGAACAGCCAGGCGCCGCCCCGGGGCAGGTCGGCCGTGGAGCGGACGAGGTCCGCCGCCATGCCCTCGACGGTGAGCGGCCCGTAGGGCAGCAGTCCGGCCGCCGCCTCCGCCGCCGCGCCTTCGTCGGCGTACGCCAGCACGGCCAGGGCACGCGCGCGTGGCGCCCGAACGAGCCCTACGACCGCCTCCGTCAGGACACCCAGCGTGCCCTCCGAGCCGCAGAGGGAACGGGCGACGTCGGCGCCGTTCTCGGGCAGCAGCGCGTCCAGGGCGTAGCCGGAGATGCGGCGGGGCAGCTCGGGGAAGCCGGTGCGGAGCATCGAAAGGTGCCCTTCCACCAGCTCCCGCAGGCCCGTCGGGGCGCCCGCCCAGCCCTGTCCGGCCCGCAGCCGCTCACCGCGCGCGGTGAGCAGGGACAGCTCCCGCACGCTGTCCGCGGTCGTGCCCCAGGCCACCGAGTGCGAGCCGCAGGAGTTGTTGCCGATCATCCCGCCGAGGGTGCAGCGGCTGTGGGTGGAGGGATCCGGGCCGAAGCGCAGACCGTGCGGGGCGGCGGCCTCCTGGAGGCGGTCGAGGACCAGCCCCGGCTGCACGACCGCGGTGCCCGCCTCCGGGTCGAGGGACAGCAGGCGGTTCATGTGCCGGGTGAAGTCCAGGACGACGCCCGTGCCCGTCGCCTGCCCGGCGATCGACGTCCCGCCGCCGCGGGCCACGACCGGCACGCCGTGTTCCCGGCACACGGCGAGTACCGCCGCCACGTCGTCGGCGTCCCGTGGGGCCACCACGCCGAGCGGGACTCGCCGGTAGTTGGACGCGTCCATGGTGACCAACGCCCGGGACGTGACGTCGAATCCGACCTCGCCCCGGACGGTCTTGCGCAGAGCGGCCTCAAGATCCGTCATGCACCCATGGTGCATCCGGCCACCGACGACGAGGCCGGTTGTCCACAGGCGGGATGTCGTTCCGCGGCCGGGCCAAGGCCACATTTCGAATACGGAATGCGTTCCTTCCCAATTCGATCAGAAAGTCTCCTATAGTGACCGCCAGTTGAGCGCCTTGAACGCACAGTGTTGGCACTCGCCTGCCCAGAACGACCCATACACACACCAAGGACCCGACCGAGGGCCGCCCGCGACCCGACGGCGTCCGCCCGAGGACCCGACCGAGGATCCCCTTCATGACCGCGCCCACGCTCCCCGGCGAACGCCCCGCCGTCCGCACCGTCGCACCGGCCCTGCTGCTCACCGCCGTCCTGTCCGCCCTCGCAGTCGCCGGTGCGGTCGCGGCGGCGCCCTCGTCCGTGCGCACCCCGCTGGCCTGGGGCGCGAGCGCTGCCGCCCTGTTGCTGTGCGCGGCCGTCGCCCTGGCCGCCCACGGCTTTCAGACGGCCCGGCTCACCCGCCGCCGGCTGGAGGCCGTCACCCTGGACGCCGGACGACTGCTCCAGGAACGGGCTCGAATAGCCGAGGAGTCCCGCCGGGAACACGACCGCCTGACCGGCGACCTGGCCCGGGAACGCGCCCGGCTGAGAGCCGAACTCGACCGGGAACGCACCCGGTTCACCGAGTCCTTCGCCCAGGAACGTACCCAGCTCACCGAGTCCTTCGCCCAGGAACGCGCACGCCTCACCGTGTCCTTCGCCGACGAGCGCAGCAAGCTCGCCGAGGAGCGCGACCGCCTCGCCGACGAGAACTCCCGGCTCACCGAACAGTTCCGCCGGGCCACCGGCGAGCGCGCCGCCGCGATCTCCGCCACCGCCAACGCGGCCGGCCGTATGCAGGCCATCGCCACCGGCATGCTCGCCGACCTGCGGGCGATGGAGGAACGGCACAGCGACGAGGACGTCCTCGCCGACCTGCTGCACCTCGACCACCGCACCGCGCAGGCGGGCCGGCTGGCCGACTCGGTCGCGGTCCTCACCGGCGCCCGTTCCGGCCGCCGCTGGGCGCGCCCCATCGTCATGGAGTCGATCCTGCGGGGCGCGATGGGCCGCATCAGCGGCTATCAGCGGGTGCGCGTCCACTCGGCCAGTGAGGCCGCCGTCGCCGGCCACGCCGCCGAGGGCGCGATGCACGCGCTCGCCGAACTCCTCGACAACGCCGCCAACTTCTCGCCGCCGAGCGCCGAGGTCCATGTGTACGTGGAGGAGGTACCGGCCGGCGTGATCGTGTCCGTGGAGGACAGCGGACTCGTCATGGGCGAGGTGCAGCTGCGCCGCGCCGAGGAGGCCGTCTCCGGCGAGTCCCCCGGGCTCGGCGGTCTCACCGGCACCCGGCTCGGCCTCTCCGTCGTCGGCCGGCTGGCCCGCAAGTACGGCCTGAAGGTCTCCTTCCGGCCCTCCGCGCGCGGCGGCACGGGCGTCCTGTTGCTCATCCCGCAGGACATCCTCACCAGTCCGGCCGCAGCCGAGCCGCCCGCCGCAGCACCGAGTCCGCCCGCCGCACCGCCGCCAAGCCCCCGCCCGACCCCCGCCCCGGCCGACTCCACCACCGGCGCCGGCTCCACCACCGTCCCGGGCCCTGATCCCGTACCGGCCCCCGATCCCGTACCGCTGTCGCCGTACGACTCCACGGACCCCGATCCCGTACCCCCGCACGACTCCACGGACCGCGATCCCCTGCCGGTCCACGAGTCCGCGGACAGCGCGGCGGCGGACGAGTGGCCCACGGGCCTGCCCAAGCGCCGCCGTGGCCTGACCCTGGCCGAGGCCGAGCGACGGCTCGGCGCGGGCCGCACCACCGAGCCGCGGCCCGCGCCCGCCGCCGACGACGCCAAGACCCGGGCGACCCGCTTCAACAGTTTCCGTCAGGCCGTACGGGCCTCCGGAACCGACCAGGCCGCCGCCCTCCAGCGCCCGGCCGCCCCGGACCAGGACGCCGGCCCAGGTGACGCCACCGCCGCCGCACCGGCCGAAGCGACCCCCGCCACCCCGTCACACCAGCACGCGCACCCGGAAGGCGACCCCACCTCATGACCGGCACGACCACCGCCGACGAGAAGCTCACCTGGCTCATCGAGGGCCTCCTGGAGCGGACCCCGGGCGCACGGCACGCCCTCGTGCTGTCCCGCGACGGCCTGAAGCTGTGCCGTACGCCGGAACTCACCGTCGACCAGGCCGACCAGCTCGCCGCGATCGCCGCGGGCATCCAGTCGCTGTCCCACGGGGCGTCCGTCGAGTTCGGCGACGGCAGCGGGGGGGTGCGGTCGGCGATGACGGAGTTCTACGGAGGCGTCCTGTTCATCGTCGAGGCAGGCCAGGGCGCGCACCTCGCCGTGGTCACCACCGAGGACGCGGACGTCGGGCTCGTCGGCCACAACATGAGCGAGCTCGTGGAGCAGCTCGGCGAGCACCTGACCGCGCAGCCGCGTACGTCATGAGCCGGCCCGGCAGGGACGACGCCCCGGACCGTCTCTACACCCTCACCCAAGGGCGCACCCGGTCCGGTTCCGACAGCCCGTTCGACCTGGTGACCCTCGTCGTCGCCGAGAGCGACCCCAGGCCCGGCATGCAGTCGGAGCACGTGGCGATCCTCAGGATGGCCGAACGCCCCACGGCGGTCGTCGAGGTCGCAGCCGAGCTGGGGCTGCCGGTGAGCATCACCAAGGTCCTGCTCTCCGACCTTCTCGCGGCGGGCCGGGTCAGCGCCCGCCACCCGCACACGGCAGCCGTACCCGAACCCGACCTCCTGGAACAGGTGCTCGTTGGACTCCGCAATCTCTGACGCGCGCACCCCGTTGGGTGCCTCCGCCGACAACGGCCTGAAGATCGTGGTCGTGGGCGGCTTCGGCGTCGGCAAGACGACCCTGGTCCGCTCGGTGAGCGAGATACGTCCCCTCAACACGGAGGAGACGATGACCCGGGCGGGCGAAACGGTCGACGACATCAGCGAGGTGAGCGGCAAGACCGCGACCACCGTCGCCTTCGACTTCGGCCGCATCACGCTCGACGCCCGCAACGTGCTGTATCTGTTCGGCGCGCCCGGCCAGGAACGGTTCTGGTTCCTGTGGGACCGCCTGTTCTCCGGCACGCTCGGCGCGGTCGTGCTCGTCGACACCCGCCGTATCGACGACTCCTGGTACGCCATCGACCGCCTGGAGCACCACGGCACGCCGTTCATCGTGGCCTGCAACGACTTCGGCGGCCCCGCCTTCGCCGCGGCCGACGTCCGTGAGGCCCTCGACCTCGACCCGCACGTGCCACTGATCGACTGCGACGCCCGTTCCCGCGCGTCCGGCAAGCAGGTCCTCATCACGCTGGTCCAGCACATCAAGGACCGGTACGCCGGCCAGGACCGGTACCCCGGCCAGGACCGGTACGCCGGCCGGGCCGCCCAAGCCGCTTCGCCCCGACAGGAGTTCGTGTGACCACCGAAGCCGTCCCGCTCAGCGGCCCCCGGTTCCAGACCGAACCCGCCCGTCTGTACCGGGAGATGCGACGCGAGCACGGCCCCGTGACGCCGGTGCTGCTCGACGGCGACGTGCCCGCCTGGCTGGTGCTCGGCTACCGCGAGCTGCACCAGGTCACCGGTGACCCGGTCCTGTTCAGCCGGGACTCGGACCTGTGGAACCAGTGGGACACCATCCCCGACGACTGGCCGCTGCTGCCGATGATCGGCCGCAAGCAGCCGTCGATCCTCTACACCGTCGGCGAACGCCACCGCGAGCGCGCCGCCATGATCAGCAACGCGCTGCAGGAGGTGGACGCCTCCGAACTGCGCGGCCACGCCGAGCGGTTCGCCGACGAACTGATCGACGCGGTGTGCGCCAAGGGCGAGTCGGACCTCATCGCGAACTACGCGATGCTGCTGCCGGTGCGGGTCCTCGCCCGCCTCTTCGGTTTCTCCGACGAGCAGGGTCCGGGCCTGGTCACCGCTCTCAACGACATGATCGACGGCCGGGAGCGGGCGATCGCGGGCCAGACCCATCTGATCACCTCCATGGCCGGGCTGCTGGCCGACCGGAGGGCGAACCCCGCCGAGGACGTCGTGTCCCGGATGCTCGACGACACCTCCGGCTTCACCGACGAGGAGATCGGCCAGGACATCGTGGTGATGCTGGCGGCGGGCCACCAGCCCACCGCCGACTGGATCGGCAACTCGCTGCGGCTGATGCTCACCGACGACCGTTTCGCCGCCTCCCTCTTCGGCGGCCGCAACAGCGTCGCCGAGGCCATGAACGAGGTGCTGTGGGAGGACACCCCCTCGCAGAACATCGCCGGCCGCTGGGCATCCCGCGACACCCACCTCGGCGGGCGCCGCATCCGCGCCGGCGACCTGCTGCTGCTCGGCCTCCAGGGCGCCAACTCCGACCCGCAGGTCCGCACCGACGGATCCGCGCTCACCGGCGGCAACAACGCGCACTTCTCCTTCGGGCACGGTGAGCACCGCTGCCCGTTCCCGGCACAGGAGATCGCCGAGGTCATCGCGCGGACGGCCATCGAGGTCGTACTGGACCGGCTGCCCGACATCGACCTGGCGGTGCCCGCCGAGTCCCTCACGCGCCGGCCCTCGCCCTGGCTCAGGGGACTGACCGAACTGCCGGTCCGGTTCACACCGGTCCCCGCGCTCTGACCTTCGCCGGCGCCTGCACGCCGACACAGGAACGACGTAACACCCCGACCCCGCCCTGGAGGCACTCCGTATGACGACCGGCATCGAAAAGACCCGTATCGCCCTCGACGCCTTAGTCACCGACCTGGACGGCGAGAGCGCCAGGCTGCGCGAGGCGGGCCCGCTGGCCGCCGTCGAGCTGCCGGGCGGCGTCCCCGTCTGGGCCGTCACCCACCACGCCGAGGCCAAGGCGCTGCTCACCGACCCCAGGCTGGTCAAGGACATCAGTGTCTGGGGCGCCTGGCAGCGTGGCGAGATCCCCGCGGACTGGCCCCTGATCGGCCTCGCCAACCCGGGCCGTTCCATGCTCACCGTGGACGGCGCCGACCACCGCCGGATGCGCACGCTCGTCGCGCAGGCGCTCACCCCGCGCCGGGTGGAGCGGATGCGGGAGCGGATCACCGAGCTCACGGAGGGACTGCTCGACGATCTCCCGGGTGACGTCGGCCTCTCGGGTGACGTCGTCGATCTGAAGGCGGCCTTCGCGTACCCGCTGCCCATGTACGTCATCGCCGACCTGATGGGCATCGAGGAGTCGAAGTTGCCCCGGCTCAAGGAGCTGTTCGAGAAGTTCTTCTCGACGCAGACCCCGCCCGCCGAGGTCATCGCCACGCTCACCGAGCTGGCGGGCATCATGGCGCAGACGCTCGCCGCCAAGCGCGCGGAGCCCGGCGACGACCTGACGTCCGCCCTGGTCCTGGCCTCCGAGAACGGCGACCACCTCACCGACCAGGAGATCGTCTCCACGCTCCAGCTGATGGTCGCGGCGGGCCACGAGACGACGATCTCACTGATCGTCAACGCGGTGGTCAACCTCTCCACCCACCCCGACCAGCGTGCCCTCGTCCTTTCGGGTGCGGTCGGCTGGTCGGCGGTGGTCGAGGAGACGCTGCGCCACTCCACCGTTCCTGTGGGCGTTCAGCCGCGCGCCCCGAACGGTCTTGGGCGAGCTGGTCCCTGGCGTTCTCGACCCCGGGGCGGCGACACGCATCCTGTGCGTGGTCCGGGCCCGGGAGGCCAGTTCCCTCACGACCTGGCCCCTTGGGCACGGCCAGAGGCGACGGGGAGGCCCTGAACCATCCTCTGGTGGAGCAGGGGCCCCGCACGCTGACGCCGTACCCGGTGTTCCAGGTCGCACGATCACGTTAGCCCGATCAGTCCAGAGCACCGCAAGCCCACAAGCGGACGATCACACGATCGAGCTAATGCGGCCTTGTGTGCACTCCTTGGTGAGCAGTTCCAACCCCCACCTCGCACGTCCTGATCCGCTTCGCCACCGAGGACGTCCCGGTCGGCGACCGGGTGATCCCCGCGGGTGACGCGCTGATCGTCTCGTACGGCGCTATAGGCCGCGACGAGCGGGCGCACGGCCCGACGGCGGGCGACTTCGACATCACCCGGGAGACGAAGAGCCGCCACATCTCCTTCGGGCACGGCCCGCACGTCTGCCCGGGCGCGGCCCTGTCCCGCCTGGAGGCCTCGGTGGCGCTGCCCGCCCTGTACGAGCGCTTCCCGGGGCTGGACCTGGCGGTCCCGGCGAGCGAGCTGCGCAACAAGCCGGTGGTGACCCAGAACGACCTCTTCGAACTGCCGGTTCGGCTGACCTCCTAGACCCGCACGGGTGGGGCTGCCCACCGGTTCCACGGGCTGGAGCGGTCGTCTCATCGAACGGACACCGCTCCATCCGCTTTCACCGAAAGAGATACCCTCCGAAACGTGGCCGACATCCAGATTCCCGCTGACATCAAGCCCGCCGATGGACGCTTCGGTGCGGGCCCCTCCAAGGTGCGGACGGAGGCGCTGGACGCACTCGCCTCCACCGGTACGTCCCTCATGGGCACCTCACACCGCCAGGCCCCGGTCAAGAACCTGGTCGGCAAGGTCCGTGAGGGCATCTCCGAGCTGTTCCAGCTCCCCGAGGGCTACGAGGTCGTCCTCGGCAACGGCGGCTCCACCGCCTTCTGGGACGTCGCGACCCACGGCCTGATCGACAACAAGTCGCAGCACCTCAGCTTCGGCGAGTTCAGCTCCAAGTTCGCCAAGGCGGCCAAGCTCGCCCCCTGGCTCGCCGAGCCGACCGTCATCTCCTCCGACCCGGGCACCCACCCGGAGCCGCACGCGGAGGCGGGCGTCGACGTGTACGCCTTCACGCACAACGAAACGTCCACCGGTGTCGCCGCGCCCGTCAAGCGGGTGCAGGGCGCCGACGCGGGCTCCCTCGTCCTCGTGGACGCCACCTCCGGCGCCGGCGGCCTCCCGGTCGACATCGCCGAGACCGACGTCTACTACTTCGCCCCGCAGAAGTCCTTCGCCTCCGACGGCGGCCTGTGGATCGCCGTCTTCTCCCCGGCCGCGATCGAGCGCGCCGAGCGCATCCACGCGTCCGGCCGCCACGTGCCGGAGTTCTTCTCGCTCCCGACGGCGATCGACAACTCCCGCAAGAACCAGACGTACAACACCCCGGCGCTGGCCACCCTCTTCCTCCTCAACGAGCAGCTGGAGTGGTTCAACGGCCAGGGCGGCCTCGCCTGGTCCACGGCCCGCACGAAGGACTCCTCGACCCGCCTGTACGGCTGGGCCGACGAGTCCAAGTACGCGACCCCCTTCGTCACCGACCCGGCCAAGCGCTCCCAGGTCATCGGCACGATCGACTTCTCGGACGAGATCGACGCCGCGGCCGTCGCCAAGGTGCTGCGCGCCAACGGCGTCGTCGACACCGAGCCCTACCGCAAGCTCGGCCGCAACCAGCTCCGCGTCGCCATGTTCCCGGCGGTCGCCCCGGCCGACGTCGAGGCGCTGACCAAGTGCATCGACTTCGTGATCGAGAAGCTGTAGTCGTTTCGAGCGGTACGACGAGGAAGGGCGCCCGGTGATCACCGGGCGCCCTTCCTCGTGCCTCACGCGGTGGTTCACGTAGCCGTGCAGGTCACCGTGGGCACGCCCGCGCCCCCGGGCGCGCCCCCGAACCCGAAGCTCGCCGAACCGCCCGCCGCCACCGCCCCGTTGTGCGAGGCGTTCACCGCGCTCACCGTCGCCCCGGACTGGGTGTACGACGCGTTCCACATGCTGGTGACCTTCTGGGCGCCGGGCCATGTCCACGTCACCTTCCAGGACGTGAGCGCGGTGGTGCCCGGGTTGGTCACCTTCACTGCGGCGTTGAAGCCCGAGCCCCAGTCGCTGCCGACCGTGTAGGCGGCGGTGCAGGCGGCCGTGCCCCCGCCGGGACCTCCCGGGTCACCGGGGTCGGTGGGGTCGGTGGGATCGCCCCCGCCCGCCGCGAATCCCGGCGCCTTGATGCTCGCCAGGTAGCCGTCCTTCACCGTGTCCACGGTCGACCAGTCGTCCTTGAGGATCCCGCCGGTGTCACCGGAGTTGGGGTTCCAGGACCAGAAGGTCCAGTGGAAGGAGTCGGAGCCGTGCGCGGACGTCGAGCGCAGATACGTCACCAGTGCGGCCAGCCACTTCTGGTCCACGGTGGACTGCAGGGTCGTGCCGAACTCGCCGACCCACACGGGCGCGATGTTCTGCTTGAAGATGTAGCCCCAGTACTTGTCCCAGATGCCCGGCATGTTGGCGGGGAACGACGGGTCGCTGAACCAGCTCTGCTGGGCCACGCTCGTGGCGTAGTCGTGGGCGGAGTACACGACCCGGTTCGGCACGTCGAGGCGTACCGGGTACTCGGCGACGCCCATCAGGTTGCCGCCCCACCAGCCGGAGACGCCGTTGTAGGTCTGCACGCCCTCGACGAGGATCAGCAGGTCGGGGTTGACGGAGAGCACCGCGTTGCCGGCCCGTTCGGCGGCCAGGCGCCAGTCCCGCGTCGTGTCGCCGCAGCCCCAGCAGGCGGGGTCGTGCGGCTCGTTGTGCAGGTCGATGCCGATGACGGTGGGGTTGCCCTCGTACCGGGTCGCGAGCGCCTTGAGGTTGGTGATCCAGGTCGACTCGGGGACCGCCGAGGTGTACCAGAGCGCCGACTGGCCGGCCGCGTCCGGGCGGTGCCGGTCGAGGATGACCTTCAGGCCGTCCTGACCGGCGTACGAGACGATCCTGTCCAGGACCTGGAGGGAGGTGAGTCCCCGCAGGTCGGCGTTCTTGCCGCCGGAGAAGTCGATGTTGTCGGGGGCGGTACCGCTCTTGAGGATGTCGTCGCTGTAGGGCATGCGGAGGGTGTTGTAGCCCAGCGACTTCATCTGGTCGATCATGCTCTTGTAGTCGCGGGCCCAGAGGCCGTGGGTGACGTGGTTGGCGGTCTCGAAGCCGAACCAGTTGATGCCGGCGATCCGGACGGGCTGCCCGGCGGCGTCCAGGATCTGACGGCCGCTGGTGTGCCAGTAACCCGCCCCCGGTGCGGCCGCCGCGGCCGCGTCGGCGGTCTGGGCCGCGGTCAGGGGTAGCAGGAGCGCCGCGGCAACAGCGCACAGCGCTTTTCGCAAGCTGTGGAACATGTCGCTGCTTCCTCTCGGGAGGCGCGGGCCCGGAACCGATGGGAGCGCTCCCACCGCACCACGCACCCCCCATGGAAGCCATCACCCATGAACACGTCAAGACAGCCGACGTCCCCTGGCGCGCCGGCCGTCACCGGCTCAGCTTCTGGAACCTCCGCACCGCGAGCGGCAGGAAGATCGCCGTGAGCACCACGGGCCACACCCCGGCCATCAGCAGCGCGTGCTGCTCGACCCAGGAGTCCCCGGTCCCGACCGGCGTTCCGAACAGCTCGCGGCTGGCCGCGGCCGTGGAGGAGATCGGGTTCCAGGCGGCCACGTGGCCCAGCCAGTCGGGCATGAGCTGGGGCGCGACGAAGATGCTGGAGATCATGGTGAGCGGGAAGGCGACCGCGAACAGCCCGCCCGCCGCCTCCGGGTTGGGGACCAGAAGGCCCAGCCACACGCCGATCCAGATCAGCGCGAACCGCAGCCACAGCAGCAGTCCGAAGGCGGCGAGGAAGCCCCAGCCGCCGTCCGGCCGCCAGCCCATGGCGAACGCGGTGGCCATCATGATCCCCAACTCCGCGCAGGCGACCAGCAGATCGGTCACCCCGCGGCCGGCGACCACGGCGGACGAGGCCATCGGCATGGAGCGGAAGCGGTCGATGACGCCCTTGGTGGAGTCGTAGACGACGACGGTGGCGGTGTTGATGAAGCCGAACGCCATCGTCATCACGAACATGCCGGGCATCAGGAAGTCCTGGTAGTCCCCGCCGCCGGGCACCTGCATGGCGCTGCCGAACACATAGCCGTACAGGAGGACGGACAGGATGGGGAAGCCCAGCTGCCAGGCGATGTTGATCGGCTGGCGCTGGTAGTGGGTCAGTCCGCGGCGGACGATGTTCCAGCAGTCGGCGAGGGCCCAGTACCCGCGGCCGCGGGCGTCCTGGCCGGTCAGGTCGACGGCGCTCATGCGACGGCCCTCTTCTCGGTCTGCTCGGTCGTCTCGGTCCGGTGTCCGGTCAGGCGCAGGAACACGTCGTCGAGGCTCGGCCTGCGCAGCCCGATGTCCTCGACCCGCACGCCCTCGTCCTGCAGGGTCCGCGCCACCTCCGTCAGCGCCGACACCCGGTCGGTCACCGGGGCGTGCACCCGCAACCCGTCCTCGTCCGCCTCGGGTTCGCCGTCGCAGACGCGGGCGACGACCTTCACCACCCTCGGGATCTCCGACCGCTCGGCGACCACGACCTCGATACGGTCGCCGCCGATGCGGTTCTTCAGCCCGTCCGGGGTGTCGTCGGCGATGGCCCGGCCGTGGTCGATGACGGTGACGCGGGAGGCCAGCTTGTCGGCCTCCTCCAGGTACTGCGTGGTCAGCAGCACGGTGGTGCCGCTCGCCACCAACGCCCGGACGGAGTCCCAGACCTCACCGCGGCTGCGCGGGTCGAGGCCGGTCGTCGGCTCGTCGAGGAACAGGACGGCCGGAGCGAGGATCATCGAGGCCGCGAGGTCGAGGCGGCGCCGCATGCCGCCGCTGTAGCCGCCGACGCCCTTGTCGCCGGCGTCGGTGAGGTCGAACCGCTCCAGCAGCTCCACGGCCCGCAGCTTGGCGCGCCTGCCGCCCAGGTGGAACAGGCGGCCGAACATCTCCAGGTTCTGGCGTCCGGTCAGCACCTCGTCGACTGCCGCGTACTGCCCGGTCAGGCCGATGCGGGCGCGCACCTCGCGCGGCTGCCGGGCGACGTCGAGGCCGGCCACCGTCGCGTGTCCGCCGTCCAGCCGGACGAGCGTGGACAGGATGCGGACCGCGGTCGTCTTGCCCGCGCCGTTCGGCCCCAGCAGGCCGTGCACGGTGCCCTCGCGGACGGCCAGGTCGAAGCCGTCGAGGGCGCGTTTCTCGCCGTAGCGCTTCTCCAGGGCCTCAGCCCGCACGGCGTATCCGTCGCTCATGGGTCCCCCTTCTCGGTAACTGAGTACACCGTACCCGATTGCGAGTACGGCGTACCCAGTTTTTTCGCGAGGACTTAAGCTGGCCCCATGACGAGCGGCAAGGGCGGTACGGAGACCAGCGGCAGCGGCGACATCGTCCGCACCCTGGAACTGCTGTGGGACACCGGCAGGCGCCCCAGTCGCGGGCCCAAACCGGCCCTGACCCTGGACCGGATCGTGGAAGCCGCCGTCCGGGTCGCGGACTCCGACGGCCTGGACGCGGTGTCCATGCGCCGGATCGCCACCGAGCTCGGCACCGGCGCCATGTCCCTGTACCGGTACGTCCCCGGCAAGGGCGAACTGCTCGACCTGATGCTGGACCGCGTGCAGCGCCCCTCGGAGAACCCCGCCGACCTCGGCGACGGCGGCTGGCGCTCGGCCCTGGAGGCCATGGGCCGCGCCACCCTCGCGCTCTACCGCCGCCACCCCTGGCTGCTCCAGGTCAACCAGTCCCGCCCGATCCTCGGCCCGAGCGCCCTGGACGGCATGGAGAAGATCCTGTCCCGGATCAAGCCGATGGGGCTGGGCGACGCCGAGCTGGTCTCGGCGGTCATCATGATCGACGGCTATGTCGTCGGCGCCGCGCGCACCCAGCTGTACCAGCGGGAGGCGGAGCGCCGGACAGGCCTGACGGACACGGAGTTCTGGCAGGCCCAGACGCCGACGCTGGAGAAGATCATGACTTCTGGGCGCTTTCCCCTGCTCGCCTCCCTCGACGAGGACGCCTGGGGCCCCGCCTTCGACCACTTCGAGTTCGGGCTGCAGCGGATCCTGGACGGGCTGGAGGTGTTCGTCGACGAGCGGGCAGCGAAGGCTGCGGGCGAGCGGGCAGCGGGCGAGCGGGCAGCGGGCTCACGAACGGCGACGGAATAGCCGCCGGAAGCCGATCACGGCCGCCAGGGCGACGGCCGCGGCGATCGCGCCGACCTTGACGTTGCTGCCGCCTTCGTCACTTCCGGTGTCGTTGCCGTCCGCGGAACTCCCCCCGCCGGAGGGGGACTCGGAGCCGGTGTCCCCGGGCGCGTCCTCCGGCTTCACGGGGCTGTCGGCCCCCTCGGCGCCGAACATGAGCGTCGACCCGTCGTCGGTGTAGGTGACGGACTCGCCCTGCCCCAGGAACGGCACGCCGACCCGCTCCAGCCGCTTGATCTTCCCGCCGTTCCAGTCGTAGGCGATCGCCCCGAAGTAGCTGCGTACGACGAGCTGTTCGCCGTCGGGCGACAGGGCGGCGTCGGTGGCCTCCAGGTCGGCGACGGGGGCGATGGGCTTGAAGACGTTGGTCCCGGAGGCGGAGAGCTCGGCCGGACCCTCGTACAGGTGCCCGCCCTTCTCGTTCTTGTCGACGATGTAGACCCGCCCGGTCTTCGGGTGCACGACCAGGGACTCGGCGTCCCGTGCCCCGTCCGAGTACTTCACGACGTACTGCGTGGCCCGGATCGTCCGGTCCCGCAACTCCTTGGGCTCGGGCAGTCGGTAGATCCACACATAGGGCCAGGTGCCGCCGAGGTTGTCGCCGATGTCGCCGACATAGATCTCGTTGCCGGGGCCGATGGAGATGGCCTCGACGTCACGGGGGGTGCCCACCCCGGTCAGGGTGACGGTCGCGACGGTCTTTCCCGTCCCGCTGTCGACGGCGTAGAGGTAGGCCCCGTCGTCGCTGTCGTTGTGCGTCCAGTAGATGCCGGGGTGTTGGCGGGAGGCGGCCAGCCCGCTGGACTCGGTGATGCGGGGGTCCGTGATGGTGAACTCCTTGTCGCCGTCGGCGGCGGAGGCCGGCAGGGCAAGCGCACCGGCGAGGAAGCCCGCGGCGAGGAAGGCAAGGGAGCGACGCATGGCCCCAAGCCTGCCATCCCGCACCGCGATCCACGGATGGGTGGCGGTCCTCACACCCCGGCCGGCCCGCCGATCGTTCATCATGAGCGGATGCTCAGGTTCATGCCCGTCGGCGATTCCCAGACCATCGGCAGTGCCGGCGAACACACCTGGCGCTACCGGCTGTGGCAGCACCTGCGCGAGACGTACGGCGCCCCGTTCACCCTCGTCGGCCCGCGCGAGGCGCTGTACGACAAGGCGACCGACACCCCCACGTCGTACGAGTACGCCGACCCCGACTTCCCGCGCTCGCACCTCGCGGGCTGGGGCGAGGGCTGGATGCACATGGCCCCGCTGATCGGCGAGGCGGTACGGGAGCACCGGGCGGACGTCCTCCTGGTCGCGCTCGGCCTGATCGACCTGGGCTTCTACACCGACCCGGAACAGACGGCCGAGAACGCCCACCGCTTCGTCGCCGAGGCCCGCACGGCCAACCCGCGCGTCCGCGCGGTCGTCCTCCCGGTCATCCCGAACACACTCGCCGAGTCGGACACCGCCTTCGCCCAGCAGGTCGCCCTCTTCAACGAACTGCTGGCGAAGACGGTCGCCGACCTGGACGAACCCCGCTCGCCCCTGCTGCTGGCGTCGCCGCCGGCGTCGTACGACATCCACACGGACACCTACGACGGCACGCATCCCAACGCGAGCGGCGAGCACAAGATCGCGGCGGCCTTCGCGAACGCGATGCACCAGGCGTGGGGCCTGGCGGAGCCGTACGAGGGCTGAGTCCGCTCGTGCCCTGGTCACCGCGCGTATCGTTGTACCGCGCGGCTGCACTCGTCCACAGGGCAGCCAGGGAGGAGCGCCACGATGACCGTCCTTCAAGACAGGATCGAGATGGCCGAGGAAAGCGGCGAGCTGACTCTGGACGTCATGTTCGAGTGGCTCGAGAAGATGCCCATCCCCGAAGGCACGAAGGTCGAGATCGTCGGGGGGAACATCTTCATGTCACCGCAGCGGCAGACGCACTGGGAGATCATTTCCGCGATCTACGACCAGCTGCGCGACAAGTACCCGCGGAATCGAGTGGCGTCGGACGTCCGGATCGACTTCCCTGGCCATCTGAACGGCTTCGCGTGCGACATGGCGGCGATGGCCGAGCGATCGGTGAAGGACGGCAAGGGCCGCTGGCGCTACCAGGACGTCGAGTTCGTGGCCGAGGTCATCTCCAAGGACACGGCCGCCAACGACTACGGCCCCAAGAAGCTCGCCTACGCCCTCGCCGAAGTCCCCGTCTACCTCATCGCCGACCCCTACCAGGGCAAGTGCCACCTCCACACCCAGCCCAAGGACGGCGAATACCTCAGCGAGCTGTCCGTGGCCTTCGGAGCGGACCTCGACATGACCACGACCCTCGTCGGCCTCACCCTCAAGACCGACGAGTTCCCCCGCGACTAGAACATCGTGTTGTCGTTCGCCGACGTGGCCGGGACGTCCTGGAGTACGTCCCAGTGCTCGACGATCTTCCCGTTCCGCACCCGGAAGAGGTCCACGACCGCCTGGCCGCGTTCGCCCGGCGCGTTGACGTAGTGGCTGTGGACCGCGACCAGGTCGCCCTCGGCGACGATCCGCTTCGGCGAGACGGACAGCTGCGGGAACGCCTCGAAGTACCCGCCGAGCCCGGCCTTCGCGCCCGACACGCCGTCCGCGATGTTCGGGTTGTGCTGGTGGTACTCGGGGCCCCAGTACCTGTCGAGCGCCGACACGTCCTTCTTCACGATGAGCTGGTCGAAGGCCTTGGTCACCAGCTTCTTGTTGTACGCGGTCAGCCACCGCGGCCCCGGCGCCCCGGTCTGCGGCCGGCTCACCGTGGAGAACATGTCGTTGCCGTTGGCCGTGGTCTCCGGCACGTTCTGCGCGGCGTCCCAGTGCTCGGCGATCTTCCCGTCCTGGAAGCGGAAGATGTCGAAGACGGCCGACCCTCGACTCCCCGGTGTCAGCACGACGTTGGAGTGCACGAGGACCAGGTCGCCCTCGGAGATGACCCGCTTGATGTCGTACGCGGCGTCCGGGAACTGCTGGTGCAGCCCCACTCCCAGGTTCTTCAGCGTCTCGGCGCCGTCGGGCGCGAGCGGGTTGTGCTGGATGTAGTCCGGCCGTACGAACCGGTCGACGACCGCGGTGTCGCCCTGCTCGAACACGCCCTTGAGGACGCGTACGGCAACGGCCTTCTGGTAGTCGAGCCGCGCTCCCTCTCCGTAGCGCACCGAGTGGTGGGCGGACGGGGCGGCGAGGGCGGGTACGGCGGCGGTTCCCAGCAGGGCGCCGGCGGCGAGCGCGGCGACGACGATGCGGCGCGCGGGCGTGGTGGGGGTCACGGGGCTCCAGACCTTGAAAGTTCAAGTTGATACTTCCCGAAGGAAAGCACTAACTTCCAGTTAGCGTCAAGGCTGCTTGCATAGAGCGCACTCCAGGCCGTTGGCTAGGCAGTCATGAAGTACACGCAGCTCGGACGCACGGGACTCAAGGTCAGCCGACTGGTGCTCGGCACCATGAACTTCGGTCCGCAGACCGACGAAGCGGACAGTCACGCGATCATGGACGCGGCACTGGACGCGGGGATCAACTTCTTCGACACGGCAAATGTGTACGGCTGGGGCGAGAACAAGGGCCGTACCGAAAGCATCATCGGGAACTGGTTCGCCAAGGGCGGCGACCGGCGCGACAAGGTCGTCATCGCCACCAAGGTGTACGGCAACATGGCCGGGGACGGCGCGGCCGCCTGGCCCAACCACGACAAGGTGTCCGCCCTGAACATCCGGCGGGCGGTGGACGCCAGCCTCAAGCGGCTGCAGACCGACCACATCGATCTCTACCAGTTCCACCACATCGACCGTGCCACTCCCTTCGAGGAGATCTGGCAGGCCATCGACGTGCTCGTCCAGCAGGGCAAGATCCTCTACGTCGGGTCCTCCAACTTCCCCGGCTACAAGATCGCCCAGGCCAACGAGATCGCCGCCCGGCGCTCCGGCACCATCGGCCTCGTCAGCGAGCAGTGCCTGTACAACCTCGCCGAGCGCCGCGCCGAGATGGAGGTCATCCCGGCCGCGCGGGACTACGGCGTCGGCGTCATCCCCTGGTCGCCGCTCCAGGGCGGCCTGCTCGGCGGCGTGCTCAAGAAGGAGGTCAAGGGCGGCCGGCGGGCGTCGGGGCGGGCGGCCGACTCGCTCGCGAACCCGGCCGTACGGGCGCAGATCCAGTCGTACGAGGATCTGCTCGACAAGCACGGGATCGAGCCCGGCGAGGCCGCGCTGGCCTGGCTGCTCACCCGGCCCGGCGTGACCGGCCCGATCGTCGGCCCGCGCACCGCCGAACAGCTCGACTCGGCCCTGCGGGCGGTCGAGCTGGAGCTGAGCGAGGAGCTGCTGGCCGGGCTGGACGAGGTCTTCCCCGGGCCGGGGCCGTCGCCGGAGGCCTTCGCCTGGTAGCAGCGCCCCCGAAGGGGCGTGGGGAACCGCGCGGCCGGCCGCATGCGGCCGGCGGCGGGCGTACGACGCGCGGTTCCCCGGGCGCTCCTCGCTCAGCAGCTACCTGCCGAGCGCGGCCGCCAGGGCAACGACGACGAACATCAGCACAAGCGCACCGGCCATGATCCGGTTCCGGGTTTTCGGGTCCACGTCTTCGAGCCTAACCGGCCGCGCCGAGCGGCCAGCGGGCGACCGGCTCGTAACGCGGCTGCTCGCCCGGAACCCCCGACGCCGGCAGGTTGCTGCGGACCAGCGTCAGCTCGTCCACCGTCCAGATGCGGCTGGTGAACGGCTCCATGGCCTCCAGGTACGGCCGCACGTCCACGTCGTCCCGGCTGCGGGCCACCGTCAGGTGGGCCTTGTAGCGGCGGTGCTCCCCCATCGGTACACCCGCCTTGCGCGCCGCCGCCTCCGCCCGGTCGGCCAGCAGCCGCAGCGCGGGCAGGTCGCCCTCGGCGCCCGCCCACAGCGCGCGCCCCTTGCCGAACTGGCCCCCGCCGCGCACCGCCAGCGGGAAGGGCGCGGTGCGGTGGGCGGCCCGCTCCAGGCTCGCCGACAGGTCCGGCAGCAGGTCGTCGGCCACCTCGCCGTAGAACGCGAGGGTGAAGTGCCAGCCCGGCCTGCCGGTCCAGCGCAGGGCGTCCGCACCGGGCAGCCCGCGCAGGGCGGCCACCTCGGCGGCGAGTTCGGCGGCCACGTCCTCGGGTGGGAGTACGGCGGCGAAGAGTCTCATGCGGTCACCCTAGGAGGGTGCGCCGAAGGCCGCTTCCCGGTTCACCGAAGACGCGTCCGGCTGCCCGCCAACTCTCCCTGGAACGGAGGCGGTTGGTCACCTAGGGTGCCGTCATGGAGATCATCAGGATCAGGGCGGGCGGGCCCGACGACATCCCCGCGATACTCGGCATGCTCGACAGCAGCGTGCGGTGGCTCGTCTCGCAGGGGCGCACCGGACAGTGGGGCACGAAGCCGCTGTCCGAGAGCCCGAGGACGGTGGAGTCGGTCGCCCGGTACATGGACGAGGGCGACGTGTTCGTCGCCGAGGTCGAGGGGGTGCCGGCCGCCACCCTCACCCTCACCGACTCGGCCGGCGCCTACCTGTCCCACCTCACGCCCCCGGGCGAGCCCGAGCGGTACATCCACTGGCTCGCCTCCGACCGCCGCTTCAAGGGACGCGGCGTGGGCAGCGCGCTGCTCGCGCACGCGGCCGAGGAGACCAGGCGGGCGGGCGTCTCGCTGCTGCGGGTGGACTGTTACGCCGGCGACGACGGCAAGCTCGTCCGCTACTACGAGAGCAACGGCTTCACCCGCACCGAGGCGTTCACGGTCGGGGAAGCCGAGTGGCCGGGGCAGGTACTGGCCCGGAGGGTCTGAGCCCTCCGGGTTCCAGTGGGGCGCACGACGGACGTGAGACGGACGTACGACGCTCAGGCCGCCGCGGCCAGCTCCTCCCGTTCCCGCGGCACGAACCGCACCCGCGGGTGTCCGCGGTTCCAGCCGACCGACAGCCGCAGGTTGCCGACGCGGGCCAGGACCAGGCCGATGGTCACGGCCGCGGCGACCGAGACGGCACCGCCCGCCGCCATGCCCGCCCGGACGCCGTACGCGTCCGTGATCCAGCCGGCGATGGGCGCGCCCACCGGCGCTCCGCCCATGAACACCATCATGTACAGGGCCATCACACGGCCCCGCATGGCCGGGTCGGTGCTCAGTTGGACGCTGCTGTTCGCCGTGACGTTCACCGTCATGCCGAACATGCCGATGGGGACCATGAGCAGGGCGAACAGCCACAGGGAGGGGGCGGTCGCGGCCACCAGCTCCATCGTGCCGAAGGCCACCGCGCCCGCGACCAGCACCCGCAGCCGGGCCGTGCCGCGCCGGGCCGCGAGCAGTGCGCCCGCCAACGAGCCCACCGCCATCAGTATGTTGAAGAGGCTGTAGGCGCCCGCGCCCGCGTGGAACACGTCGTCGGCGAAGGCCGAGAGGTAGACGGGGAAGTTGAAGCCGAAGGTGCTGACGAAGCCGACCAGGACGATGGTCCAGATCAGCTCCGGACGCCCGGCGACGTAGTGCAGGCCCTCCCGCAACTGGCCCTTCCCGCGCGGGGCCCGCTCGACGACGTGCAGCTCACGTGCGCGCATCATCAGCAGGCCGGCGAGAGGGGCGACGAAGGACAGGCCGTTGGCGAGGAACGCCCAGCCGGTACCGACGCCGGTGATCATCACGCCGGCCACGGCGGGGCCGACGAGCCGGGCCGACTGGAAGTTCGCGGAGTTGAGGCTGACCGCGTTCTGCAGCTGGTCGGGGCCGACCATCTCGGAGACGAAGGTCTGGCGGGCCGGGTTGTCCAGGACGGTCGCGAGGCCCACCGCGAACGCAGCGACGTAGACGTGCCAGACCTGGACGTGGCCGGAGAGGGTGAGCGCGGCGAGCGCGATGCCGGTGAGGGCCATCGCCGACTGGGTGAACAGCAGCGTGCGGCGCTTGGGCAGCCGGTCGACGAGGACGCCGCCGTAGAGGCCGAAGAGCAGCATCGGCAGGAACTGCAGGGCGGTCGTGACGCCGACGGCGGTGGCGGAGCCGGTGAGGCTGAGCACCAGCCAGTCCTGGGCGATGCGCTGCGTCCAGGTGCCGACGTTGGAAACGACCTGGCCCATGAAGAACAGGCGGTAGTTCCTGACCTTCAGGGAGCTGAACATGGACGCGCGCTGGGGATCGGACAGGGAGTCGTGGGTGGTCGGTGCGGGGGCGGAGTCTGCTCCGGGTCCCGAACTCAAAGGGTCGCCTCCTCGTGAACGCTGCTTACAGGTGTGCGAGTTTCTCCAGGACGGGGGCGGCGGCGCGGAGTTTCGCCCACTCGTCCTCGTCCAGGCCGTCGACCAGGGTGGCCAGGAAGGCGTTGCGCTTGCGGCGGCTCTCCTCGAGCATCGCCTCGGCCTGCTCGGTCTTCGTGACGACCTTCTGGCGCCGGTCCTCGGGATGCGGCTCCAGCCGGACCAGTCCCTTGGCCTCCAGCAGCGCCACGATGCGGGTCATCGACGGCGGCTGGACGTGCTCCTTGCGGGCGAGTTCGCCCGGGGTGGCCTTGCCGTGCAGGGACAGGGTGCCGAGCACCGACATCTCGGTCGGGCTCAGCGACTCGTCGACCCGTTGGTGCTTGAGCCGACGGGAGAGCCGCATCACGGCGGAGCGCAGGGAGTTCACGGCGGCAGCGTCGTCGCCATGGGTAAGGTCCGGCATCTCTTTAGGGTAACTCATTACCCTCGCTAAACAAGCTGGCGCGCGGCCGGATTCCCGTGACCCCCGCCACTGAACCCGATCATCACCCGTACGAGTGAGTCGGCGGCGGAAAGTGAACGCCACCCCGGTCCGCCCGCGACCCTGTGTTCATCGTGACTCCTTCGTGGATACCCCGGCCTTCAGGTCGGGGAGGAAACGAAGCTCCTGCGGAGCAGGGCAGGGAAAGGCGAATCGCCTCCAGGGCGATTCGGCGTCTGCGGCTACCGGCCCGACGGCAGCTGCTTACTCAGAATCCGATAGAATGTGAGGTATGACGCAGCAGGTCAAGCGGGCGTTCAAGTACCGCTTTTACCCCACGGACGGGCAGGCAGCTGAGCTGTCGCGCACGTTCGGCTGTGTCCGCCTCGTCTACAACAAGGCGCTGGATGAGCGCACACGGGCCTGGTACGGCGAGCAGCGCCGCGTCTCCTACGTGCAGTCGTCCGCCGCGCTCACGGAGTGGAAGAAGACCGGAGAGCTGGCCTTCCTGGCGGAGGTGTCCTCCGTCCCGCTCCAGCAGGCGCTGCGCCACCTTCAGACGGCGTTCGGGAACTTCTTCGCCAAGCGTGCGAAGTACCCGCGCTACAAGTCGCGGAAGAAGTCCCGGGCGTCGGCCGAGTACACCCGCAGTGCCTTCAAGTGGCGCGACGGACAGCTCACGCTCGCGAAGATGGCGGAGCCCCTGGACATCCGCTGGTCGCGTCCGCTGCCCGAGGGCGCGGAGCCGACCACGGTGACCGTGTCGCGCGACAGCGCGGGCCGTTGGTTCGTGTCCCTGCTGTGCGAGGACACCATCAGCCCGGCCCCCGCAACCA
>NZ_JBVIPA010000072.1:0-26874 GCF_055578365.1 Streptomyces sp. NPDC033131
TACTGAGGTGCTGGACCGGCACCTGCATCACCTGCGGCCACCCCCTCAAAACCCGCAGAACCAGAACGAGAACCTAACGAAGCACTACTAGGCGGTTTCGGGTGGGTCACCGTTCGGCCCGAGGAAGACGCCTCGATGCGGAGTGCGGCCAGGTAGACGGTCGCGTTACTCGTGACGGACGGCACCGCGCCGCAGCCGGTCGCCCTGCTGGTCGGCCGGGACGGGTGCGACCGGCGGCTGACGGGGTCAGCCGCCGAGGTGGCTGCCGATCGACCGGGCGACCTCGGTGTGGGCGAGGTATTCGACGATGCTGTGCGCCCGGTCGCGGGCGTTGATGACGGCGAGGTCGGACAGGCCGTCCGCCCAGTCGTCGCCCAGCGGGCATCCGATGGCCACCGCGTCGGTCGGGCACCAGGCGTTGAGCCAGTCGGCCACGACGTCCGGACGCTTCGGCCCGCCGACGAGCAGCCTGTTGTACACGCTGTCCATGCCGAGGGGGCTGCCCGCCGTGGTCAGATGAACGAGGTTCACTCCGGGGGACAGTCGAGTGGTGAGATCCAGGCCGACGACCGTGCCGAGGCTGTGACTGACGAGCACCACTTCTCCCGCGTCCGGCATGGTCTCGAGTACGCAGTCCAGGACGTCGTCCCTGATGCGCCGGTCGTCGAGGTACGCGGCCACGTCGCGGAAGATCAGGGCGATGGCCCATGCGTCGAGGTCGCTCCTGGCGGCCAGCCAGCTGAGCCGCTTCTGCAGGGCTCCGACCACGTCGCCCAGGCCGAACCGCTCGGTGGCCAACTGGTCCTCCTGGGGCATGTTCCACTTCGTGGCAGCCTCGCCGACGATCTCCTCGTACACCGCCCGGGCGGTGGGGGTGGTGGGGGCGACCACCTCCGCCGCCGTGGCGGTCGGCGCCTCGACGATGCGGGGGACGGCCTCGTGCGCGGTCAGGGCCTGCACCAGTCTGTCGCCGTAGTAGGGGAACCAGACGTCCGCCGGGTCGACCGGGGGCAGCCCGGCGCGGACAAGCCCCTGGTTGAGTCCGCCCGCCCACTCGAGGCGCAGTTTTTCGGGATCCTTGCCTTCTTGGGAGCGACCGTGCAGGAAGACCAGATGCCGTGTGCCGCCGAACGCGCCCTCCCGGGCGCGCAGACCCGCACGTGCTGTCGCCTTCTCGGCGGCCGGGTGCGGCGCTGCGACGGTGGCAGCCGGGACCGCCGTCGGGCCGACGGCGGCCTCCGCGCGGCGCAGCCCGGACTCCGGGCCCATCTCGGCCAGCAGCGCCTGCTGCCGGGAGGTGAGGGACAAGGCGGCGAGGTGCCTCAGGATGGAGCTGATGCGTACGCCCTCGTTGGACACCCAGTCGATGGCGTCGTCGCCGTCACCGGGCCGCCAGACCTGTCCGTCACGGCGCAGGATGCGGCCCTGGTCGTCGGTCCTGGGGACACCGCTGTGGTGGAGCGCGACGACCTCCCACTGGTCGTTGAAGACGGGCGAGCCTGAGTGGCCCGGCTGGGTGTCCGTCATGTAGTGCAGGAAGTCGTCGAGGCGCACCTGGAGCATGTTGTCGCGCAGGGCGATCTCCTTCAGCCGCCCCATCGGATGTCCGATGATGTTGACGGGCTCGCCGATCACCAGCTTTCCCGTCTGGGCGCTGAGCCGATTCCAGCCGAACGTCTCCCCGGGGGGCCGCAGGTCCGGGCCGGGGGACACCAGCACCAGAGCGAAGTCGAGGCGTGGGTCGGCCACGAAGAACTCGTCGGGGTCGAGTTCCAGCCGTGTTGCCGGATGCGGGGTGTTGTCGACGGTGACCTGGGCCTCGAACTCCACGAAGCACTGCCGGGCGGCCTCCGCGTCGGTGAGCACGTGATGGTTGGTCATCAGCAGGCTCGGAGACACCAGGAAGCCGGTGCCGACAGGCAGCTCGCGGCCGTTCTCCCGCACCGAGATCCGGGCGACGGTGCGTGCCGCCCGGGCGCCGCGCGGCAGGAAGCTCCATGCCTGGAGGTCCTTGGACACCCCGAGGATGCGTTCGTAGGCGGCGGTCGCCGCCAGCGGTTCCGCACGGACGGCCTCCACCACCATGGCGGTGGGCACCGCGTGCCGGTCGAGCAGTCGGGCCGCGCGTGCCGCGAGCGCCTCCTGCGAATCCGGAAAGGTGACCCCGGCGTCCTGCTGCCGCTCGACCGCCCGCCGCTCGTCGCCGGTCTCGTCGTACCGCGCGGCGGCTGCCGCGGCCTGGCGCTCCCGGTCCTCGCTCGACCTGTCCGTCGCTGCCATGTCAGGTCACCGTCCTTCCGGCGGTGTGCCACGGCACGAAGGCGTTCGTCAGCCCAGCCAGAGCCGTACGCAGCTCCGGGTGGTGGCGCAGCAGTACCGTGATCATGCTGTTGTCGTCGATCCAGGCCATACCGGCCTTGGAGTACACCTCGGGGGTGTAGTACTCGGTGAAGAAGCGGTCGCTGTTCAGCCGGCGTGAGGCCATCAGGATGAAGATGCGGAACGCCGTGTCGCTGAAGGCGAATCCGGCCGGCAGCCTCTCCGCGTACAGCCCGACCATGAGGTCGACCTTCTCGATGTCGCCGTCGTAGAGCCACTGGATCTGTTCGGCCCACGCACGGTTCTCCGTCAGCTCCAGGAAGTTCGCCGCGGGCTTCAGCCGCAGCAGCCGCCGGAACTCGTTGTAACGGGGGACGCCCAGTTCTCGGGTGCGCAGGATGTCAGTGGCGGCGAGGTCCTGCAGATGACCGTCCGGGCGCTCGAACTCCTGGAGGAACCTGGGGAAGTTGTTCAAGGTGACCAGTCCGGGGTGGAGGGTGCCGAAGCTGTAGAGCAGATCGGCCATCCCGGTGGTCTCCAGGGCCTTCAGCGCCCCGGGGCCCGAGATGTCGCGGAGGGTGCAGTGGCGCAGGGTCGAGTCGTCGGCGGCTGAGCGCAGATGCCACTCGTCCCGGATGAGTGGGTGCATGCGGTAGACGGCCACGAACTCCTCGGTGAGGGAGTACGGGACGCCGTAGTGGTCCGTTTCGCCGCCGGGGATGCCGCTGATGACCTCGCTGTCGCCGAGCCGGCCGAAGAGGTCGTGTACGCGCTCGCCGGCGATGCCCCACCAGTTGGCGCGCAGTGCCTTGACGGTGGTGGGGTGGCTGATCACGGCCGGTGTCCACTCCACGGTGTGGATCTTGGCGAGGAGCGCGGCGTTGACGAGTCGGGCTCGTTGGAAGAGTTCCTCGTCGTTCCAGGTCGGGTACGCGCCGTGCAGGTGGTCGCAGATCGCGTTGTGCTCACGGGCGAACAGGTCGTGCATCATGGCGAGGCCCAGCCAGAAGCCGGGGATGTGCGAGGGATCCCGGGGGCGGTCCCGGGAAGGGTCCCGGAAGCGGTCTCGGGAGGGTTCCCGGGAAGGGGCCGAGGGGAACGGGGATCGCTCGTCGTCCCACAGACACAGCTTGCCCAGTTCGCCCGTGCGCATCAGGCGCTGTTCGGTCTCAGTCGTCCCGTAGATCTGCGACGCGTCCCACCAGTGGGAGGACTCGTTGATCCGGGTGTCGGGTGTCCCGGCGGGTGCCTGCGGGTCGCGGGTCGGGTCGTCCGGTGTCCGCATGATCCGCATGGGGTGTTCCGGCCACGGGTCGTCGTCCATGAGCGGGACTTCCCAGGGCTGTTCCGTGGGGCCGGTCCCGTGGCTGAACCAGTCGCGGACCATGAACTGGAGCCAGGCGGCGACCAGGGAGTTGACCGATTCGGCCGGGATGAGCTCGTCGCGGGTGAGCAGGGCGCGGCTGACCTCACGAGGGTTCGGCGCGGACAGTACGTCCTCGGGTGTGGCCGGGGCGATCCGGTCCAGCGGGATGTTCCGGCCGAAGCGGGTGCCCGCCATGCCCATACGGGGCGCGTCGAGGTCGTTGTGGCTGCCGTCGGGGGTCCGGTTGACCTTGTGGGTCTCGGAGGGGGGTGCGGGATCGGGCAGATCGACCGAGGGCAGGTGGCCGGTGTCGTGCAGGTTCTTCTGCCGGAGCTCGACGCGCAGTCCGAGGAGCGTCAGCAGGCCCGGTATGACGGGCAGTCTGTCCCAGCCGATGCGCCGGTCCACGTACTTGGCACCGGCCGTGACGAACCGCCAGGGCAGTGACGTACGGTATCCGGCTGCGGAACGTCGTGCGGCGCGTCGTTGCTTGCTCATCGCGGTACTCCTTGGACGGTTGCGAGGATCACGTCACTCGCCTTCTCGCTGGTCATGTGGAGGGGAGGGCGGCGAGGAAGTACGACGCGTGGAGGCCGCCGCGCAGGCGACTTGGGCGAGGTCGCCGGGGCCAAGGCAGGCCGCGAGCTGTTCGTGGCCCTGGTCACGGCCAGGGCTCGGCTCGCGCGGAACGGTGGCCGTCGTCGCGCCGTCGGCCTCCTCACCGGCTGCGGGGAAGATGCCGGGCCGCGACTCCTGCGGAGGGCCGCTCTCACTCCCGGCGACGCCAGTCAGCTCCGCCAGCGCGGAAAGCACGCCGTCCGTCAGGGTGTTGTGGCAGGCAGCTGGGTGGGGACGGCGGGCAGCATCATGCCGTCGCCGACCGGCGCCGTGTGCGGTACGAGTCCACCCGACCGGGCGATGCGGAGCAGGTCCGGGAGCGTGTACGGCTCGGCGCCGTCAAGGTCGACCTGGTAGCCCAGGTCGCCGAGGCCCGCTGCGGTCATCCGGCTCAACGGGTTGTTGCTGCCCGAGATGAACGGTGACATGAGTTCGTTGACGAACACTGCTTCTCGCCAGTGGCTCTCCCTGGTCCCCGGCCCGCCGAAGTTGGCGACCGGTACGGGTACCGGCTGCGCCTCCGAGACGAGCGCGGCGAACTCCGCCTGGGCGCGAGGTCCCGTGAAAGTGGGGTTCTGGCCGCCGGCTCCCGTGAGGAGGCCGAAGGGCTTCCACAGGGTTCCGATGCCCAGTACGTGCCCCATTTCGTGGGTGATGACGTCGACGAGCGTGCCGTCCGTCTCCATCTTCGTCAGATCAGCGGAGTCGAACCTCATCACGCCCTTCGCGGGCAGCCCCGCACCGGACTGGGCGCTGCCGTCGCGGAAGTCGGTGGGACCTGCCATGCCCAGGATGCCGCCGGGGCCGTCGATCGTGACGCCTTCCGCCTCGATCAGCAGGTCGTCGATGATGTCGTCGCCGACGACCGCGGTGTCGAGGTCCCCGACGATGACCTTGGCCCAGCGATCGGCCGCTGCTGCGAAGGCGTCCTGCTGATGTGCCGTCAGTCCACCGAGGAAACGGACTTCGATGGTGAACGGTGATGTGGTGCCGGCGATTTCCTTGGCGCGCTGGAAGTCGGCTACCGCTCGATACGTCTTGAAGGTGCCAGTGGTGACTTTGCTCATCACGGATCTCCTCGCTTCACATCCGATGAGAGTCACTCCCTCTCACAGGCTAGGCCGAACGGAGTACCGGCGCGCGTCGAGCCCGTGCCTCCGCCCGACCGGCTGCCCAGTCGGAACGCCCGACCGTCGGCGGATCCGTGACCGTGCTGCGGGGCGGCGCCATACGTTCCCCAGTTGACGCATCCACTGACGGAGTCGGCCACGCCGCAGTGCGTGGTCAACGGGGCGACTGTCGCGGCACGGTTCTCCGCGGGCAGAGGACGCGGAGAAGGACGCGGGCAGAGGCACATGCAAGGAAACGCCACATAAGCAACTCTTCGGTAGTATTGGGCTAAATGGGTGATCATCTCAGGCTCGGGGATCCACTCCGGACGCATCCCGTCCGCAGGGAAGGAGGCCATCCCATGGCCCATGGCATGTCACTCCACATCGGACTCAACCGCGTAGACCCCGCCAAGTACGGAGGGTGGGACGGCAAGCTCAACGCGTGCGAGAACGACGCCCGCGACATGGAGCAGATCGCCAGGGACGCCGGCTTCGACGACCGCACGATGCTGCTCGCGGCGGACGCGACGGTCGACAACGTGACCGCCGAGCTCCGCAAGGCGGCGAGGGTCCTGACGTCCGGCGACATCCTGCTCCTCACCTACTCGGGCCACGGCGGCCAGGTGCCCGACAGGAACGGGCCCGAGGACGAGCCCGACCGCCTCGACGAGACCCTGGTCCTCTACGACCGCGAGTTCATCGACGACGAGCTCTACAAGGAGTTCGAGGCGTTCGCCGAAGGGGTCCGCATCTCTGCCTACTTCGACTGCTGTCACAGCGAAACAGCCGTCAGGGCGGTGCGGAGTCTCCTCACCTCGGACGCGATGGAGGAGCAGTACCAGACCCGCGACCCGGACCAGATCGAGGTCACTTCCCGGATCATGCCGCCGGACACACAGCGCGAGGCGTACGACCGGGACAAGACCCTCTATGACACGATCCAGCGCAATCTGCAGCCGAAGGACACCCTCGACCTACCGGCGAGCGTCCTGCTCATCTCCGCCTGCGCGGACAACCAGCTGGCCGCCGACGGCTGGGAGAACGGGCTCTTCACCGGAACACTCCGCGAGGTCTGGAGCGAAGGGAAGTTCACCGGCGGACACAAGTCGTTCCACCGCGAAATCCTCCGCAGGATGCCGCCCAACCAGAGCCCGGGCCTGTTCGTCACCGGTCAGGCCGACGACTCGTTCCTGCGGCAGCGGCCCTTCACCGTATAGAGAAGCCCGCAACAACGTGCGGGCCCGCGCCGCACGGGAGTTCCACGCAACGGGAAAGGGCTCGCCGTTCCCGCGCTCGCCCCTGGCGCTGAGGGACCCGCTCACCTCCGTTCAGCACGGGCCTGCGTGAGCCGAGTGCGCTGCAGCACCGTCCACTTCGCAGGAACGCCGGAAGCGCCGTCGGTCATGGTTCCGCTCAGGCGGACCTCGTGGGGTGCAGGTCGGGCAGCGGCCGGCCGATGCGAGACAGGTCCAGCATCACGCTCCGACTGCGTCGTAAGACGACGACGGCTGCGCGGGTCTGGGCCTGTTCTTCGACCGTGAAGTCACCGAGACCGGCCCTGACTCGGTCGATCAGGCGACCCGCCCGACACATCTCCTTCGGGGAGGGCGTGGCCTCGCCGCGCGCCAAGTCGTCGGGGGCGAACGCCGACACCAGCCGGTCCCGGGTGCGCGGCAGGCCGGCCGGATGCGCCTGTCGATCAGGCAGGTAGGAGACGCCGGTGCGGAAATGGCCGCAGCCCCGCGGCGGAACCGGATGGGGCAGCAACTCTGCCCGCCGGCCGCACATTCGAAGGTTCCTGGGCGGGACGCCGTAAGGGGACGCTGACCTCCCCGATCGACCGCCGTACGTGTTCGCAGTCCCGCAGCGGCGACGTCGGCGGAAGGCGCGGGCACGGGCCACACGGTCGAGGAGGCACTCGCTGACCGGCTGGTCGCCGCCCAATGGTCCGCCCCGGGCGCCTGTTTGAAGACCACCTCACTCGCACCGGGCTCCGCCACTGGCCCTCAAACGGTGGAGAAACGCTGCCTCACCCACCGCCGCCATCGGTCCGGGCGACCTGCCGCCCGTCCTCGACCCCGCCGACCTTCCGGCCGTGAGCGTGGCGACGACAGCCAGTGAACCCGTCACCACAGCTGGAAGCCGGTCCCGGCCCGGATTGGGTTCTCCTGCACCCTTTTGCGGATGGATGAAGCTACGAACTTGAGAATTCGCTGAGTATTCGACGCTGACATTCGTATCTGAGGACGCGCTTCACCCACGCCGGAAGTCCTGCCGGCTCCGGAGATGTCCTTGAGAGGCCTGATGAGACGCAATACGCGAAAGAGATCGAAGACTGCCCGCCGGGCGGTAGGCGCGGCGGCCGCACTGGCCGTAGGGGCCGGTGGGCTGGTGGCGGTCAACATCTATGCCTCGGCCGATGAATCCGGCGCGTCGAAGGGCTCTGTCCAGAACCAGGTGCTCGCGGCCGGCACCTCCACCATCGACTGCCCCGACGTAGGCCAGAAGCTGACATCAGTGCCTGCCCAGGCGAAGGCGCAGGTCGACAGGGAACTGGCACTCCTCGACAAGCAGATATCCGAGGCATACCAGCGCCTTTCCACCTCCCAGAAGGCGATTCAGCAGGACCCCAACTTCGCTCAGAACGCGATCGTGGGTCCGCTGAAGGACAAGCGAAAGGCGACGATCGACCGTATCGCCATCGCCATCGGCCGTGTGGCAGCCAAGCCGCAGGGCCTGGACACGTTGGCGGCCTGCACGCTGCGCGCCACCGGCGGCCAGCCCAACGCCGGTCAGGGCGGCAACAACCAGGGCGGCAACAACACCAATGCCGGTGGGACCGGCAACGGCCCCGTCGCCGCCGACTTCGTGGACATCACCAAGGTGAAGGCCAATGTGCGTACGCCGGCCAAGTCGGCGAAGGCTTCCAAGGGTGTCTTCGTCACCAAGTGCGGGGTGAACGCCAACAAGCTGTACAACAGCGACAACGTCATCGTCGCGCCCGGTGTCACCAACGGCGCACACCACTTCCACGACTACGTCGGCAACCAGGACAACGACGCCTTCTCGAGCGACCAGGACTTCGTCAAGGCCGGGACCAGCTGCCAGAACAAGGGCGACAAGTCGTCCTACTACTGGCCGGTGCTGCGCCTGCAGGACGGCACCAAGGAGTTCGACGCCGACAAGCAGGGCGGCGGCCTCGAGGGCAACACGGGCCGGATTCTGACGGCCAAGAAGGCCACCTTGGACTTCGTGGGCAGCCCCCGCGGAAAGGTGGTGGCGATGCCCAAGTTCCTGCGCATCATCACAGGTGACGCCAAGGCGTTCGTCAACGGCACCGCCAACGCCAACGCCTCCTGGAGCTGCACCGGCTTCGAGAACAAAGTCCAGTTGAAGGACAAGTACCCCCTCTGCCCCTCAGGCAGCGATGTCGTGCGCACCTTCAAGTTCCAGAGCTGCTGGGACGGAAGGAACATCGACAGCGCCAACCACCGTACGCACGTGGCGTTCGCTGACGCCAACGGCAACTGCGCGACCGGCTTCAAGGCCATTCCGCAGTTGGTCCAGCGTCTGGTGTACGACGTGGACGCGCCCAGCCTCAAGGACAACGGCAAGACCCGTCCGTTCTTCTCGTTGGACAGCTTCCCCGAACAGCAGCACAAGCCGGTCACCGACCACGGTGACTTCATCAACGTCTTCGACGCGAAGCTGATGAACAAGGCGGTCCAGTGCATCAACACCGGACGTAAGTGCAGCTGAGTCCGAGTACCGAGCGGTGGGCGTCGCGCTGACGACGCCCACCGCCATGAACAACTTGCCGGTGGGAGCGATCCCCAACGGGGCAAGTCTCCGGTCCTGGCCGGCAGTTGCGGGGATGGCGTCCCGAGCGGGGGGCTGAGTCCGCGGTGCACGGTCAGCCAGGCAGGAGCGCCCCTCGCTGCCCTGCGATGACGGGGACGTTCCGCGACTGCTCGGTGATCTTGGCCGGGTTCATGATGTCGTCACCGGGCGACGTACGCTGCTGCGCAGCTGCTCGATGGCATCCAGGACCGGGGGCCGGTGGGAGTGGCTGCGTTCGTATTCCTCGATCGCCGTCAGGTCCGACGGGGACAGCGGGCGCAGCTGCTGCTTGATCTCGTCGACGCTGAGCTGGCTGAAGCGGGCGATCGGGAGCTCCTCCTCCCGGGCCACCGCACCCCGCACACCTTCGGCCATGCGGGTCGGCTCGGGCATCTCCCGCGCCGCGCCCTCGGCCGCATCCCTGACCCGCCGCCCGCCGCTCTGGGCGACATCCTTCACCCGGTCGGCGGCCGTCCGAAATGTGCGGGCCGCCGTGTCGGCCAGGCCGCCGCCGTTCTCCCGGACGAATCCGTTGGACGCGGCCGCCACGGCCCGGGCGTGATAGGCGACGCTGTCCTCCAGCCTTTCGAGCAGTTCCTCGTCCTCGCGGCGCAGTGCCGCGAGCAGGTCGGCGGTGCCCTGGTCATGGACCGCTTCCGCGATGCTCTGGCCGGCCCTGCAGGCCGCCAGCGCCCGGGCTGTGACCGCGTACTCGTCCTCGGCGTTGCTCAGCTGCCGTCGCTCGTCGGCAGGACGCCCGCCGCGCAGGATGTCCGTCACGAGCGTGGACCCGATGGTCAGCGGCAGCATGATGGTCCGCACGGCGCCGCGCGAGATGAACCGCGCCATGTCGACGCCGTCCTCGACCAGCCCGCCGCGGGGCCGCAGCTCGCGCACATGGTGCTCGATTCGCTGGAGCTGGCCCTGGACGTCGGCCACCTGGCCTTCGAGCATCTGCCGGTACGGGCCGGGCGGCATGATGGCAACATCCGCCCTGAACCGGGCGGCGACGGCCTCATGCGCCTCACGGGCATCCTCCAACGCCGGTACGAGCGCGTCCGTCACTACTGTCATCGGTGTGCTCCTGGGGGTCAGGCGGCCGGTCCAGCCGGCCGCGCAAGGGGATACAGCTGCCCATCGGCCACTCCCGCGGCCGGGCCACCGGGGTCCATCCTCTGGGACCCCGGACAAGATCGCCGGGAGGCTGGGCCCGTTCGCGTCCGTACGGCTGTCACCGGCTCGGTCGCCTCATCCCCTGGTCGCCTGCTGCCCCTGGTGAAAGCATCGCAACAGGCAGGATGAACGCCTCGTCCGGAGGGGGGACGGTCTGGGCTGAAAGGGTGGTGACGGCCGTTGTGCTGTGTCGAAAATCCTGATCACGCGTTGGTCCGGGCGTGAATCCTCACGTGGACGACGCTCCGCCGTACGCAGCACCGCTCGGGCTGACCGGCTCCCAGTCCGAGCGGGACGACCTGGGCGCCGACGCCGAGCCTGACGGCGCTTGGAGCCGGGCCGTGATGGTCTGCTGCTCGGCGGTCCTGGTTGCGGCTGCTGTGGTACTTGCCGTTGCGGACCGTCTCGCTTGAAGAGCTGCAGAGACGCGTGGTCCGGGCGCCTCGGACGGCCCGGGCCATGACCGCGGTGGCGGCCGGGTCCGATGCGGTCGTAGGCCTGCGCGACCAGTCGGCCGAGGCGAACGCCTCTTCGCCGGCAGACAGCGGTGACGCTGCCCCCTGACCCGGGCCGGTGAGTGGACTCCGAGACATGGGTTGGCAAGTGCCGGGCGCAGGGCGACCGGCCGCCCCGTGGCGTCTTCGCCTCCAGTGCCTTGCCGAGACCAACGCGCCCTGTGTGCGACGAGTTGTGAGCGCGGATCCGGGTTCTGGCGAGTCCGAGGCGGTCCGAGCCCCGTACCTCTCTCTGGCTCGCCGTCCTGACCAGGCATTTTCGGCACACCAGGTGATGTTGCGGAGACTCGGGGAAGAAGTTGCGGCATCCGATGGGAGGTTGTCGTGCAGGGTGGAGATCTGGAACTGGGTGAATTGCTGGCCGCTGCGGAGGCGGCGCCGCCCGGTGAATCTGTCGATGTGGTGGCACACGACCTGCAAAAGCGATTCGGTGCGGAGCGTGTGTCGTTTCTGTTCGTCGACCTCATCGGTCAGCGGCTGGTACGGCTGGCCGCGACCGGCGGCGATGTCGCGGACCATGTCGGGCCGATCGACCTGCAGGGAAGCGTCTACGACGGTGTTCTGCAGAGCCAGCACCAGCATGTGGCACCGGACGGCCAGGGCGGACGGCGCGTCATCACGCCGGTCACCAACCGCGGCGACTGCATCGGCGTCCTCGAGTTGACCCTGCAGTCCGCCGACGACACCGTGCTCCGGCAGGTCCGCGACGCGGCACACGCCCTTGCCTACATCATCGTCACGGACCGCCGCTTCACGGATCTGTACCACCTGGGCCGACGCACCACCGAGACCAGCCTGGCCGCGGAGATCCAGCACCAACTGCTTCCCTCGGCCCCCTGCTGCGAGGCGGCCCAGTTCACCCTCGCCGCCGGGCTGATTCCGGCTGACGACATCGGTGGCGACACCTACGACTACACCGTCGATCACGACACCCTGCACCTGTCCATCACCGACGCCATGGGCCACGACACGAACTCCGCCCTGCTGGCCACCTTGCTGGTCGGCGCGTTGCGGCGGGCACGCCGCAGCGGCTGTGACGCCCTCAAGCAGGCCCACCAGGCCCACGAGGCCCTGCTGAGCCACAGCCGCGGCCTCGCCACCGGACAGTTGCTGTGCGTCGACCTCGGAACGGGCCTCTGCGAACTGGTCAACGCCGGCCATCCTCGGCCACTGCGGATGCGTGACGGCGCCGTCGAAGAGGTCAAACTGGCCGTCAACCTGCCGTTCGGCGTGGCAGCGTCCGCTTCCTACCGCGTACAGGAACTGCAACTGCGTCCCGGCGACCGTCTGATCCTGCTCACCGACGGGATGCAGGAGCGCGACGCCGCGGCCGTCGACCTGGCCTCGATCGTTCACGACACCCGGGCGCAGCATCCAAGAGAAGCGGTCCGAAGTCTGACCGCCGCGGTGTTGGATGCCTGCCATGGCAACCTCCAGGACGACGCCACGGTTCTGATAGTGGACTGGCACGGCAACCGTCGCTCATCGGCCGAAACCAGACCGGACCCGCAGCAATGAGCCGCAGCGGCTTTCAGGTCGGCCCAGGCTGCCGCAACCAGGTGGTTCACCTGGGCCGGCCTTGCTTCCGGCCGCCAACAGGCCGCGGACAAGAGGTGCATCATCGTCACGCTCCTCCTTCGACCACCACTCCTGCGGCGGGGCAGGGCAGCCGGGCGCTCGGGCAGGATGGCCCGAGCGCCGAGGTCACCGGGCGGCCGAGTGGCAGCGCTGGGCCGCCGACATCGCGGGGTGTGAAGTGGGTCAGGCCGCAAGGGCCCGCTCGACGTTGGGATGGCAGGGGATGACCTCATCCAGGCCGACGAGTTGCAGGACCCGCAGCACCGATCCCTGGGCACCGGCAATGCGCAGCCATCCCTGAGTGTCACTCACCGCCTGGTAGGCGGCGACGAAGACGTTGATGCCGCTGGAGTCCATGAACGTCACGCCGCTGAGGTCCACCACGGTCCGCTGCGGCGTCGCGCCGCCGTCAGGCAGCAGGGCCTCGCTGAGCACATCCTTGACGGTGTGGTCGATCTCGCCACGCAGAGTGACCACCCGGATGCCATGGACGGTGGAGTGGTCGACCGACAGCCGGCCGGACCGGGCTGCTCCGTGGGTGTCTGTCACCGTTTCCTCGACTGCGCTCGCTGGGAGGGGCTCGGGCCCCGACGGTATTGCGTCGACAGCCTGCCCCGATGGTACGGCGAACAATCGTTCGGTACCTTTTCCGGGAGTTCCAAGGGGCATGGAAGGCATGGTGCCGGGTACGCGCGGCCGTGTGAACGGGGGAACAAAGGTGGACCCGGCGGAATCGATTCCCGAGGGCGAGGACAGTGTGGCACCAGGTGCCCATCCGGTACAGGACACCGTCGCCCTGGACGGTGATGGGCACGTCATTGCTGAGGCACGCCACCGCGCGGCGGACTTCCTCACCCGTGTCCAGGCCGAGCACGGCATCCCGGTGTCCGCCCGCGCGATAGACCTGACCCAACTGGTGGTCAGCGAACTCGTCACCAACGCGCGCAAGTACGCTCCCGGGCCGGTGCTGATGGAGCTGCGCATTTCCTGCGCCGTGGTGGAAGTGGTCGTGTGGGACAGCGACCCGGTCCTGCCGGTGGCCCGGGCGGCTGATGCGGGCAGAGTCGGGCAGCACGGCCTGGAGATCGTCATGGCCGTCGCCCAGGGCTTCGAGGTTCAGCGGGAGCCGGTCGGCAAGCGCATCACCGCCCGCATCTCCCTGCCCGATGATCCCGGCGGGGACATCGGCGGACGCCGCCCGCAGTAGCAGCCGGCGCCCAACCTCGGCACCCCGCCTTTCCGGCCTGCCGTGAAGCGGGGTGCACGCTGCGGGCGATGTCGGAGGAGGAGAGGCCGGGACACGCACGGTCACGCGTGCGGGATGCAGGAAGGCGGGGGTTTGCGGCGCACCTTGCCGATCGCTGGATCTTCTCCCGATCCTCATTTCCCCCGCGTTGTCGCGTCCACCAGTTCCGTGGTGACGCATGCCTTGTCCGTGGTTGGTGCCCGCTCCGGCCCGAACTGCCCAGACCTCCGGCCGGTTCGGCTCCACCACGGCGAGGAACGCGCCTCGCGTCCATGCCCTTGCACCGGACCTCAGTCGTCAGACTGTTGCGTGATCGACCAGGCCGGACTGCTTCTCGTTGTCGGCCGGCCTGCTCAGGCAAGGCTGCGCAGTGCCTCGTCGTCCGTGCTGCCGGGCTGCGGGAAGTACACGTACAGGACGTGGCCCTCGGGCCCGGCGAGCGCGAAGGTCTCGAAACTGAGGCTGAGGACACCGAGACCATCGACGGCGAGTCGTTTCTCACCCATCACGCGTTCGTACACGTCATGGGAGTCCCACAGGGCGCGAAATGGTTCGCTGCGCTCGCGCATGCTCGCCACGAAGCCGTCGAGTTCGGTGCGGCGAGTGGCCGCAGTGGCGCGCAGACCTGCGACGGATTGCAGGGTGATCTCGTCCCAGTCGGGATAGACCTCCTGTGCGCGCGGGTCGAGGAAGGTGAACTCGATCAGGTTGCTCCCCGGGGTCCATGCCGGGTTGACCCGGGCGGCGAGCGCGGTGCCGGCCAGCACGTCGCGGCTGGGTGTGACGACGAACGCGGGAAGGTCAACCCAACGCTCCAGCAAGTGCAACACCCCGGGCCGCACAGTGTGGGCAGGGATGGCGTCGATGTCGGCCGGGGTGAGCGACGGCATGGCCAGGGACCCCAGGTAGGCCCGCTCGGTGTCGTCCAGGCGCAGAACACGAGCCAGGGCTTCGAGGACCTCGCGGGAGGGATGCCGGTCGCGGCCCTGCTCGATCCGGGCGTAGTAGGAGGGGCTGACCCCGGCGAGCAGCGCCAACTCCTCGCGGCGCAGCCCCTTGACCCGCCGTCGCGTGTTGTCGACGACGCCGGCGGAGGCAGCGTCGATCTTCTCCCTGCGACTGCGGAGGAAGGAACCGAGCTGATTGTCGTCAGGTGCCATCCCGAGGGACTTTACCGCTAGGCAGAGGCCGGCCCGCTGTTGGGCCACTCGTGAAGCTGACCCTGCGAGAGCCCCCCTCAAGGGGGTGTGGCTCGTCAGCTGACTTCCTGTTGCCATGGAGGCATGGCAAACGAAACGAGCGAAACGTCTGTATGGCTGATCACCGGGTGCTCCAGCGGTCTGGGCCGCGCCCTGGCCGAGCACGCCCTTGAGCGAGGCGACCGGGTGGCTGTCACCGCCCGCAACCGCACGTCCGTGACTGATCTCGCCGCCAGGTACGGCGACCGCGCGCTGGCTCTCCGGCTGGACGTGACCGACCCCGAGTCGGTGGCCGCGGCCGTCCAGGCGTGCGAGGCAGAGTTCGGGCGCATCGACGTCCTGGTCAACAACGCCGGATACGGCTATCTGACCGCCATCGAAGAGGGCGAGGACAGGGAGGTCCGCGCCCTGTACGACACCAACGTGCACGGCGTGGTGACCGTCCTCAAGGCCGTGCTCCCCGGCATGCGGGCCCGCCGCTCGGGCAGCATCGTCAACATCTCCTCCTTCGGCGGCCTGGCCGCCTTCCCCGCGACCGGCTACTACCACGCCACGAAGTTCGCGCTGGAGGGCCTGTCCGAGTCGCTGGCCGCGGAACTCGCACCACTCGGCATCAAGGTGACGATCGCGGAGCCCGGCGGCCTGCGCACCCAGTGGGCGGGGGCGTCGATGCAGCAGTCCCCGACCCGCCTGGACGACTACGAGCAGACCGCCGGCAAACGCCGCGAGGCCACGCTGGGCGTGTCCGGCCGCCAGCCCGGCGACCCGGTACGGGCTGCCGCAGCCATCGCCGCGGCCGTGGACGCCGACACGCCGCCACTGCGGCTGCTGCTCGGCTCCGACGCGCTCGCCGGAGCACGCGCCCGCCTGGACCGGATGCGGGGCGAGATCGATGCCAACGAAGCACTGACCAAGAGCGTGGACCTGGAGGCGGTGTGAGCGGCATGGGCGCGTTCGTCGTCATCGGCGCCGGGCCCGGCCTGGGCGCCGCGGCGGCCCGTCGGTTCGGGCGCGAAGGACATCCGGTCGGGCTGATCGCACGCAGCGCCGAACGCCTGCAAACGATGGCCGCCGACCTGAAGTCCGAGGGCCTGACGACAGCAGTCGAAGCCGCAGACGTCACCGACGAGCAGGCCCTCGCAGCGGCGCTCGGCGCTCTGCGCGAGCGGCTCGGTCCCATCGAGGTGGTGCTGTTCAGCCCGCGGCCGAGTCTCGCGTGGATCAAGCCCGTACTCGACACCGGTCCGCCGGACATGGAAAGCGCACTGGCACTGAGCGTCGTCGCCGCCGCGGCGGCCGTCCGCACGGTCGTGCCGGACATGCGCCGCCGACGACACGGCACTCTCCTGTTCACCACCGGCGGCGCCGCCGTCGAACCACATCGCGACCGCGCGGTGTCGGGAATCGCCTACGCGGCCGAGTCGGCTTACGTGCGTTTGCTCCACGAGGCGCTCGCCGACGATGGCGTGCACGCCGCGCAGCTCACGGTTGTCGGCCCGATCGGGCCCGGCGCCGGACACGAACCGGACGGGGTGGCCCAGGAATTGTGGCAGCTCCACACCACACGGGACCAGCCACTGCTCATCCTGCGCTGACACTCTCTCTGGCTGAGTCTGACCGGGTGACCGGGTGAGTCCACACGGCACACGGCACACGGCACGCGGCACCCGAGCACATGGCACCCGGCACTCCGTGTCCGGGACGACGGAGTTGGGACCGGCGCCGGCCTACGACCTGTTCGGGCGCCGGTAATGCGACGGCACTGGGAAGCAGCCCCTCGGACGGTTGCGGGCGAGGCCGATGCGAAGGGACTGCTCACCTGGACTTCAGCGCGGGTTCCGACGACGCCCGGCCTCACCAGCATGCTGCCGGGCCCGTGCGGAGGGCCGAGCGGGAGAAGCCGTCGGGCGTCACCGACACCCAGACAGACGCCCACGGCCCGGGGCGCTCGCGCGGCGGCGGTGGCCACGCAGGTGCACTTGGCGGTTGAGCAGGGTCAGAAGCCGTTGCCGCTGATGGTCACTGCTGGTCCCGCCTCGCCAGACAGCGGCAAGGCGGCCCGCAGTTCCAGGCGGCCCCGGGGGCCATCCGGATGCCCCGCCTCACCTGGACCGGCCGCGCACCCGGCCGGACGATGTCCGGGCTGACAAGTCGTGACCACTCACACGGGGCGCTCCATGCACACCAGTTGCTCCCGTTTCTCCCATGACTCGGCGACGGTGAAGCCGAGCCGCTCGTACAGGGCGATGGCACCTGACCGCCACTTCCACACCGACAGCCGTACCGCGCTGACACCGGTTTCCGCGGAATGTGCAAGCGCGGCGCTGACCAGGCCGGACGCGATGCCCCGACCTCGGAAGGCCGGGTCTGTCCAGAGCCTCTTGATTTCCGACCGCCCGCCGACGGGGGCGGTCACCACCAGGCAGCCCACGGCTGTTTCGCCACTCAGAGCGATCAGTACGACATCGTCGGCGAACGCGGCCCGCGGGTCCAAGATTTCTGCCCTATAGCGGTCCGGGAGCCCATCCGTACCGGCAACGGCCTCGCCCTTCTCGGCCTCGGTCCGCAGATGGTAGGCCGCCAACAAATCACCCAACCGGTCCACTGGAAGACCCCGATCTGGCCAGCGGACGATGGCAACCTCTCGATCCGTCATCACGCCAGCATCACACGACCCCGATCAGACACCGAACGAGCTCGTTGATCGGCTCTGGAGCAGAGGCGCCTGGTGCCGATGCCGAATTCGACGATCCGCTCCGGTGGCTTGGGCCGGCTGTGGCGGCCGTGCTCTGCCTAGGCCTTCGGCTTCCGGACGGCTGCGATCTTGCGGCCGACACGCGCCAGCCGCATGGCGTGCCCCCGTGCAGTGCCCGCAGTGCTGATGATCAGCCCACACCCTCGCGTGTTCGATTTATCGTTCGATATTGTGGGGGTGGGAGGTGGATGCCGTGACGGCGGAGGCATCAGCAGGTCAGAGCACGGTGATGTACGTGCGCTGTTGCCCGGATCGGGTACCGGAGGAGGTGTACCGGCAGGTTCTGGAGTTGTTGGGGGAGCTGTCCCCGGTCGTGCAGGCCCTGCCGCCCACTGCTGCCCTGGTGGAGCTGAAGGGTGCCCTGCGCTACCACGGCGCGGATGCCCGTCGGCTGGGGGAGGTGCTGCGGGTGCGCACCCTTTCCCGCCTCGGAGTCGACGTCCGGATCGGCATCGGGCCGTCCATCACGGTCGCGGCGACCGCCTCAGGCCGGATCGGCGCGCCAGGTGGCGTACTCGCCGTCGCTCCGAAGCAGGTCACCGACTGGTTGGGTCCGCTGCCCGTAGAGGCTCTGCACGGCATCGGTGTCCGTCAGGCGGCGGTGCTGCGTGACTACGGCATCCACTGCGTCGGCCTGCTCGCCGCCCTCCCGGCCGCCACGGTGCAGCGTCTGCTGGGCGGGTGCGCCGGCCGCCTGGCTGCCGACCGGGCCCGGGGCGTAGACCCGCGACCCGTCGTCCCGCGTACGCTGCCCGCCGCTGCGACCGTCCGCCGCGCCTTCGACCGGCAGGTCCTGGACGGCGCCGAAGTCCGCGCCGCCCTGCTCGCTCTCGTGGTCCGCCTCGGGCTCCTGCTGCGCCGGCGCGAACAGGTGGCCCGTGGGCTGACGCTGAACCTGAGGTTCGCCGGCGGTACGTCGTGGGAGAAGACCCGCCGCCTGCCCGAGCCGTCCGCGCACGACGACGATCTGCGCCTTGTCGCCTACCAGTTGATGGATGCCGCCGGTCTGCAGCGCGGCCGACTGACCGCGCTGGCCTTGAAGGGGGAGGACCTGGTCGATGCCGACCGGGTCGCCCAGCAGATCAGCTTCGACGACGCCCGCGAAGACCGACTGGTGGCCGAGGCGGCCATCGACCGTATCCGCGACAAGTTCGGCCCCGGCGTCATCGGCCCCGCCACCGTCTTCCGCCGCGCTTCCTGACCCGACCGGTGCGCTGTGCACGGAGGTGAGGCACGTGCTGCTGGAATCGCGGGCCTGAAGGGTGGCCGGCAATTGCCGCGGCCCTCCGCGCAGACGGTCGCCGACGCCGTTGTTCCGGCGCGGCACCTCGCCGGGCCGTCCGTGTAGTAAGCGCACAGGCGCCGCGTACGCATGACGATGTACCTGCTGATGGTCAGGGCCGTCAGCCGTGCCCGAGACCGCCGCGGCGGTCTCGGGCAGCACTTGGCGATGCCTGTCCCGGAAAAGGTTGGGGAGAACTGGTAACGCTGTGGGTGTGCGGTGCGGACCGGTGGCACCTTTCGTGACCAATGCCGGCCAGTGGCTGATTCCCGGGGTTATCCGATCTGTCCAGGGCAGTCGGGCGGTGTCTGAGTGCCGAGCTGCTGGAGATCGTGATGGTGCATTCACCCACGGAAGGCCGCGACCCTGTCGATGACGGCCGTTTGTGGACGGCTGAGCAGGCCAGGGACGTGACCCGTGGCTTCTTGCTCGTGGCCGCGCCGGAGGGCGGGAGCGGCGCGGAGTCAGTGCTGCTGGTGGTGTCCGAGCTGGTCACCAATGCGTTGCGACATGCCAACGGGGTGACCGAGCTGAGGCTGGAAGCCGGGCTGGGTGCGGTAACAGTGGCGGTGCACGACGCCAGCACGGCCCCGCCGCAACCCGTTCCCTGGGACGCCGGCGAGCCGGGCGGGTTCGGCTGGCCCCTTGTGCAGGACCTGTCGGACGACGTCCAGGTCCACGTCCATATGGCTGGAAAGGCGGTGATGGCGATCGTGCCGTGCCCCACCGCCGTCCTGGCGCAAGGCTGACGGTCGGGGCCGGACGCCTCGGGCCGTCGGGCTCGTTCAGCCGGTGCCGGTAGCCGCCGCCTGGGCTCCGGCGCCGGCGAACCGGTAGGACACCTTCGCGGTCGCGATGATGTTGCCGTGATCCCCGCGTGTGAATGCGTACCTTTCGGCAGGTCATCGAGTGCACCGCAGGTACGGTGCGAGACCTCCCGATTTACGGTCGCTTCCAAGGCTTCGAAGCACGTAGCGACTCGGTTCGCATCTGGGGACCTAGGGTCCCGGCCGGAGGAGCGCCCGATGACCTGTCCCGGTCTGACCGCGGCGGGATGCCATAGGACCGCAGTTTGGCTCGGTGTTCCTTGGAAACACGTCCGGCGAACCGAAAACAAGGGAGAAGCTCTGCTATGGGCATCATCGCGTGGATAGTTATCGGTCTGCTCGCCGGCGCCATTGCCAAGGCGCTCATGCCGGGCAAGGACCCGGGCGGAATCATTGTCACCATGCTCATCGGTATCGCCGGAGGTCTGCTCGGTGGCTTCCTCGGCAAGGTGCTCTTCGGAGTCGATTCGATCGACGGCTTCTTCGAGCTGTCTACCTGGATCGCGGCCATCGTCGGTTCCGTGATCCTCCTCGCGCTGTACCGACTGTTCACCAACCGGGGTCACGGGCGTGGACATCGGCGTGGGCACGTCCACGCCTGACACCCCGGACAGCCGGGTGCCGGCACGATGAGGCGAAGTACGCGAGTGCCCCCGTCTTCAGGCGGGGGGACTCGCGTGCGTTGTGCACCGGGCTGTGGCACTCCACTTGTGAGTAACTCGGCAGCCTCAAACCGCACTTGTTCCCGCCGGACCCGCCGCTGCGTGGTCAGGCCGCCCGGGTCGGGGACGCCGTATGACACCGGGACACATCCACCAGCGAGATCACGTCACCCCTGGACGGAAGACCTCAGTAGCTGGGGAGCGCTGATTCAGTCCTCGATGTACAGCTACCGCCCGGAAATCCGGCGGCGTACGGGAGGCTCCCGAGCGCCGCTTTTCAGACAACCGACGGGCACAGGCGGGTGCTCCCGGCAGTCGCGGACAGGTGGTGAACCACTGCACTGCACGCAGCGATGGGGCGCTGCCTGTACGGCCGGATCCAGGGCGAGGCAACGCAACACCGCTGTTTGAGAGGGCTTACGCACTGGTGACCGGCGCATCCGCCCTGTAGCGTCGTCCGCAGATGTCGTGGTTCGCAGCTCCTGCCCGCGCATAGGCGCGGGCGTCTTGCTGTGCAGTACCCGAGGACCAAGACGACCACCTCCGGGTACGCGCGGTGCGGACCCGTCAACAGATGAAAGGCATCGGCATGGCCAGCGGAACCGTCAAGTGGTTCAACGCCGAAAAGGGCTTCGGTTTCATTGCGCAGGACGGCGGGGGTCCCGACGTCTTCGCGCACTACTCCAACATCAACGCCAGCGGCTTCCGGGAGCTTCAGGAAGGCCAGGCCGTGACCTTCGACATCACTCAAGGCCAGAAGGGCCCGCAGGCGGAGAACATCACTCCCGCCTGACATCGCCCACGGCCGGCACGGTGCTCGAGGCGGCGCTCCCGCCCGGGTGCCGTGCCGGCTCTGCGGACCCCATCACCAGCTGCGCAGCGGCAGTTGAGGGGTACGAACCGTCGTACGAGCACAACTCCGGTGGGCGAGCGAACCGCGGTCGCAAAGCCGCCATGCTGCGAACCTTGCGTCTCATGGCGTCTGCGGTGTTCCGCCGAGGGAAGCGGACAGGACGCTCCTGCTCCCAGCGGTGGTCTCGGTGGGTGCCACTCTGAGGTGCGCGGTGATCTGTTTTCCCCGGGTACGGGGTGCGACGACGACCCGCTCGCTGACCGCATGCACGAGGCGTAGTCCATGACCGCCCACGCGGTGCCGGTCGCCGTTCCTGACGATCGGCTCTTCGGTTGAGGTGTCCCACACGGTGATCGTCAGTGCTTCACCGGACAGTTGCACGACCAGCCCGCAGGGGCCCGGGGCATGCCGGATGGCATTGGTGACCAGTTCGCTGACGGTGAGTTCGGCGTCCTGTACGAGAGGGGCCGGGACAGGGTTGCAGCCGGTATGCGAGGCGTGGGCGAGGAAGGCGCGCAGGGCGTGGCGCGCGTCGACGGCGCGGGCCGCACCATCGGCCCACACCGCGCTGCAGCGCAGCCTGGCGTCCTCGTCCATGCCCTGCTCATCTGCCGCCTGCTTCATAAGCGGGATGACCATGTGCGTTCTTTCGTCGTGGTCGCCGCTCCGGGCGGCTTTCGGTCGTGCGTATACCCGGGCACCGGCCGCGCACACCATGCACAGGCTCCCCGCTCCGCTATTCGCGTGTGCCGCGGCGGCGTGCACGAAAAACTGAGCCGGAGCGGCGTACAGCCTCCGGCCTCGCCGTGAGGGTCGCTCCTCTCGCCTGGCTGCTCAAGGCAAGACCCTGGCGAAGGCAGCCTCATGGCTGGGCCAGGCAGCGGGGCTCTCGCGTTCGTTCACAGCCGGACCGGCGAGCGGCTGCGCGTGTGCAGCGCGACAGTGGGTCACGGCCCGAGGAAGACGCCAAGGCTGTCGTCAGGCTGGTTCGGTGCCTTCTGCCCGGACTCGCTGGGCGACGTCGCGCAGCTTGATGTTGTGATGCTGGGAGATGCTGCGCAGCACGTTGAAGGCGTCGTCTTCGCTGAGCTGGTGGCGTTCCCTGAGGATGCCCATGGCCTCACCGACGGCGTGGCGAGTCTCCATGGCGTGTTCCAGCTGGTCGATGGTGCGGGCGCTGGCCAACGCGACGGCGGCATGCGAGGCGAGCAGCCAGCCGGCGGTCTCGATGTCCTTGCCGAAGGCTCCGGGGCGGCGGGAATAGAGGTTCAGCGCGCCGAAGTCCTCGTTGTCGGTGTAGAGCAGGACGCCGGTCATGCTTCCTACGCCCAGCTTGCGCACCTCAGTGGCGAACCGCTGCCAGGTCGGCTGGGGCCGGCTCATGTCCGCGATCCGGTACACGCGCTCGTCGTCCGTGCGGCGGGCAAGATCGAAGCACGGACCCTCGCCCAGCTCACCCTGCAGGCGGTCGGACTCCCGGACCATGTCCCCGCTGGCGGCCAGCGTCACGGCGCGGCCCTTGCGCACCGCCAGGATCCCGGCCGCGTCGCAGCCGTCCACCAGCCTCACCGCGGCCGCCGAAATCGCATCCAACGTCGCCTGGACCGAGTCCTGGGCCAGCAGATCCCGCGCCAGCACAGCCATCTGCTCGGCGTACTCACGCCACTCCACAGCCACCACCCACCTCGATCACGGTCCAGCCACAGTACCGCCAGGTCTGCACGTTGCGACCGACCGTCGCCACCCGGCGGCGCGGGCGCCCGGGGGTTCCCGGCGTGCGTATGTCGTGGCGCGCAGGTCAAGCTTCTCGGAGGCCGGTCGGCCATCACCCGTGGGGCAGGGGCGGCGCCGGCACGAAGAAGTCAGGGGCGCACGGCTGGGCGAGCGGACGCCGGCCCGGCCGGAGGCAGGCTCGCGGTTGCGCGTCGGCCGCGGCCCGGCGCGCCGCCGTCACGAGAGTGCGTACGACGGGACACCGCCTGGACCGCTCGCTGCCGGCCACCGTGGATCGGATGGCCGCTCATGCGGTGAAGCCCATCGAGGGGCGTGATGGCCCCGGCAGGCCCGCCCGCCGCAATCGCCGTCGAACCGGAGGAACGGTAATGCCCGGCGTTCAACGACTGTGCCTTCTCGTGGTCGGTGGCAGGCCGCCGATTCTTCCGCCGTCCTGTGTGGGCACGATGAGCGCATGACCTGAGAGTGGAAATCGCCGCCGTGTCAGTGGGACGAGGACTGAGGTTGCATACGGTGCACTGGGCTGACCACCGGCTGCCATCGGATGACCGTAGACGTCAAAGCGGGCAGGCCACATCTCAGGTTCCACCGTGCAACCGAGGGAGCGCGCATCCCCAGCACGTCGAGGGCGCTAATTCCTGGAGGCTTCGCTCACCGTCAACCACGGTTGACCGGCGCCACGCTGACGCATCGTTTCTGCCTACGGCCGGCCGGGTGACCCCGTGCGCGCCTCGCCGCCCCGGGTGCCACCGGGCCACTATTTCTGCTCAGCGTGATCGCACATCTGACACGTGTCGCCGCCGTATCGGCCGCTACTGCCTGCCTCCTCTCCCTGCCCGAAGCGACGGCTCCCGCCGCGGAAGCGCTGCCGCTCGACAAGGCCATTGCAGCCATCCCACAGGCCGCCGAGTCCCACACGGGTTACAGCCGGGCGAAGTTCGCTCATTGGAACGCGGGCGCCACACCAGACGACGGATGTGACACCCGCAATGAAGTCCTCGTGGCCGAAGCGGTCAGCGCACCGACGGTTGAGGCGGGGTGCAGGCTGGAGGGCGGCACATGGTGGTCCTACTACGACGCCAGGGAGCTCGGGACCGCCGCCGGCCTGGACGTGGAACACATGGTTCCGCTGGCCGAGGCATGGGAGTCGGACGCTTCCCAGTGGACCGCCGCCCGTCGCGAGGCGTACGCCAACGATCTCGGTGACGCCCGTGCTCTGGTCGCCGTCTCGGCGGCGTCCCACCGCAGCAAGGGCGAGCAGGACCCCGCCCAGTGGCTGCCGCCCAACGCCCAGGCGACCTGCCGCTACGTCATCGAGTGGACGGCCGTGAAACTGCGGTGGAAGCTCACCGCGGACACCGAGGAGCGCGAGTCCCTCACCCGCCTCGCCGAAGGCTGCTCCGGCGCGACGGTCACGTACACCCCGGCCCCCTGAAGGCCCTGGCCGCTGTCGGTGGTGAGTTCTCCGGCATCTGGCGTGGCGGCGGAGAAGGGATACCGAAGCAGTCCTCGGTGGAGTCCTGATGCGCTCCGCGACCGGTCCGGGTCGTGCGGTTGACCCGATGCGAGAAGCCCCGGCTGGACGGGGGAGGCCAGCCGGGGCCGCACGCGGTGACATGCGGAGGGCGGTCGCCTCGCGGCGAAAGGCTCCGTGGGGCTTCAGCCGAACGATCTTCCCCACGGGCGGGGGGTGAGGCCCGGGGACACTGTCCCCTCCGCAGCCACGTATAGGTGAACGGGCAACCAACTCCGGTTGTTCCTTGCCCCTCCCGGCAGCCACTGTGAGCTCGGACACGCCCCTTGACGCGGGCAGTTGGGGAAGTCGGCGATGAACACGGCGAACCTGTCGGGGGAGGGCAGGCGGAGGCCGAGGTCTTCGGCCTTCCCCCGCTCGGATCCAACGGTGTCTCCGGCGTCGACCAGGCTGATCCTCCTCGAGATGCTGGAGGAAGAGCGCGCTGACCGTTCGATGAGCTCGTTCTTTCTGGTGTCCGAGCGGGGAGGCCGGGGCGCTGAGCCGGGGGAAGACGTCGTCCTGGTGCCGGAACCAGGATCCGGGTGCGGCGGGTTGGTGTGATGGGCGGTTGAGCTGCCGATGCGGCCTTCCGTGTGGTGTGGGCCTGGTCCTGCAACCGGGCTGTGCGCGGACCGAGTCTCGGCATGCAGAACCGCATACCCCTCACGCGAGGAGATCCTTGTGACTGCCCCAGTCTTCGAGTCCGGCACTTTCGAGCCCGCCGCGGCGCAGGCCTTCTTCGACCCGTACTCCTGTGACCAGCCCGGTACCCCGTGCTGGGAGACGGCTTTGCAGTCCACGGAGGACGACTACCTGCTGCCGCCCCCGAATCCCGCCCAGCGCCTCGGCATCGCGGTCGGCCCGCGTGACCGAAGGCGGCTGGACCTGCACGCCGCGCTCACCACGGCCGGCGTCCCGCCCCAGTTCGCGGACCGGGAAGCCATCGACCAGCTCAGCGCCCTGCCCGACAGCATCAACACCACGATCCAGCGCTGGATCCACCACACCACACAGGCCTGGTCCGCCACCCATTAGGCCAACGGCCGCACGCGGCACGGCGCCGTTGCCTTCATGCTCCTTCACCTCGCCTCTTGAGCGGCACCTTCGGGGGAGGGCCGACCGGTCGAGGTTGGTGTGTCCCTTCTGGCGGTCACGATCTGGGCGTCGCCTGCGCCCGCACGCGGCCGATTCCGGCGCTTCGGCCCCGCCCCGGGACATCAGCTCGGCAGCCGCGGTGGGCGGACGACGGCGGCAGGGCATGACCGGCTGAGACATGTCCTGGCGCATCACCTGGATGGCCGCGCCTACCCGGGATCTGACGGGGGCACCGGACCTGCACGTGCCCGGGGTGCCAACTCCCCGAGGGATTCCGGATGCGTATGTGGGCGGGTGCCGCGGCCATCCCCGAGTCGGCTCCGGCGCCCGCCCTGCCTGCACCCGCCGGCCTTCCGGCTGATCATTGCCTGGCAGACTCACAACATGCACATGCGCCGTCCGCTGGGTACAGGTCCCAGCACCACTGAGGAGCAGTCTTCAATCGGCGACGCACGCGGCCGTACGGCCGCGGAGCGGGCCGCCGACGAGTCGCTCGCACCGGCCCACGAGGACGAGGTGCTGCAGGCGCCGCCAGGCCGCCGCCCGCTGGGCACAGGTGGTGCCCGCTCCTCCGTATCACTCTCCATGTCCGAGGGCCGGTCCGGGGAACGCCCGCGGGCGCGCGGGACCGACGCGGGGTGACGGGCGGCCCGGTGTCGAGCGCTCGGCACTGACCGCCCGTCAACTCAGTCGGTTCGCGTCGCTGCATCCCGGAATCTGTGAGCGGCTGCCCGACGCGGGCGTGCCGGACCGACGCGGGCGGGCAGGACTGAGTGGACTTGGCCGCAGGGCGTCTGAGCGTGGCCGACCGGGATGACCACCCTCCCGCTTCTGGCTCCGCCTCGCCGCCCTGGCCACAAACGCCGTGCGTGTTCACCACCACCACCGGCTCCGGCGGCGCCTTGACCGTCTGCCTCGACCTTCCCCACGACGAAGCCACCATCCCGGCAGACGCGGTCAAGGAGGCCGTCGCGACATCTGCCTCCCGCTCGCCCGGTCTTCCTGGGATTGCGGTCGGCTCTGTCTGGTGTTCGTCCTTCCTCCGTCACTGTTCGGATCGGGGCTGATTATCTCGTCGTCGGGCGCGCGGAAATCTGTGGTGGCTGGAGTAGACATTGGGTGGTGGTGTGGTTATGGTTGCTCTCGTAGCTCAGAGAGACAGCAGGGCCTGGCAGACACGAACT
>NZ_JBVIPA010000073.1:0-25841 GCF_055578365.1 Streptomyces sp. NPDC033131
GTTGCCCGCCCGGCAGCCACAAGGTGTCACGGTCCGGCACTCGAACATCCCGGGAACCAACCGCTTCCTCGGAACGCCCTTAGCAACGGATTAGGCAGCCACCATGGGGCGAGCCTCTAAGATCATGGCCCCAACGTCGTGCTTTAACGGGCAGGTCCACAGGCTGCCCGACTCGCCGGAAGCTTACGGGGCCATGATCACTCGCCCCAAAGCAGCTCCAGCCCAAAGCCGCTCCGCCGACCTCAAAGTCTCTACGAAGCAGCGATCGTTGTAAGGACCCTACTCGCCTGACATGAGTATCACCTGAACGTCGTCACGCCACTTCTGGGACTGCTGAAGCCAGGAACTCTCGCGCGGTGCCACTTCCGAAGAGAAGTGTTTCATGAAGCTGCACCACTTTCCGCGTCGGCGGAGCCCTTCTTCTGCCAGCATCATCAGGGAAGTCCGGGGGAATTTCTTTCTCTTCACTGCGAGGCGATCCCAGCAATACATAGATAGCTGATGAACTGAGTCCAAAGCTACTTTCGCCTCTAGGCGGGACGGGCTATACCCACCGTGTACCACTTTGTGGCGCATTCTATAGCACTTATGGAACCATTCGGCTACGGGGGTGGCTCCATCAAGAACCCAATTGCCGCCTAGGAGCTCCGCGAAATGCGACTTTACCCGTTTTGCTAGTCGCCCTTCAGTGAAGATATCTGCGACCTCCGCTGGGTCCTTCCCGGATTCCCACATAAGAGTGGCCAGGAGGGCGTCGAGCATTACCTCGCTGGCCGTGTTGCTCAAGGTTACAGCCGCACCATACTGCCCTTCCACGTTCAATGCTCTGCGTGCTTCGACGAACCGCTCTCGCCAGACGAAAAGTGGGTTCCCTGGATGCTTGAGGTCATCGAAGTAGTCAAGGCGGTGCATGTTTTCCGCATTCACTTCCGGGCCTTGCGGTGTGTCAGGAATATTGACGTGGTCCAGCATGAGAATGCCAACTGGCCCCCATTTGGAACCATCCAGGGAGAAGCCATCTTCCTCGTCTGTGATGACAGCAGAGTGCGCCACCTGGAATGGGATCGAGATGTCGAGAAGCTCGTATGAGGGTAGCGTGCAGGGGACTTCGAAGGCGGCTCGATATGCGCGGACTATTTCTCGTATCGCATAAATGCACCTGTTTAGTGCGTCGTGCTCAATCGGTACGTCTTGGGGGGAAAGCCAGTCGCTCTTGTCTCCTTCTTCGACGTCGCCAAGTGTGGTTGCTACCACGGTTGTGTATTCGCCCTGGAGGGGAGGGGTGATACGTTCAGAATCCGAATCTCGAACCTGTGCGTATCTTTGTATTGATTCGGCGGCAGACGTAAAGGACCCGTGGCGCCTGGATATGTTGTGCGACTGCAAAAATCTTAGGTGCACGAAGAGATGGCCCATGGTATTTGCGTCATATGGCCCGGGAAGTACAGGGCCTCCCTTATAGGCGTATCCGTCGGGCACGGGGAATGGATCCGGAAGTGTGATGAAAAAGCGTACGAGTGACCGACTCTTGTCTGACATCTTCGCCCCTCTGGTGACTTACCCATGTACATCGTGATGTTGGCACGACCACGCCCTCGGGCACACGCCATTTCCGGGAAATCCGTTTGCGTGGATCAATATGAAGGCCTTTTAGTCAGCTTCGGACTGACCCCAGGGGTGAACGGGCGCTCGATGGCGATGCTGTCGACCGCTTAGCGCGCCCAAAGCAATGACCGTGATAGCTGAGCCAGCCTTGTAGGCCGTCCCTGGGCCGTCCCTGGGCCGTGCGATGCCGACCAACGCCGACAGACGCCACGCACGGGTGACCACTCCCACCCCGCTGTGGCCTGGGCTGCAAGAGTTGATCTGCGACACTGGAAGGGTTATGCCTGCACCCGGAGAACTCACTTTCGTCGCCCCGCGCGGAGCCAAGAAGCCGCCGCGGCACCTCGCCGACCTCACGCCCGCCGAGCGCAGGGAAGCCGTGGCCGCGGTCGGCGAGAAGCCGTTTCGTGCCAAGCAGCTCTCGCAGCACTACTTCGCGCGGTACGCGCACGATCCGCAGGAGTGGACCGACATCCCGGCCGGATCCCGCGGCCTGCTTCAGGAGGCGCTGCTTCCCGAGCTGATGTCGGTCGTCCGGCATCAGTCCACCGATCAGGACACCACCCGCAAGACGCTGTGGCGGCTGTTCGACGGGACGCTCGTCGAGTCGGTGCTGATGCGCTACCCGGACCGGGTCACCATGTGCATCAGCTCCCAGGCGGGGTGTGGCATGAACTGCCCGTTCTGCGCCACGGGGCAGGCCGGGCTGGACCGGAACCTGTCCACCGCGGAGATCGTGCACCAGATCGTGGACGGAATGCGGGCACTCAGGGACGGCGAGATTCCCGGTGGTCCGGCGCGGCTCAGCAACATCGTCTTCATGGGTATGGGTGAGCCCCTTGCCAACTACAACCGGGTTGTAGGGGCCATCCGGCGGCTCACCGACCCCGAGCCGGACGGACTCGGGCTCTCGCAGCGCGGGATCACCGTCTCGACGGTCGGACTCGTCCCGGCGATCAACCGTTTCACCGACGAGGGCTTCAAGTGCCGGCTCGCCATCTCGCTGCACGCCCCCGACGACGAGCTGCGCGACACCCTCGTCCCCGTGAACACGCGGTGGAAGGTGCGCGAGGTCCTGGACGCCGGCTTCGCGTACACGGAGCGGTCCGGGCGCCGGCTGTCCATCGAGTACGCGCTGATCCGGGACATCAACGACCAGGCATGGCGGGGTGACCGGCTCGGGCGGCTGCTGCGTGGCAAGCCCGTGCACGTCAACCTGATCCCGCTGAACCCGACGCCCGGGTCGAAGTGGACCGCCTCCCGTCCCGAGGACGAGAAGGCGTTCGTCGAGGCCATCGCCGCCCATGGTGTGCCGGTCACCGTCCGGGACACCCGTGGACAGGAGATCGACGGGGCGTGTGGTCAGCTCGCCGCGACCGAACGGTAGTGTGACGTCCGTACGAACATCTTCATATTCCGACAGGGGAGCGCCACAGCGCTGAGAGTGCGGCACCGGCCGCAGACCCTCTGAACCTCGCCCAGGTCATTCTGGGTAGGAAGTTCGGTCACTACTCGAGCTGTTGCGCCCTGCCCGGGAGCCTCGGATTTTTCTCCGAGGCGTCCGGGCAGGGCCGCGTCTCTTCCTGGCCACCCCCAGGAGGAATTCTGTGAGCATCACCAGGAACGCCACGGCTCTGGCCGTGGGACTCGGCCTCGTCACGCTCTCCGCGTGCGGGTCCTCCGACGGCGGGAGCGGCGGCGGGGACTCCAGGACCGTGACCCTCGTCAGCCACGACTCGTGGGCCGTCTCGAAGAACGTCCTCGCGGACTTCGAGAAGCAGTCCGGCTACAAGGTCAAGGTCCTCAAGGACGGCGACGCCGGGCAGGCCGTCAACAAGGCCATCCTCACCAAGGACAACCCGCAGGGCGACGTCTTCTTCGGCGTCGACAACACCCTGCTGTCCCGGGCCCTCGACAACGGGCTGTTCCAGTCGTACGAGGCGAAGGGCTCCGACCGGATCGCTGCCGCGTACCGGGCCGACCAGGACAAGCACCGGGTCACGCCCATCGACACCGGCGACATCTGCGTCAACTACGACAAGGCGTATTTCAGCAAGCACAAGCTGGCCCCGCCCACCTCGTTCGACGACCTCATCAAGCCCGCGTACAAGAACCTCCTCGTCACCGAGAACGCCTCCACCTCCTCGCCGGGACTGGGATTCCTGCTCGGTACGGCCGCGAAGTACGGCGACGACGGCTGGGCGGACTACTGGAAGAAGCTCAAGGCCAACGGCGTCAAGGTCGTCGACGGCTGGGAGCAGGCCTACAACGAGGAGTTCTCCGGGTCCGCAGGCGGGAAGAAGGCCAAGGCCGACCGTCCGCTGGTGGTCTCCTACGCCTCCTCGCCGCCCGCCGAGGTGATCTACGCCGATCCGAAGCCGACGACCGCGCCGACGGGCGTCGCCGACGGCACCTGCTTCCGACAGGTCGAGTACGCGGGGCTGCTGAGCAACGCCGCGAACGCCAAGGGCGGCAAGGCGCTCCTCGACTTCCTGCTGAGCACGGAGTTCCAGGAGGACATGCCGCTGAACATGTTCGTCTACCCGGTGCGAGAGGGTGCGCGAGTGCCGGCCGAGTTCACGAAGTTCGGTCCGCAGGCGAAGGATCCCGAGACCATGGAACCGGCCGCGATCGCCGACCACCGTGACCAGTGGGTCAAGTCGTGGACCTCGCTCGTACTGAAGTAGCCCCGCGCAAGGGAGCCAGGAAGAGCGCGGCGGCGCGGCTCGGTCTCATCGCCGTGCCCGTCGCGTTCTTCGCGGTCTTCTTCGCCTACCCCGTCGCCGCGATCGTCGCGCGCGGCCTCAAGGTCGACGGGGTGTGGCAGCTGGGCCGGATCGCGGACGTGCTCGGGCAGTCCGACGTCCGGCACGTGCTGTGGTTCACGACCTGGCAGGCACTGGCCTCCACCGCGCTCACGCTGCTGATCGCGCTGCCGGGCGCGTATGTCTTCGCCCGCTTCGACTTCCCCGGCAAGCAGGTCCTGCGGGCCGTCGTCACCGTCCCCTTCGTGCTGCCGACGGTCGTCGTCGGTACGGCGTTCCTGGCGCTCGTCGGGCGTGGCGGGCTGCTGGACGAGCTGTGGGGCGTACGCCTGGACACCACCGTGTGGGCGATCCTGCTGGCGCACGTCTTCTTCAACTACGCGGTGGTCGTACGGACCGTCGGCGGGCTCTGGGGACAGCTGGACCCGCGGCAGGAGGAGGCCGCGCGGATGCTCGGCGCCTCCCGGCTCGCGGCCTGGCGGAAGGTGACGCTGCCCGCGCTCGGGCCCGCCGTGGCCGCCGCCGCGCTCATGGTGTTCCTCTTCACCTTCACCTCCTTCGGTGTGGTGCAGATCCTCGGCGGGCCGACCTTCTCGACGCTCGAAGTGGAGATCTACCGGCAGACGTCCGAGATCTTCGACCTGTCCACGGCAGCCGTGCTGACGCTGATCCAGTTCATGGCGGTGGGCGCGGTCCTCGCCCTGCACGCGTGGACCGTACGGCGGCGGGAGACCGCCCTGCGGCTGGTGGACGCGTCCGTGACCGCGCGCCGGCCGCGCGGGGCCGGTCAGTGGGCGCTGCTGGGTGGTGTCCTGGTCTGCGTGGTCGTCCTGCTTCTGCTGCCGCTCGCCGTCCTGGTGCAGCGGTCTCTCGACGCGCCCGACTTCGCCTACTACCGGGCGCTGACCAGCGACGACGGCGGGCTCTTCCTGGTGCCGCCGATCGAGGCGATCGGCAATTCGCTGCAGTACGCCGTCGTGGCCACCGCCATCGCGGTGCTGATCGGCGGTCTGGCCGCCGTGGCACTCACCCGCAGGGACGCGGGCCGGTTCGTACGTGGGTTCGACGCGCTGCTGATGCTGCCGCTCGGGGTGTCCGCGGTGACCGTCGGGTTCGGGTTCCTGATCGCGCTCGACGAGCCGCCGCTGGACCTGCGGTCGTCGTGGATCCTGGTGCCGCTCGCGCAGGCGCTGGTCGGCGTCCCCTTCGTCGTGCGCACCATGCTGCCCGTGCTGCGGGCGGTGGACGTACGGCTGCGGGAGGCGGCGGCCGTGCTCGGGGCGTCGCCGTGGCGGGTGTGGCGGGAGGTGGACCTGCCGATGGTGCGGCGGGCGCTGCTGATCGCGGCGGGGTTCGCGTTCGCGGTCTCGCTCGGGGAGTTCGGGGCGACGGTGTTCATCGCGCGGCCCGACAACCCGACCCTGCCGGTCGCCGTGGCGCGGCTGCTCGGGCGGGCCGGCGAGCTCAACTACGGCCAGGCGATGGCCCTTTCGACGATCCTGATGCTCGTGTGCGCGGTGGCGCTGCTGGTCCTGGAGCGGCTGCGGACCGACCGGACCGGGGAGTTCTAGATGCCGGGGAGTTCTGCATGCTGCTGAGTCTTGAGGACACGACCGTACGGTTCGGCGGGCGGGCCGTGCTGGACGGGGTCGACCTCGGTGTCGCCGAGCACGAGATCGTGTGCGTGCTCGGGCCGAGCGGCAGCGGCAAGTCGACGCTGCTGCGGGCGGTGGCCGGGCTGCAACCCCTGGACGACGGACGGGTGTTGCTCGACGGGCGCGATCAGGCGGGCGTGCCCGCGCACAAGCGGGGGGTCGGGCTGATGTTCCAGGACCATCAGCTCTTCCCGCAGCGGGACGTGGGCGGCAACGTCGGGTTCGGGCTGCGGATGCACGGGGCGTCAAAGGGACAGCAGAGTGAGCGCGTACGGGAGTTGCTCGATCTGGTGGGCCTTCCGGGCGCCGGGCGCCGTGCCGTCGCCTCGCTGTCCGGGGGCGAGCAGCAGCGGGTGGCGCTGGCCCGGGCACTCGCGCCGCGGCCACGGCTGCTGATGCTGGACGAACCGCTCGGGCAGCTCGACCGGTCGTTGCGGGAGCGGCTGGTCGTCGAACTGCGGGAGCTCTTCGGCCGGCTGGGCACCACCGTGCTCGCCGTGACCCACGACCAGGGCGAGGCCTTCGCGCTCGGCGACCGGGTCGTGGTGATGCGGGACGGGCGGATCGCCCAGTCCGGTACGCCTCTTGAGGTGTGGCAGCGGCCGGCGGACGAGTTCGTGGCCCGCTTCCTCGGCTTCGAGAACGTGGTCGAGGGCACGGTCGCGGGGGAGGCCGCTGACACGCCGTGGGGCAAGGTGCCGGTCCCTGCGGGGGCGGCGCAGGGGGTGCGGTCCCTGTTGGTGCGGCCCGCGGGGGTACGGCTGGTGGGTGCGGACGAGGGGCTGCGGTGTGTGGTGGCCGCGCGGACGTTCAAGGGCACGCATGTCGCCGTACATCTGCAGCTGGAGGAGGGTGCGCCTCGGTTGGAGGCGGCGTGTGCGTTGCGGGTGGCGCCGGGGGTGGGGGACGTGGTGGGGGTGGGGTTCGAGGTGGATGACATCGTCGTGCTCGGCTGAGGCGTGAGCCGGGCGGCGTCTGTCGGTCTTCGTGGTGCACGCGTGTGGGGGCCGCGCCGGGTGGGTTTTGCTCACCCGCGCCTGCGGGGTGCCGCTGCGCCCACCCTCCCCCACTCTCGGCTTCGCTCGAGCGGGGGGACCCCCATCGCCCCAGCGGCACGACTGCCCGCAGCTGGGGCGGCACCCTGGTGTGACGCAGTGGTGGCCCGTCCCCTCTGGTGTGAGGGGCGGGCCACCGTGGTGTGCGGGAGGGGTCAGCGGCTGCTGTTCGTTCCGCGGCGGCGCAGGCCGAAGAACACGGCTCCGCCGCCGATCGCGACCAGGGCGGCCGCGATGCCGGCGATGATGCCGGTGTTGGAGCTCGCGCCGGTCTCGGCGAGGTTGGACTCACCGGCCGCCGGTGACGGAGCGCTGCTCGTGGTGTCCGCCGGGGCGGTGCTGCTGCTCTCCGAGACCGACGGGGCCGGGGTGATGGTCTCCTCGGCCGGGGTCGAGGCGGACGCCGTCGGCGTCGGGGTGGGCGTCGGGACCGGAGCGTCCTCGGCCTTGCAGGCCGTGGACGGGGTGGTCAGGTTGGGCTTGATGTCCTCGTCCACGTAGGTCTCGGCCTTGACGTGGATGCGGTACTCGGCGTTCGGCAGCCAGTCCTCTTTGAAGGTGATCGTGACGCCCTCGCGCGAGCCCTTGACCACCTGCTCGCCGACCTTCTTGACGTCGGCGCCGTTGCTCTCGAGGAACACGGAGACGGTGGCCGGGATGCCCTCGGGGTCCACGTTGGTGACAGTGATGACGCCCTTGGCGCCCTGGCACTTGGCTTCGGCGGAGAACTCGTTGATGTTGCAGGCGAACGCGCTGCCGGAGGCACTGAGCGCGAGCGCGGCCGAGGCGGAGGCGACACCGAGGATGCGCACGGAACGTGCGACGGTACGGCGAGTTATGGACACGTTTGTCCTTTACGGGTTGCGCAACTGCGGGGGGTGGGTGAGGTGGTGATGTGACATCAGCATCCTCTGGAGGCTCACAGGTCTATAAGCGCTGCATAAGAAGTGTCAACGCATAGGCAGGCTACAAGCGTTTGCTTTGCCGTCTGTTTAACCACCGAGACGTTTCAGCACCGCCGGAGCCTCCTCGACCCGGTCGACCAGCGCGATGCGGTCCTCCATCGACCGCTCCCGCGCGAGCGCCTGGAGAAGCGGCCACGTGGGCAGCCGTTCCGTCCAGTGGGCGCGGTCCACGAGGATCATCGGCGTGGGCTCGCCGCGCGACTCGTAGTAGTTCGGCGTCGCGTTGTCGAAGATCTCCTGCACCGTGCCGGCGGCACCCGGCAGGAAGACCACGCCCGCGGTGCAGCGGGCCAGCAGGCCGTCCTCGCGGGTGGCGTTGGCGAAGTACTTGGCGATGTGGGAGGCGAAGGGGTTCGGCGGCTCGTGGCCGTAGAACCAGGTCGGGATGCCGACGGAGGCGCCGCCCTTCGGCCACTGGGCACGCACCTCGAAGGCGGCCGACGCCCACTCGGTGACCGACGGCGTGAACTTCGGCGCCTTGGCGAGGAGTCGGAGCGCCTCGGCCAGCATCGCGTCGTCGTACGGGGCGGCGTACGCGCCGAGGTTCGCCGCCTCCATCGCTCCCGGGCCGCCGCCGGTGGCGACCGTGAAACCGGCACGGGCCAGCTCCCGGCCGAGCCGCGCGGCACCCGCGTAGGACTCCGTGCCGCGCGCCATCGCGTGGCCGCCCATGACGCCCACCACCCGCGTCCCGCGCAGGAGTTCGTCCAGGGCGTCCGAGATGGAGTCGTCGTGGACCGAACGGAGCATCGAGGCGAGGATGTCGCGGTCGGCCTTGGTCTGCTGGAACCAGGCGTACGCCAGGGCGTCGGGCGTGGCCTCGTAGCCGTCCGGCAGGGACGCGAACAGTTCGTCGGGGGAGTAGACCAGGCCCCTGTACGGGTCGAAGGGCAGGTCGGGGACGGGCGGGAAGACCATCGCGCCGTCCGCCCGGACCTTGGCCGCCGCGTCCTGGCGCATGGGGCAGCCGAGGAAGACGGCACCCGCCGCATCCGTGGTGAGCAACTCCCGCGTACGGTCCGTCAGGTCCACGGCCTGGACCCGGTATCCGGCGAGCGTCGCACGGGCCGAGACCGTCGCGTCGAACTCGTCGAGGCTCTCGATCTCACGGTCGTCGTGGTGGGCCGCATGGGCGGGCATCGTCTGCACCCGCCCATGCTAGGCACATCGGATCAGCCCTCGATGGCGGACGGGTCCATCCACACGACCTCCCAGGTGTGGCCGTCGGGGTCGTCGAAGGAGCGGCCGTACATGAAGCCGTGGTCCTGGGTCTCGCCGGCCGGGGAACCGCCGGCGGCGAGGGCCTTCTCGACCAGCTCGTCGACCTTCTCGCGGCTCTCGGCGCTCAGCGCGACCATCACCTCGCTGGTCTTCGTGGCGTCGGCGATCTCCTTCTTGGTGAAGGTCGCGTAGAACGGCTTGGTGAGCAGCATGGCGACGATGGTGTCGCTGATCACCACGGAGGCCGCGTTGTCGTCGCTGAACTGCGGGTTGATCGTGTACCCCAGCTCCGTGAAGAACTTCTTCGAGGCGTCGAGGTCGTTCACGGGCAGGTTCACGAAGATCATCTGCTGGTACGTGGAGGTCATCGGTCTCTCCCATCGGGTGCGTGGTGTTCGGTGGGATAGACGGTGCGTCCCGGCGGAACTCATCGCCCGGCGGAGATTTTTTTCTTCGGATTCTCGCTACGGCCTGTCAGCGGGCCAGCGGCAGCGCCGCCAGCTCCGCGACGACCAGCGTGAGCGGGCCGAACAGGGCCAGCAGCGCGCCGGCCCGGAGGGCGGCGGCACTGCGCAGCACCGTCGCGGGGGCGCCGAGCCGCAGCAGCGCGGCCGTGGTGTCGGCGCGGGCCTGCCTGGCCTCGACGGCGGCGGTGAGGAGGGTCGCCACCGTGCAGCCGGTCACCAGGAGCAGGCCGAGGGCGGTCAGCGGGCCGAAGGAGGGTTCCGCCCTGTCGTGCAGCGACGCCATGGCGTACGTGCCCGACGCCACCGCGCAGACCACGCCGAGGGGACGGCCGATGCGGCCGGCCTCCGCCATCAGGACACGGCCGGCGAGGAGACGGAGGGCGCCGGGGCGGGCCGTCTGCAGGAGGCGGCCGCAGAGGTGGGTGAGACCGGGGCCGGCGAGGGCGAGGCCGGTGGCGGTGAGGATCCAGCCGACGAGGACGGAGGCCGGGCCGGGGGTGGTCAGGCCGCCGGGCAGGGTGGCGGGAGTGCCGGGGGCTGTGCGGGTGGCGTACGCCTCTGCCGCCAGGCCTGCGGCCAGGACGGCGATGCCCCACGGGAGGCCCCGGGGGGCCTCTTGGGGGGCCGGCGTGAGGGTACTGGGGTCCGGGTCGGGGGTGGGCGCGTCCTGGGCCGGTGCCGGGGGGTGGGTTTCACTTGCCCGCGCTTGCGGGGTGCCGCCTGCGCCCACCCTCCCCCGCTCTCGGCTTCGCTCGAGCGGGGGGACCCCCATCGCCCCAGCGGCACGACTGCCCGCAGGCTGCGTGGGGCGGCCGGCGGCGCCTCGCAGGCGGGCGCCGAAGCGGCCGTACGCACCGAAGGTCTCCCGTGCGGCCGAGTTGCCGTACGCGCCGAAGCGGCCGTACGACCTGGCTCCCGACCGGGTCGATGCCGGTCTGTCCTCGCGGGGGCGCAGCACCCAGGCGACCGCCACCGAAGCGGTCGCCGGTGTCAGCGTCAGCAGGGTCAGGGCGGCCGGCAGTGGCAGCGGGTTCTGCGCCGCCAGGAACTCCGCGGCCGCGCCGTCGAAGGGCATGCCCGTCAGGTCGCCTCGCAGGTGGAGGTAGAACAGGAGGGCGAGCATCGAGCCCAGGGTGCAGGAGAGGGCCGTTGTCGTTGCCGACATCGCCATCTGGCGGGCCGGGCCCAGACCGATGGCCGAGAGGCCGGTGCGGGGCTTGGTGGCGGGGTCGGTGCGGGCCACGGCGAGAGCGAAGTGGACCGTGGCGGCCAGCGGGGTCGCGCACCAGGCCAGGCGCAGGAGCGAGGCGGTCGGTGCGTCCGGGTGGCTCATCGCGTAGCCGAGGGTGCAGAGCAGGAGGAAGCCCGTGCCGGCCGAGGCCGCCGCCACCAGGAGGCGGCGGAGCTGGACGGCCGGGTGGGCGCCGCGGGTCAGACGGAGAGCGAGCACGCGGCCCGGCCTTCCGTCTCGGTGACCGGGGGCAGGTGGACGGTGTGCACGCGCCGTCCGTCCAGCAGGGACACCGTGCGGTCGGCGAGGGCCGCCGTGTCCGCGTCGTGCGTGGCCAGCACCACCGTGATGCCGTGCGAGCGGGCCGCCGTGGTGAGCGTGCGCAGCACGTGGGCGCGGTCGGCGCGGTGCAGGGGTGCGGTCGGCTCGTCGGCGAACAGGACCGTCGGGGCGGGTGCCAGGGCCCGCGCGATGCAGACCCGCTGGCGTTCGGACTGGCGCAGTTCGTGCGGGCGTTTGCGGATGCCGTCGCCGATGTCGAGGCGCTCCAGCCACTCCAGGGCGGCCGTCTTGGCGCGGCGGCGGCTGGTACCGCGCAGCATGAGGGGCAGGGCGGCGTTCTCCCAGACGTTCAGCTCGGGGACGAGCACCGGGGCCGGGTCGATCCAGCCGAAGCGGTCGCGGCGCAGGCGCTCGCGGGTCGTCGGGTTCATGGTGTGCACGGGTGCGCTGTTGAACCAGACCTCGCCGCGCTGCGCGGGGACCTGGCCGGACAGGCACCGCAGCAGGGTCGACTTGCCGCTGCCGCGCGGGCCGCTGACGGCGAGGATCTCGCCCTCGCGGACGCCGAGTGACACTCCGCTGAGCGCGGGCGAGCCGTCGTCGTGGGTGAAGTGCAGGGCGCGTGCCCAGAGCACGTCGTTGTCCGGCGGGGCCACCATGGGCGTACACCTCGTTCAGATCCGTAATTCCCGGCCAATCCCCCGTGCGGGGGAACGAAGGCAGGGCCGATCGGTCACAGGCACGCTAAGGATCCGGGGCCGGAACGCCGGACAGCACGCGGCCCGGGTGCACCCCTTCTCACTCGTACGGGTGCACCCGGGCCGCGGAACCGCCGGGGGACTACAGCTTCGTCCACGCCTCCGTGAGCGTCGCGCGCAGGATCTGCTCGATCTCGTCGAACGTCTCCTGATCGGAGATCAGTGGCGGGGCGAGCTGGACGACCGGGTCGCCGCGGTCGTCGGCACGGCAGTACAGGCCGTTGTCGAACAGGGCCTTGGAGAGGAAGCCGTACAGGACGCGCTCGGTCTCCTCCTCGTCGAAGGACTCCTTGGTGTGCTTGTCCTTCACCAGTTCGATGCCGTAGAAGAAGCCGTTGCCGCGGACGTCGCCGACGATCGGCAGGTCGTGCAGCTTCTCCAGGGTCGCGCGGAAGGCGCCCTCGTTGTCGAGGACGTGCTGGTTGAGGTTCTCGCGCTCGAACAGGTCGAGGTTGGCCAGACCCACCGCTGCCGACACCGGGTGGCCGCCGAAGGTGTAGCCGTGCAGGAAGGTGTTGTCGCCCGTGTAGAACGGCTCGGCGAGGCGGTCGGAGATGATGCAGGCGCCGATCGGGGAGTAGCCCGAGGTCATGCCCTTGGCGCAGGTGATCATGTCCGGGACGTAGTCGAACTTGTCGCAGGCGAACATCGTCCCGAGGCGCCCGAAGGCGCAGATGACCTCGTCCGAGACCAGCAGCACGTCGTACTTGTCGCAGATCTCGCGGACCCGCTGGAAGTAGCCGGGCGGGGGCGGGAAGCAGCCGCCCGCGTTCTGGACCGGCTCCAGGAAGACCGCCGCGACCGTGTCCGCGCCCTCCATGAGGATCTGCTGCTCGATCTGGTCGGCGGCCCAGCGGCCGAAGGCCACGGGGTCGTCGCCGAAGAGCGGGGCGCGGTAGATGTTGGTGTTGGGGACCTTGTGCGCGCCCGGGACGAGCGGCTCGAAGGGGGCCTTGAGGGCCGGCAGGCCGGTGATGGACAGGGCGCCCTGCGGGGTGCCGTGGTAGGCGACCGCACGCGAGATGACCTTGTGCTTGGTGGGCTTGCCGGTCAGCTTGAAGTACTGCTTGGCGAGCTTCCAGGCGGTCTCGACCGCCTCGCCGCCGCCGGTGGTGAAGAAGACCTTGTTCAGGTCGCCGGGCGCGTGGTGCGCGAGGCGCTCGGCCAGCTCGACGGCCTTCGGGTGGGCGTAGGACCAGATCGGGAAGAACGCCAGCTCCTGCGCCTGCTTGAAGGCGGTCTCGGCGAGTTCCGTGCGGCCGTGACCGGCCTGGACCACGAACAGACCCGCGAGACCGTCGAGGTAGCGCCTGCCCTTGTCGTCGTAGATGTAGGTGCCCTCACCCCGGACGATGGTCGGGACGGGGGAGTTCTGGTACGAGGACATGCGGGTGAAGTGCATCCACAGGTGGTCGTACGCGGTCTGGCTGAGGTCCTTGCTCACGGCTATCGGGTTCCCCACATGTAGGTCTGCTTCTTGAGCTTGAGGTAGACGAAGCTCTCGGTGGAGCGCACTCCGGGGATGGTTCTGATGCGTTTGCCGATGACCTCCAGGAGGTGGTCGTCGTCCTCGCAGACGACCTCCACCATCAGGTCGAAGGAGCCTGCGGTCATCACCACGTACTCGCATTCGGACATGGCGGTCACGGCGTCGGCGACGGACTCCACGTCACCCTCCACGTGGATGCCGACCATGGCCTGTCGGCGGAAGCCCACGGTGAGCGGGTCCGTGACGGCGACGATCTGCATCACGCCCTGGTCGAGCAGCTTCTGCACGCGCTGGCGCACGGCCGCCTCGGAGAGGCCGACGGCCTTGCCGATGGCGGCGTACGGCCGGCGGCCGTCCTCCTGGAGCTGTTCGATGATGCCGAGGGAGACGGCATCCAGATGCGGCGTGGTGCCGTTCCTGGACTCGCGGGAGTCCTTGGGGTCTGCGCTTCGACTGGCCACGACGTCACTGTGCACGACGTCTCGACACTTCCGCAAGGTCGAGGCGATGAAATTCGTTGTTTACGCGACTGAGACCTGCGGATTTCGCAGCGATGGCGCGATCGGGGGTGTTGAAAACGTCGGCGTGCGGATTAGGGTGGGTGTCTCAGTCAATGGACAGTTCGACCCGACACAGGAGGCCGGCAGTGAGCACCGAGCTGCGTGGGCTGCGCACCCTACGGAACTACATCGCCGGGGAGTTCCGGGACGCCGCCGACGGACGGACCACCGACGTGGTCAACCCCGCGACGGGCGAGGCGTACGCGACCGCGCCGCTGTCCGGGCAGGCCGACGTGGACGCCGCCATGGCGGCGGCCGCCGCCGCCTTCCCGGCCTGGCGCGACACAACCCCCGCCGAGCGTCAGAAGGCCCTCCTGAGGATCGCTGACGCGTTCGAGGAGCGTGCCGAGGAACTCATCGCGGCCGAGGTGGAGAACACGGGCAAGCCGATCGGGCTGACCCGCTCCGAGGAGATCCCGCCGATGGTCGACCAGATCCGCTTCTTCGCGGGCGCGGCCCGGATGCTGGAGGGGCGCTCGGCAGGCGAGTACATGGAGGGTCTGACCTCGATCGTCCGCCGCGAGCCGGTCGGCGTCTGCGCGCAGGTCGCGCCGTGGAACTACCCGATGATGATGGCCGTGTGGAAGTTCGCCCCGGCGCTCGCGGCGGGCAACACGGTCGTGCTGAAGCCGTCGGACACCACCCCGGCGTCGACGGTCCTGATCGCCGACATCATCGGCTCGATCCTGCCCAAGGGTGTCTTCAACGTCATCACCGGCGACCGTGACACCGGCCGCCTGATGGTCGAGCACCCGACCCCGGCGATGGCCTCCATCACCGGTTCCGTCCGGGCGGGCATGTCGGTCGCCGAGGCCGCCGCCAAGGACGTCAAGCGGGTCCACCTGGAGCTGGGCGGCAAGGCGCCGGTCGTCGTCTTCGACGACACCGACATTCCCAAGGCCGTCGAGGACATCTCTGTCGCGGGCTTCTTCAACGCCGGGCAGGACTGTACGGCCGCCACCCGCGTCCTCGTCCAGGAGGCCATCCACGACGAGTTCGTGGCCGCGCTGGCGAAGGCCGCCGCCGAGACGAAGACGGGCCAGCCCGACGACGAGGACGTCCTGTACGGCCCGCTCAACAACCCGAACCAGCTCAAGCAGGTCTCCGGCTTCATCGAGCGGCTGCCCGCGCACGCCAAGGTCGAGACCGGTGGCCACCAGGTCGGCGAGAAGGGCTACTTCTACGCGCCGACCGTCGTGTCCGGCCTCAAGCAGGACGACGAGATCATCCAGAACGAGGTCTTCGGGCCGGTCATCACCGTCCAGTCCTTCTCCGACGAGGACCAGGCCGTTCAGTGGGCCAACGGCGTCGAGTACGCCCTCGCCTCCTCCGTGTGGACCAAGGACCACGGCCGCGCGATGCGGATGTCCAAGAAGCTCGACTTCGGCTGCGTGTGGATCAACACCCACATCCCGCTGGTCGCCGAGATGCCCCACGGCGGCTTCAAGAAGTCCGGCTACGGCAAGGACCTCTCGTCGTACGGCTTCGACGACTACACGCGGATCAAGCACGTGATGACCTCGCTTGACGGCTAGGACCTGTCCGGCCGATCATGCCGCAGACGCGGGGGGTGGCACGCGCATCTGCCGCGTTGTCGTCGGTTGCCGACTCCCCCACTCTCGACTTCGCTCGAGCGGGGGGACCCCCATCGCGTCGACGCCCTCCTCCGCCTTGCAGCTGCACGCACCACACCCCGCTCACCGGCACTGATGTCGCACCGTCGCTTCCCTGCGACTTGATCGGCCGGACAGGTCCTAGTCGGCAGGGCGTCGCTACGGCGTACGGCGCGGCCCCGGACGGGAGTTGACCGTCCGGGGCCGCGTCGTACCCGAAGTGCCGCCCAGAACGACTTTGCCATCTCTTTACAACCTGTTCCCCCGCTGCCTCGTCTCTCCCGTCGATCTGCAACCCAGCCCGCCGAGCCACCTGGCGGGCGGACCGACGAGAGAGAGCGATTCATGCGCCGAACTGTCCTGAGCGCCCTGGCACTCGCCTGCACCGCCGTACTGGCGGGTGCCGTGCCGGCGTTCGCCGACGGGACCCCGAGCCCGGCTCCCACCAGCGTCCCGTCCGCCGGTACCGAAGCGAGCCCGGTCCCGTCCGCGACCACCGATGCGAGCGAGGCGCCGACCGTCGACCCGAGCGCGGAACCGACCCTGGCGCCCTCGCCGGGACAGGTGTCCGTCGTGCCGAGCGGGGCGCCCGACACCGGGGTCGGCGAGGAGTCGGCGCAGTCCGGAGCCACCGGACTGATCGGCGGGGGTGCCGCCGCGGTGTGCGCCGTGGGCGGCGCGGCCTTCATCGTCGTACGGCGCCGGCGGGCGACCGGGGCATGACCTCGCTCTCCAGGCGCGCTTTCGTCACCGCGGGGGCGGCCTCGCTGCTCGTGAGCTGTGGCGGCCCCGAGGCCGGCCGGGACGCGACCGCGCGCTCCACGGGCACGCCACCGCCCGCGCGGTCCTCCTCGGCGGCGGGGCAGGCTCTCGGGCGTTCGGTCCCGGTCGGACTGCGGATCCCGGCCATCGGGGTCGACACCCCGGTGATGCAGCTGGGGCTGGCCGCGGACGGCACCGTGCAGGTGCCCCCGATCACGGCGGACGACCGCGCCGGCTGGTACCGGCACTCGCCGACGCCGGGGCAGGTCGGCCCGTCGGTGATCCTCGGGCACGTCACGGTCGGCAGCCACGGGGACGGGGTCTTCCACCGTCTCCCCGAGCTTCACCGGGGCGACCTGATCGAGGCGCGCCTGGAGAACGGCAGGACGGCGGTGTTCTCCGTGGACGAGGTGCGCACGGTCGCCAAGGCGGAGTTCCCCGCGAAGGAGGTCTACGGGGACGTGGACCGCCCGGAGTTGCGGCTCATCACATGCGGCGGCGCCCTCACCGGTGACGGCTACCCCGACAACGTGATCGCCTTCGCCACGATGAGCGCAGCCGGCACCTGACCCCGCACACCGTCACCCCGCACACCGTCACCCCGAGCGCCGTCACCCGAGCGCCGTCACGACCATGGAGAGCACGCAGAGCGTTGAAACGGTCCCGCGAGAAGGCAGCGTCCGAGCTGTTCGCCGCCCTCTACCCGCGCCTCGCCGGCTGGTGCCGCCGGCTCGTCGACGACGACGAGACGGCCCACGAGATCGCCTCGGAGGCCTTCACCCGGCTCTGGGGCCGCTGGACCTTGGTGGCGGAGCCCCGGGGCTTCCTCTACGTCACAGCGGCCAACCTCGTCCGCGACCACTGGCGCAGGCTCGAACGCGAACGCAGGGCCGTGCGCCGCGCCACTGCCGAAGCCGCGGTACGCCCGCCGACCGAGCAGGCCGACCCCTCGGTACGCCTGCTCGTGCAGTCGCTGCCGGAACGGCTGCGCGTCCCGATCCTGCTGCACTACTACGCTGACATGCCGATCCGGGAGGTGTCCGCGCTGACCGGGCGCAAGGAAGGAACCGTCAAGGCCGACCTCCACGCGGCCCGCGAACTGCTCCGCGCCCATCTGGGGAGAAGTCTTGATCACACACTCTGACGAGGGTCCGGAGTTCGAGCCCGACGACCCCCTCGCCGTCATCCTGCGACCCGCCTCCGACTACCTCGGGCCGCCCGCCGGCCGTTACGCCGCGATCCGCCGCCGTGCCGCTCGCCGCCGCCTGGTGCGCGCCGCGGCCGGGGTGGGCGTGACGTGCGCGGTCGCCGCCCTCGCCGCGCTGCCCTTCCGCCTCGCCACGCACGAGGCACCCGCGACCCCGTCGGTCCCGCTCGCTCCGCCGCCCGTGAGCAGCCCGTCGGTCCCGCCCGATCCGTCGGCCACTCCCGTCCCCGGCGGCTCCGACCCCACGACGGGGGCTCCCAGTCCGGCGCCCAGTTCCTCCGGGGCGGCCGGTACCTCCGTCCCCGCCCGCTCGCCCTCGCCCACGGCGGCCTCGCAGGTCACCGAGCGGCCGACGGTGGCCTCCAGCGAGGCGGCCGTGCCACCGGCGAGCACCGCCGGACCGTAGGCCACTTCTGCACCGGGGCATCCGGTGGCGCACACCACGCCTCCGCGCTTTTGAACATGTTCAATTCAGGGCTACTCTGCTGCCATGAGCGACAGAGCCGCCCTCCTCAAGGGCATCCGCGCGTGGTTGGTCCTCTTCGTCGTCTGCCTGGTGCTCAGCGGCGCCACCGCCTTCCCCCTGGTCCATGAACTGCGCTGGACCGAGGACCTGTTGCGGGCGCTGTCCGTGCCGGAACACCTGCCCGCCCTCATGGAGTGGATCGAACGGGTCCGGCAGGGGCTCGACGTCGTCGACGCCGAGTACCCCTTCGTGCTCTACGGCACGGACTGGCTCGCCTTCGCGCACCTCGTCATCGCGGTCGCCTTCTACGGCCCCTACCGCGACCCCGTCCGCAACATCTGGGTCGTCGAGTTCGGGATGATCGCCTGCGCCGGGATCGTGCCGCTCGCCCTGATCTGCGGGCCGATCCGGGGGATCCCCTTCTGGTGGAGCGTGATCGACATGGCGTTCGGTGTCTTCGGGGTGATCCCGCTGTACGTCGTACGCAAGAGGATCAAGCGGCTGGAGGCGCTGACGACGGCAGCGCCTCCAGCCCCTGCCCTCGTCAGCGGTTGAACGCGGGGAAGGCGAAGCGCCGGGCGATCGCCTCGCCGTCGCCCCGCGCGTCGGTCGAGTTGACGGAGTAGACCACGGTCCGGGACAGGTCGCGGGTGGCCGCGACGACCGTGTGATAGCCGGGGCGGGATCCCGTCTTCGCCCAGACCGTCCGGCCGTTCAGCTTGAACGGCGAGAACGGCGCCCCCATCGTGGCGTCCGGCACGTCAGGCACCGCGAACATCTCCTTCAGCTGCGGCTCGGGCACGACCCGCCCGCGGAACACGCCCACCAGCAGCCGTTCCAGGTCCGCGTTCGTCGAGATCATGTCCCCGGCCGCCCACCGGTCGGACATGTTCCAGTCGGTCACGTCCACCAGCTTGCCGTCGATCCGGTCGTATCCGCGGTTGTGCGGTCCGTGGACGCGGGGGTCGGGGCCGGCGGGGAACGAGGTGTGCCGCATGCCGAGCGGGCGGAAGATCCGTACGGCCGCCTGGTGGGCGTACGAGTCGCCGGTGACCTTCTCGATCAGCATGCCGAGCACGGTGTAGTGGATGTTGCTGTAGAACTGCCGCTCACCGGGCGCGTGGTCGGGGTTCGGGCCCTTGGCGACCGACGCGGCCACGACCTCCTCGGGCGTCAGCGTCTCGAAGCGGTGCGGGTACATCTCCTCGGTGGTGTTGCCGAGGGACGCCCCGGGCTGCAGGCCGCTCGTGAAGTTCAGCAGCTGCCGGACGGTGATCGGCGCGAAGTCCTCGGTGAGCAGGCCGGGCAGGTACTGCTGGACCGTCCCGTCCAGGGAGATCCGGCCCTCGGCCGCGAGCTGCAGCGCGAGCGCCGCGGTCACGATCTTCGTCGTCGATCCGGCACGGAACCGCGCCTTCTCCAGCGCGGGCGCCCCGGTTCTCAGATCGCGCACCCCGGCCGTCCCGCGCCAGCTCCCCTTGCCGCCCACCCGCACGAGGGCCGCGGTGGCGTCCTGGTCCGGGAGGCCCGCGATCGCGGCCTCCAGGGCCTCGGTGTCGGGGCCGGTCGTGGTGCCGTGCGCCGAGGCCGGTCCGGACGCGGCGAACGCGGGGGCTGCCAGGGGGACGGCCCCCAGGGCGAGGACGAGGGAGGCGGCGAGGACGGTCGTACGGCGGCGGGCGCGCATGCGTCTGCTCCAGAGGTCGACGTATGTGTTGCTGATCATCTTCTGCGCGTACGGCGATCCCCGGATCGTCAGCGAGGAGGGCACCGGACCCTGGTGGAACCCCTAGTAACCGCCGTTCCCGGCAAGGGAGTTGTCAGGGGCGCCCCCTAAGGGCGCCGAAAAACTGTTATCCCCGCGGCCTTCACACCGTCTCCGCACTGTGATCCCGGACATAGCCACCAGCCCCGGACTGCCTGAGAGGGTGCGTGCAGAAGACCACTGACCTCAGCCGACACATGAGTCACCTGAGTCACCGCCACCGAAAGGGCCCCGTGGACACCCAGCACTGGCGCTCCACCATCGCCGCCGCGCAGGACGGCGACCGGCGGGCGCTGGACGAGCTCGTCGCGGGCTGGCTGCCGCTGGTGTACAACATCGTCGGCCGGGCCCTGAACGGCCACGCCGACGTCGACGACGTCGTCCAGGAGACGATGCTGCGAGCCGTCGACAACCTCGGCTCGCTGCGCGACCCGGACAGCTTCCGGTCCTGGCTGGTGGCGATCGCCATGCGGCAGATCCGCGACCGGGGCCGCCGCAGGACCACCGACCGGCTGGACGAGTCGGTGCCGCGGGAAGCCGCCGACTTCGCCGAACTGACCGTGCTGCGGCTCCAGTTGGAAGGACAGCGGCGCGAGGTCGCGGAGGCGGTGCGCTGGCTCGACGACGAGGACCGCCAGCTGCTGTCGCTGTGGTGGCTGGAGGTGGCCGGCGAGCTGAGCCGGCGCGAACTCGCCGCCGCCGTCGGCATCAGCCGGCAGCACGCCGCCGTACGCGTCCAGCGGATGAAGGAACGCCTGGAGACCTCCCGCGGCATCGTGCGCGCCCTCGACGGCGCCTGCCCGGACCTGCGAGAAGTGACCGCCCGCTGGAACGGCCGCCCCGACTCGGTCTGGCGCAAACGCCTGGCCCGGCATCTGCGGGGCTGCGGCTACTGCGGCGACTCCCGCGAGCCGGTCGTACCGGCGGAGCGCCTGCTCGTCGGGATCGCGCTCGTGCCGGTCCCCGTCGGCTTCACCCTCTCGCTGGCCTTCGGCGGCAAGACCGCGGCCGCCGCCACCGTCGCGAGCACGTCCGTGGGCTGGTCCGCCAAGGTGCTGGGCGCGCTCACCAAGCCGGCCGTCGCCGTGACGGCGGGCGCGACCATCGTCGCGGGCGGCGCGTACGTCGTCACGCAGCCTCCGGACCCCGCCCCGCCACCGCGCCCGGCCGTCACCAGTTCCGCCCCGGCGCCCACGTCGGCCCCACCGCGCGTCACGGCCCCGACGCCGTCCCCCTCGCCCTCGGCGACGAAGAAGGCCGACGTGTACGGCACCGTCGTCGACGCCGTCGACCGGGCACCGGACCCGAACGCCCGGCCCGGGACGCTGCCGCACCGGCCCGAGCCCGGGATCACCAGCACCGGCGGCCGGCAGGCCGTGATGCAGCACCGTGGCGACCACGTGACGCTCAGCGGCCAGGGATACGTCCTCGTCCGCTGGCAGATATCCCCGCACTCACGGCCCGGCGGGCTGGTCATGCCGGCCTGGACCGGCCTGCAGGGCAAACTCTTCCACGTCGCCTCGGGCGGCGGCCGCCGCATGGACGACCCTCTGACGGGCAGCCCGGGCGGCTTCGCCACCGGCATGGGCGGCCCGGACATCGGCTACGCGGTCCCGCCGGCCGGCACCCAGCAGATGTGGCAGAACGAGTACTTCTACGTCGACGGCAGCGTCACCCTCACCGTGAACGAGCGAGGCGCCGACTACGGCCTGACCGTCTTCCCGACCACCTGGGACAAGGCGACGCAGGACATCACGGCCGGCCCTCCCGAGGGAGCCATCCGCTACGGCCTGGTCCGTGACACCGGCGAGGACGACACCCCCGTACCGCAGTACGTCACCCGCGCGACCCCCGCCGACCCGGCGACCGTCCCTCAGGAGTCACGCGTGTAGCGCTCCGCCTGCCGGTGGCGCTCCTGAGCCTCCATCACCTCGTCGCCGTGCTCGAACGCCCAGGCGCCGAAGACGTCGATGGGGGCGAGCAAGGTCCGTCCCAGCTCGGTGAGTTCGTACCCGACGCGTGGCGGCGAACCGCCGTACCGCCGCCGCGCGACCAGGCCGTTGAACTCCAGCCGCCGCAGGGTCTCGGTCAGCACCTTCTGGCTGATGCCGCCGATGCGGTCCCGCAACTCGCCGTGGCGCAGGGGGCCTTGGCGCAGCGCCCACAGCACCACCGCGTTCCAGGTGTTCGCGAGCAGGTCGAAGGCGAGCCGGGCACGGCAGTCGGCGAGAAACGTCTGGTCCACGTACCGAATGGTGCCCGAACGGCTCCCTACAGTCCTGCTCATGCGAATAGGAATCCTGGGCAACGGGGAAATGGCCGACGCGCTGGGCACCGGGTGGGCGCGCGCCGGACACGAGGTGGTCGCCGGAAGCCGGTCGGGCGACGTGGGCCTGAGGGAGGCGGCACGGTCCGGGACGGACGCGGTGCTGCTGGCGCTGCCGTACGAGGCCGCGGTCGGGGTCGTCGAGGGACTCGAAGACGTGTTGCGCGGACGGGTGTTGATCGACTGCACCAACCCGGTGGGCGGCCCGGACTTCACCCTGCTCACCGCGGGTGGCCCCTCGGCGGCCGAGCGCATCGCCGCCGCCGCTCCCACCGCCCACGTCGTGAAGGCCTTCAACCTGTGCCACGTCGACGTGTGGCGCCTGACCCCGCCCGTCTTCGACGGTCGCCCGCTCGCGGTGCCGCTGTGCGGGGACGACGACTTCGCGCTGTGCGTCGTACGACGACTCGCACGCGACCTCGGCTGCGAGCCGCTGAACGCCGGCGGATTGGACCGGGCCGGCCTCGTGGAGGCGACGGCCGCGCTGCTGATCGGACTGTGGGTGGGGGAGGGGGCGGACGCACAGGCGATCGCGCCGCCGTTGGCGTTCGCCGGCCCGCGCGGCTAGCCGCCGTCCCGCAGGGTGCACAGCAGGTCGACGCGGTTGCTGGTGATCGAGTCGACGCCGACGTCGATGAGGCGGCGCATCGAGCGGCGGGTGTCGGGGGTCCAGACGGAGAGCAGGTAGCCGTCGGTGTGGACGCGTTCGGCGAGGGCACGGTCGACCAGTCCGAAACGGTAGTTGAGCCAGCGCGGCCGGATCACGTCCAGCAGTGCGGGCCGCGGCGGCGCCAGGGTCGTCCAGGTCAGCGCGATCTCGGCGGCCGGGTCGGCGGCGCGCACGGCGAGCATCGCCCTCGCGTCCGCGCAGTAGTACACGCGCTCCTCGGCTCCGCACTCGCGCACGACGTCCACGACCCGGCGCGCCACCCGCACGTCGCGCGTGCCCGGCAGGTCGAGCATCACCCGGCTGTCGCCGGTCGCGGCCAGCGCCCGGGCCAGCGTCGGCACCTTGTCGTCGGTGAGCCCGCGCACCTCGTCCGACGACAGCGACAGCAGCGGACGGTCGTGCTCCCACAGCCGCTTCAGCGTCTCGTCGTGCAACAACACGGGCACGCCGTCCCGGGTGAGCCGTACATCGATCTCGACCGCGTCCGCGCCCAGTCGGAGCGCGGAACGCAGCGAGTCGATCGTGTTCTCACGGACGCGGTAGGGGTCGCCGCGGTGGGCCACGGCGGTCAGCTTCTGCATGCGCCCATTGTGCGGGGGTCAGGGAGCGAGCCACGCCGCGGTGTAGCTGTCGATCTCGTCCTTGACGCGGGCCTTGCCGGACGCGTCGAGGAAGGACGCCTCCACCGCGTTCTTGGCGAGGTCGGCCAGGCCCCGCTCGTCGAGCTCGAGCAGCCGGGCGGCGACGGCGTACTCGTTGTTCAGGTCGGTGCCGAACATCGGCGGGTCGTCGGAGTTGATCGTGACCAGGACGCCGGCCTTCACGAACTCCTTGATCGGGTGCTCGTCGAGGGTGCGGACCGCGCGCGTGGCGATGTTGGAGGTCGGGCACACCTCCAACGCGATCCGGTGCTCGGCGAGGTGGGCGAGGAGCTTCTCGTCCTGCGCGGAACTGGTGCCGTGTCCGATCCGCTCGGCGCGCAGATGGGTCAGCGCGTCCCACACCGTCCCGGGCCCGGTGGTCTCGCCGGCGTGCGGCACCGACCGCAGACCCGCGGCGATCGCCCGGTCGAAGTACGGCTTGAACTGCGGCCGCGGTACGCCGATCTCGGGCCCGCCGAGACCGAAGGACACCAGTCCCTCCGGACGCACCCGGTCGTCGGTGGCCAGCCGCGTCGTCTCCTCGGCGGCCTCGAGACCGGCCTCGCCGGGAATGTCGAAGCACCAGCGCAGGACGGTCCCGAAGTCCGCCTCGGCCGCCTTGCGGGCGTCCTCTATCGCGTCCATGAAGGCGCCCTCGTCGATACCGCGGCGGGTCGAGGAGAACGGCGTGATGGTCAGCTCGGCGTACCGCACCTGCTGCCGGGCCAGGTCGCGGGCCACCTCGTACGTCAGCAGCCGGACGTCCTCCGGGGTGCGGATCAGGTCGACGACCGACAGGTACACCTGGATGAAGTGGGCGAAGTCCGTGAACGTGAAGTAGTCGACCAGGGCCTCGGGGTCGGTGGGCACCATGGAGTCGGGGTGGCGGGCGGCCAGTTCCGAGACGATCCGCGGGGAGGCGGAGCCGACGTGGTGCACGTGCAGTTCGGCCTTGGGCAGCGATGCGATGAAGGCGTGCAGGTCGCGCGGGATCTGTGCGTCGACGAGACGGTCGGTCAAGGTTCCTCCCCGGGAACGGCGTCCCCTGGCCGGTGCACGGGGGGACGCGGGTGATCGGCTGATCGGTGACTCGGGATCATCGTAGGCCGGGGGTCACGCCGGACGGGCCCTGGCCGTAGCATGACGGCAGGTTCGACGGAGGGGGGCCCGTGCATGTCCGACGACGCGCAGACGCCGGGAACGCAGGAAGGCGGCGCGGACCGGTCGACGCCGACGGGTGGTACCGGTGAGCCCGCCGACGCTCCCCGTGACCCGTGGGCCGCGCCGGTGCGGGACGGTTCCGCCGGCCCCGGTGCCACCGTCGCCGACACAGGGTCACTGATCCCGCCGACCTCCACACCGTCCTCCTCCGTGCACGATCAGCAGACGGTCACGTCGATGCCGGGCGTGGGCGGCCCCGAGGCGTCCAAGCCCTGGTCCTCGCCCTTCACCCCGTCCGACCCGTCCTCGGCCCGGACGAACGGCTCGGACAACCCCTTTGCCCCGCCGAACCCGGCCGCACCGGTGAACACCGGCCAGGCGAGCCCCTACCCGCCGCCCGGCTCCGCCCCGGTCCCGCCCTACGTCCAGGACGCGGTGCCCCCGCCGCCCATGGCCCCCGACGGCCCCGGCCACGTCCCGTACGGCTACCCGGGCCCCGGCGGCTACGGCTATCCCGCTCCGCCCGGTTACGGCGGCCACGGCCCGCAGTCCCAGGGCCCCGGCGCCTACTACGGCTGGCCCGGCATGGCGCCCGCCCCGAACAACGGGATGGGTACCGCCTCGATGGTCGTCGGCATCGTCTCCGCCGTCGGCTTCTGCATGTGGCCGATCGCCATCATCGGCGGCATCGTGGCGGTGGTCCTCGGCGTGATCGCCCGGCAGAAGGTGCGGCGGGGCGAGTCCACGAACGCCGGCCAGGCCCTGGCCGGGATCATCTGCGGCTCGGTGGGTCTTGCCCTGGCCGTCGGGATGATCGCGGTGCTGGCCTTCGCGGCCTGACCGAAGGCTGAGCGGGAGCGAGTCCGGGCGAGGGCCGAGCGCCGACCGGGCGAAGGTCGAGGGCCGGCCGAGCGAAGGTCGAGGGCCGACCGAGCGAAGGTCGAGCGCCGACCGAGCGAAGGTCGAGCGCCGGCCGGGCCAGGGTTCAAGCATCGGCCGAGAGGTCCGGCGGGCCGTTCGAACGCGCACCCGCCCCCCCCCGGCCCCCGTTATGTTCTTCGCGGTCCTGCAAGAGGGCCGCTGGCCTCCGGGCCCGGCATGACTGTGTCCCCCTGTCGATGGGATGACCTGGGGGGTGGTGTCACCGGGCCTGGGAGGTGCCGTCGGAGACGCTGAT
>NZ_JBVIPA010000074.1:0-25782 GCF_055578365.1 Streptomyces sp. NPDC033131
GCGCCGTTGTCGCCGAGCACGCAGGTGACGCGGCCGGGGTGGACCTGGAGGTCGACGCTGTGCAGGGCGCGGACGTTGCCGTACGACTTGCCCGTGCCCTTCAACTCGACGACAGGGGCGTCTTCGGATGCGATGTCATGGGTGGTTGTCATGGGGCGGGTCACCTCCGGGTCGCCGCGCGGCTGACCCACAGATTGATGAGCGTGGCACCGAGGAGCATCACGCCGAGGAATGCCTTGAACCAGTCGGGGTTCCAGCCGGCGTAGACGATGCCCTGCTGGACCATGCCGAACATGAAGGCGCCGAAGACCGGGCCGATAGCCGAGCCGTAGCCGCCGGTCAGCAGACAGCCGCCGATGACCGCCGCGGCGATGTAGATGAGCTCCTGGCCCACGCCCTCGCCGGACTGCACGGTGTTGAAGGAGAACAGCTGGTGCATGCCGACGAACCAGGCGCCGAACCCGACCAGCATGAACAGGGAGATCTTGGTGAACGTCACCGGCACACCGACGGCCCGCGCGCTCTCCTTGTTGCCGCCCACCGCGAAGATCCAGTTGCCGTACTTGGTGCGCAGCAGCACCCACGTGGCGATCGCCGCGAAGACCAGCCACCACACAACCGTGATCTTCACCTGGACTCCGCCCACCGCGAAGGACGAGGCGAAGAGCTCCCGGGCCTGGTCGAAGCCGTCCATGTCGCTGATGTCATCGGTGGCGACATTGCCGGTGATCAGCTTGGTGACCGCGAGGTTGGCACCCTGGAGGATCAGGAAGGTGCCGAGCGTGACCAGGAAGCTCGGCAGGCCGGTCTTCATCAGCAGCCAGCCGTTGAAGAAGCCGACCGCGAGCGAGACGAGCAGCGCGGCGATCACACCGACCCAGACGTTCGTGGTCAGCTGGAAGCTGAGCATGGCCGCGGTGAGCGCCGAGGTGATCACGGCGACGCCGGACGACAGGTCGAACTCGCCGCCGATCATCAGCAGCGCCACCGGCAGGGCCATGATCCCGATGGTGGAGGACTGGTACAGGATGTTGGACATCGAGCTGCCGTCACGCACCGGCGGTGCCGCGATCAGGAAGAACACGTACACCGCGGCGGCGCCGAGAAAGACACCCACCTCGGGGCGGGCCAACAGCCTGAGCGTCAGGGGGCGTCGAGAGGCCCTGCCATCGGTCTGCTTCGGGCCGGGGGCCGGCGGTGTGGTCACCGCCGGCTCGGCGTGCGGGGTCATGCTCATCACCGGGTGCCCTTGGCGGCGAACTCGGCGACGTCGGCGGCGTTGTCCTTGGTGATGAAGGCCGGGCCGGTGAGGACGGGCGCGGTGCCGCCGCCGCTGACGTTGCCGTTGGTCTTGTAGAGCCAGAGGGCGTCGACGGCGAGGTAGCCCTGGAGGTAGGGCTGCTGGTCGACGGCGAACTCGATCGTGCCGTCCTGGACAGCCTTGACCAGTTGCTTGTTCAGGTCGAAGGTCGCGATCTTGGCCTTGGTGCCGGCGTCGGACAGTGACTGCACGGCGGTGAGTGCGATCGGGGCGCCGAGGGTGACCACCTGGTCGATGGAGGAGTCCTGCTTGAGCTTGGCGGTGATCGTCGACTTCACCGACGGCATGTCCGTGCCGTTGACGTAGAGGGTGTCGGTCTTGCCGCTGAAGCCCTTCTTCAGGCCGGCGCAGCGGGCCTCCAGGGCGACCTGCCCCTGCTCCTGGATGACGCACAGGGCGTGCTTGGCGCCGAGCCCGTTGAGGCGTTCGCCGAAGGCCTGGCCCGCGATGTTCTCATCCTGGCCGAAGTACTCGAGCATGCCGAGCCTCTTCCAGTCGGCCACCCCGGAGTTGAAGCCGACGACCGGGATACCGGCCGCCTTGGCCTTGGCGACCACGTCCTTCATGGCGTCGGGCTTGGCGGCGGTGAGCGCGATGCCGTCGACCTTCTGGTCGATCGCGTTCTGCACGAGGTTGGCCTGGTTGCCGGCGCTGGGGTCGCTGGAGTAGACGAGCTTGATGTTGTCCTTCGCGGCGGCTGCCTCGGCACCCTTGCGGATGAGGTCCCAGAAGGTGTCGCCGGGGGAGGCGTGGGTGATCAAGGCCACGGTCATACGGGGAGTGGTGGCCTTGCCCGCGGAGGCGGCGGATCCGCCTTCCTCGGCCTTCTTCCCGCCGGAGCTGCTGGAGCATCCGGTGGCGAGCAGGGCGCCGGTGAGAACGACTGCGGAAAGGGTGGCGGCTCGGTGGTGTCTGTGCATGTCCCTCGCACCTCACTGTGCTGGTCGGGATGGTCTGTGCGGGATGGTGTGGAACGGCTTCGGGTGGAGGCGGGCCGGTCGCTGCGGAACCTATGTTGGTGGGTCCGTAACCGTGACCGAGGGATGTGCCTTCGGTCGATGGGGCCGGCGGGGCGGTGCGCGCACCGTGTCTGGTGGCGGGACGCGGTACTTGGCGGTCTGTGCGGACCGTCCGATACCTGACTAGAGCGCTTTATTAGCGCGCTCTAGTGGCTCGTACTATGGATCGAGCCATCGATGGTGTCAAGATCCTTGTCAGGACGTACCAACATAGTTCGCAGGTTGTTGCGTGGGGCCGTCTACCCGTCGCGCCGATGGCGGCCCAGCAGAGCCGCAGGTCGCGTTCAGGCGGCCAGTTCCTTGGTGATGCGGTCGAGCATGTACGCGGAGGACTCGCGGGCCCGTTCCTCCCAGGCGAAGACGCAGGCGGTGGCGACGCCGTCGAAGTCCAGCTCGCGCAGGGTGCCGAAGAAGGCGTTCCAGTCGACCTCGCCCTGGTCGATGTCGAGGTGCTGGTGGATACGGGCGGCCGTCCCGGGCGGGTTGAGGATGTAGCGCAGGCCTGAGGAGCCCTTGTGGTTGAAGGAGTCGGCGATGTGCACGTGCTTCAGTTTGTCGCCGGCGTAGCGCATCATCGCCGCGATGTCCGCGCCCACCTGCGAGGCGCCCGAGAGGTGGAAGGAATGGGGCGCGCAGTAGAGGTAGTTCACCCACGGCTCGTTGATCGCGCGGACGAGGTCGACCGCCGGGGTGTTCTCCTCGCAGAAGTCGTCCGGATGGGCCTCCAGATTGAGTGCGATGCCTTCCCGCTCGAAGATCGGCAGCAGCTCCTCCAGCGAGCGCCAGAACGCGGCCTCGCTCTGTGCTGCCTGTTCGGGGCGGCCGTTGAACTCCGAGTTCATCAACGGGCATTCGAGCTCGGCGGTGATCTGGATCATCCGCTTCCAGTAGCGCACGGCGGCTTGCCGCTCGCTCTCGTCGGGTGAGGACCACTTGTAGAGGGGCAGCACCGAGGACAGTTGCACGCCGTGGGTGCGCAGCGAATTCTTCAGGGCGGCGATCCGCCCGTCGTCCGCCCGCGGGTGCAGAAAGAACGGCATGAAGTCGTCACGCGGGGACAACTCGATGTACCGATAGCCGAGTTCGGCAACCGTGCGCACCATGTCGTCGATGGGCAGGGCGCGGAACATGTACGGGTCGAGAGCGATCTTCATGCGGCACCTCCGTAGAGTGTGGGGCGGGGCTTGAGGTCCGTGGCGACCACGCGGCCCGACTCCAGGGCCTCGACGGTTGCGCTGGTGATGACGGTGGCGGCATAGCCGTCCCACGCGGAGGGGCCGGTGGGCTCATGGCCGGCGGCGAGGCCCGCGATCCACTCGCGGAACTCCGTGTCGAAGGCGTCCGCGAAGCGGCCCACCCAGTCCGTGAGCACCTCCGTGCTCTGCTGTCCCGCCCTGCGCAGGCCGACCGCGGCCGGGTCGGGCAGTCGGACCAGGCCTTCCTCGCCGACCGCCTCGCACTGGATGTCGTAGCCGTACTGGCAGTTGACGAAGACCTCAAGATCGATGCGGACACCCTTGGCGGTCTCGAAGAGCATGATCTGCGGGTCCTTGAGGTGGGCGAACCGCCTGCTCGTGGGGCGAGGGGTCACCACCTGGGTGGAGACGATCTCGTCGTCGAGCAGCCAGCGCAGCACGTCCACCTCGTGCACCGCCGTGTCCAGGGCGGCCATGGCGGAGGTGTACGACTGCGGAACGGTCGGGTTGCGGTGGGCGCAGTGCACGATCAGCGGCTCACCGATGCGGCCGGAGTCGATGACCTGCTTCATCTGCCGGTACCCGGCGTCGTAGCGGCGCATGAAGCCGACCTGGACCAGGCGGCGGCCGTGGGCCGTCTCGGCATCGATGATCTTCAGGCAGTCCTCGGCAGTCGTGGCCAGCGGCTTCTCGCAGAACACAGGTTTCCCGGCGGCTATCGCGCTCAGCACGTGCTCGGCGTGGGTCGGGCCCCAGGACGTCACGAGGACGGCGTCGACGTCGTCCGCCGCGATCAGGGCCGCGCCGTCGGGCAGCACTCGGGCGCCGACCGGCGCCGCTGCCTCCTCGGCGCGGGCGGCGTCGATGTCGGTGACCGCGGTGACGCGGGCACCGGTGACGGTGTCGGTGAGGCGCCGGATGTGTTCCTTGCCGATCCAGCCGGCGCCGATGACGCCTACGCGCACAGTCATGGGTGGTGGTCCTTTCTGCGGACTCCGGGCCGACGGCGGCCCGGGGACAGGGGAGTCAGGAGAAGCGCGTACGGAGTTCGGCTTCGAGGGTTTCCAGGGAGCGCCCCCTGGTTTCGGGGACGTAGCGCTTGACGAAGGTGAGGGCGAGGACGCCCGCCGCCACGAAGAGGAAGAACGTGTTGGAGATTCCGATCCCGTCGACCAGGGACGGGAAGACCAGTCCGATGGCGAAGTTGGTCAGCCACAGCACCACCGCCGCCACGCCCATCCCGAAGCCGCGCATCCGCATCGGGAAGATCTCCGAGAGCATCAGCCAGGTGACCGGCGAGATCGCGCCCTGCTGGAAGGCGAGGAAGGTGACGGTCATGGCGAGCACGGCGTAGGCACGGCCGTCGCCGGAGGGGAGCACCAGGGAGAACACACCGATCAGCAACAGGGCGGCTGTCGTACCCATCTGACCGGCCATCAGCATCGGACGGCGGTTGACCCGGCCCAGCAGCCAGATGCCGACGAAGGTCGCCAGCACCGAGATCACACCGTTGGCGATGTTCGCGGTCAGAGCGCTGTCGGCGGCGAAGCCGGCGTCGGTGAGGATCTGGGTGCCGTAGTACATGATCGTGTTGACGCCGGTGATCTGCTGCACGATCGCGATGCCGAAGCCGACGAACATGAGCCTGCGTACCCAGGGCGTGGCCCTCATGTCCTGCCAGCCGCCGAGCTTCTCCCGCTCCTCCTTGACGGCGAGGGCGGACACCTCGGCGAGTTCGGCCTCGGCCCGCTGCCGGGACCGTACCTGCTTGAGGACGTCCAGGGCCTCCCCGAAGCGGGTCTGCGAGGCCAGCCAGCGTGGGCTCTCCGGCATCACCAGCATGCCGAACCAGAGCACCACGGCCGGGATGGTGGCGAGGACGAGCATCCAGCGCCATACGCCGCCGGACTCACCGCCGACCCGGGCGATGATCGCGTTGGAGGTGAAGGCCAGCAACTGGCCACTCACGATCATGAGTTCGTTGCGGGTGACGAGTGCGCCGCGCCGCTCGGCGGGTGAGACCTCCGCGAGGTAGACGGGCACGGTCACCGAGGCACCGCCGACCGCGAGGCCGAGCACGAACCGGGCCACGACCATGACCGCGGTGTTCGGCGCGAGCGTACAGCCGAGGGCCCCGACGAAGAACACCACGGCGAGGATCAGGATCGTACGACGCCGTCCACGCGCGTCCGACAGCCTGCCGCCGGTGACCGCGCCGAGTGCGGCACCGAGCAGCAGTGAGCTGGTGACCATGCCCTCGGTGAAGGGGGTCAGACCGAGGTCGTCGGTCATGTAGGGCAGGGCGCCGTTGATGACGCCGGTGTCGTAGCCGAAGAGGAGCCCGCCGAAGGTGGCGATGACGGTGATGAGCCGGAGCCGCCGGGAGACCGCCGGCGGCGTGTCGTCCCTGCCTGGGGTGGTCCGTGCGATGTCGTTCCTGTCGTCCCTGACGTCCATGGGCGCCTCCTACCGGTCGAGAGTCGGGCGCCGGGTACCCGCCAGCCCGCAGCCGGCCAGGTGCTCACGGGTACTGACCGCGATCGGCAGCGGCACCTCGGGAGCGCACGGGTACAGGTCCTGCTCGACGATCACGAACAACTCGGCGTCCAGCGCGGCGAGTTCGGCCACCACGTCCGCCGGGTTCGGTACACCGGCCGGGGGCGACACGCACACCCCGCGCTTGACGGCCTCGCCGAAGGAAAGGTCCTCGGCGACGACCTGGGCGAGGATCTCCGGGTCCATCTGCTTGATGTGGACGTAGCCCACCCGCTCGCCGAAGCGGCGGATCAGGTCGAGGTTGTCGCCGCCGCCGTAGGCCACATGGCCGGTGTCCAGGCAGAGGTTGGTGTAGCGGGAGTCGGACTCGTTGAGCAGCCGCTCGATCTCGGGCTGGGTCTGGATGTGGCTGTCGGCGTGCGGGTGAAGGACGAGCCGTACGTCGTACTCGTCCAGGAGCAGCCGGCCCAGCCGGTCGGCGTTCCGGCCGAAGCCCGCCCACTGCCCGGGGGTCAGCTCCGGCGACTCGGTGAACGCGCCGGTCTTCTCGTCCCGGTACATCGGCGGGATGAGGACCAGGTGGTGGGCGCCCGCGGCGGCGGTCAGGGAGGCGACCTGCCGGACGTGGGCGAGCATCTCGTCCCACGCCTCGGGGCGGTGCAGCGCGCCGAACGCGGTGCCGCCGGAGACCTGCAGCCCACGGGAGGCCAGTTCGTCCTTCAGCCGCTGCGGATCCGTGGGGAGGTAGCCGTACGGCCCCAGTTCGAGCCACTGGTAGCCGGCCGCGGCCAGCTCGTCGAGGAAGCGGGTGTACGACACCTGGTGCTTGTCCTCGGGGAACCAGACGCCCCAGGAGTCGGGGGCGGAGCCCAGGCACAGGTTGCCCGCGGTGGTGCGGAGGGAGGATGGCGCCGTTGCCATGGTGTGTCCTTTGCGGGGAGGGGAGGGGACCTTCAGTCGGAGGTGGGGAAGTCGAACCCGGCGGCGACCTGCTGGGCAGGCTGGGGCCAGCGGGTGGTGACGACCTTGGGGCGGGTGTAGAAGCGGATGCCCTCGGGGCCGTGGATGGGGGAGTCACCGATGAGGGAGTCCTTCCAGCCGCCGAAGGAGTAGTACGACATCGGGACCGGGACCGGGACGTTGATGCCGATCATGCCGACCTTGATCTTGCGCTGGAAGCGGCGGGCGGCCTCGCCGGAGGCGGTGAACAGAGCGGTGCCGTTTCCGTACGGGTTGGCGTTGACGAGGGCGATCGCCTCGTCGAGGGAGTCGGCGCGGACCACGGCGAGGACCGGGCCGAACAGCTCCTCCCTGTAGGCGTCCATCTGCGTGGTGACGTGGTCGAGGAGGGAGGGGCCGGTGAAGAAGCCGTCGGCGTACGAGGGGTCGTCGATCTTCAGTCCACGGCCGTCGACGACGACGGTGGCGCCCTGCGCGGCAGCCGTTCCGACGGCCTTCTCGACGCGCTCCTGGGATGCCTTGGTGACGAGCGGCCCCATCTCGGTGCCGGGCGCGTCGCCGGGGCCGACCTTCACCTCGCGGGCCTTGCGTTCCAGGACCTCGACCAGAGCTTCGGCCGCCGAGCCGACCGCGACGGCGACGGAGACGGCCATGCAGCGCTCGCCGGCCGAGCCGTAGGCGCCGGCGGTGATGTGGTTGGCGGCGAACTCGAGGTCGGCGTCGGGGAGGACGACGGCGTGGTTCTTGGCGCCGCCGAGGGCCTGGACGCGCTTGCCGTGCGCGGTGGCCCGTTCGTGGACGTACTTGGCGATCGGTGTGGAGCCGACGAAGGAGACGGCCTCGATACCGGTGTGGGTGAGGATCGCGTCGACCGCGTCCTTGCCGCCGTGCACGACGTTGAAGACGCCGTCCGGCAGTCCGGCCTTCTGATACAGCTCGGCGACGAAGTTGGCGGCGGACGGGTCACGTTCGCTGGGCTTGAGGATGAAGGTGTTGCCGGTCGCGATCGCCATCGGGTGCATCCACAGGGGCACCATGGCGGGGAAGTTGAAGGGCGTGATGCCCGCGACGACGCCCAGCGGCTGGCGGAAGTTGTGCACGTCGACGCCGCGGGAGACCTGGTCGGAGAAGGAGCCCTTGAGGACGTCGCCGAGCCCGCAGGCGAACTCGACGACCTCCCGGCCGCGCGTGATCTCGCCGCGGGCGTCGTCCACGGTCTTGCCGTGCTCGGCGGAGATGATGCGGCCCAGTTCCTCCTCGTGTTCGACGAGGAGCTGGCGGAAGGCGAACATCACCTGGGTGCGCTGGGTGAGGGAGGACTCGGACCAGGTTTCGAAGGCACGCCCGGCGGCCGTGGCGGCCGCGTCGACGTCGGCGGACCCGCCGAGCACGACCTGGGCCTGCTGCCGCCCGGTGGCCGGGTTGAACACGGGCGCTGTCTGCGGGCTCGCGCCGGCGGTGGGGGAGCCGTCGATCCAGTGCTGGATGGTCTTCACGTGAGGGGATTCCTTACAGGTAGTGCCGCTGGGTGAGCTTGTGGGCGGCGTACGTCTCGTACGCGGTACGGGTGGAGTCCAGGGCGGATGCCTGGCTGACCGGCACGTCCCACCAGCCGTGTCCGGGCGGGTTGGGCCCGTACAGGTCGGTCTCCACGTGCACGACCGTGGTGCGTGCGGCGGCCTTGGCCTTCTCCATCGCGCTGCGGAACTCGTCGACGGTGGTGGCGTGCAGGACGTCGGCGCCGAGCGACGAAGCGTTCGCCGCCAGGTCGACGGGCAGGACATCGCCGTCCAGCTGACCTGAATCGCCGTCGCGGTAGCGGTACTTGGTGCCGAAGCGCTGGGAGCCGAGGGCTTCGGACAGGGCTCCGATGGAGGCGAAGCCGTGGTTCTGGACGAGGACGATGATGACTTTCAGGCCCTCGGAAACCATGGTCACGATTTCCTGCGCCATCATCAGATAGGAGCCGTCGCCGACGAGGACGACCACCTCGCGTGAGGGGTCGGCCATCTTCGCACCGAGGCCGGCGGCGATCTCGTAGCCCATGCAGGAGTAGGCGTACTCCACGTGGTAGGCCTTCGGATCGCGGGCCCGCCACAGCTGCTGCAGGTCGCCGGGCATGGAGCCGGCGGCGTTGATGACGACGGCGCGGTCGTCGAGCACGTCGTTGAGGGCGCCGACGATCTCGGTCTGGGCGGGTAGAGGTCCGTGACCGAGGTTGAAGCACTGCTCCTCGATCTCCCTGGTCCGGGCGATGAGTTGATGGGTGCGCTCGCGGTACTCCGCTGGGACCTCCCAGTCCGTGAGCGCTCCGGCGAGTGCTTGGATGCCGAGCCGGGCGTCGGCGACCAGGGGTTCGGCGGAATGCTTGACGGCATCCAGGCGGGCGACGTTGAGGTTGACGAAGGTGACGTCGGGGTTACCGAAGACGGTGTGGCTGGCGGTGGTGAAGTCGGAGTACCGGGTGCCGATGCCCAGCACGACGTCGGCCTCGCGGGCCATTTCGTTGGCGGCGTAGGAGCCGGTGGAACCGATGCCGCCGACCGCGCACGGGTGGTCCCAGGGCACCGCGCCCTTGCCGGCGTGAGTGTCGGCGACCGGGATGCCGGTGGCCTCGGCGAAGGCCCGCAGAGCGGTCTCGGCACCGGAGTACACGGCACCCCCACCCGCCACGATCAGCGGCTTCTTGGCGTTCCGCAGCAGACCTGCGGCCCGCTCCACCGCGGCCGGCTCCGGCACCGGGCGGCCCACGTGCCACACCCGCCGCCGGAAGAAGGCCACCGGCCAGTCGTACGCCTCCGCCTGCACGTCCTGCGGCAGCGCCAGCGTCACCGCGCCGGTCTCCACCGGGTCGGTCAGCACCCGCATCGCGGCCGGCGCGGCCGAGATCAGCTGCTCGGGTCGGGAGATGCGGTCGAAGTACTTCGATACGGTCCGGAAGGCGTCGTTGACGGTGACGTCCCCGCCTCGGGTGTCCTCCAACTGCTGCAGCACCGGGTCGGCGGCACGGGTGGCGAACATGTCGCTCGGGAGGAGGAGCACGGGCAGCCGGTTGGTGGTGGCGAGCGCAGCACCCGTGATCATGTTCGTGGAACCGGGTCCGGTCGACGCGGTGCAGGCGAAGGTGGCCAGCCGGTCGCGCATCTTGGCGTAGGCCACGGACGCGTGGACCATGCCTTGTTCGTTGCGGGCCAGGTAGTAGGGCAGGTCGGCCTCCTGAGTGACGGCGGCCTGGAGGAGGGCCTGTCCCACCCCGGCGACATTGCCGTGGCCGAAGATGCCCCATACCCCGGGGATCAGCCGCTGTTCCTGGCCGTCGCGCTCGCTGTACTGGTTGGCCAGGAAGCGGACGAGGGCCTGCGCGGTGGTGAGGTGGACGGTGTTCATTGCGCGTCGAGCCCTTCGAAGGGAAGCCGGTCGTCGATGGGCTGGGACTCCCAGGTCGCCCGCACCCAGCCGTGGGCGGGGTCGTCGCAGATCAGCCAGGCGCGGTCCTGGCCGGGACCTGCCATGACGTTGAGGTAGTAGAGGTCGTAGCCGGGTGCGGCGATGGACGGGCCGTGCCAGCCGTGCGGGATGAGGACGGTGTCACCGGAGCGGACCTCGGCGAGCACGTCGATCGGCCGCTCGGGGGTGCCGTACACGCGCTGGTAGCCGAAGCCGTTCTCACCGGCGACCTGGAAGTAGTAGATCTCCTCCAGCTCCGATTCGACGCCCGGGCGGGCTTCGTCGTGCTTGTGTGGCGGGTAGGAGGACCAGTTGCCTCCAGGGGTGAGTACTTCGCACACCAGCAGCTGCTCGGCGTCGAAGGTGCCGGGCAGGCAGTAGTTGTTGACCTGGCGGGAGCAGGCTCCGGCGCCGCGCAGTTCGACGGGGACGTCCTCCTTGCGCCCGTACCGGGCGGGGAAGCCGCCCCGTTCGGTACGGGCGGAGGGCAGCGCGAACCTCCCGCCGGACGCGCTGCTGATCAGGGCTTCCGACGCGCGTGGCAGGTACGCGAAGTCGGTGACGGAGGCGAACACGCCCGGCCTGCCCGCGAGTTCGAAGGCCGTGCCGCCCGTGGTGACGGTGCAGGAGCCCGTCAGCGGCAGGACGAGGAACTCGGAGTCGTGCGTGGACAGGGAGTACGCCTGGCCCGGCTGCAGGGACAGGATCCTGAGACCGGAGTGTCTCCAGCCCGCCGACTCGGGCGTGACCAGGAGATCGTAGGGGCCGTCGGCCGGAGTTCCGCTGTGGAGGTGGTACTTGCTGCCGGCGCTCACAGCAGGCTCACCGCCTTGTCCACCGCTCCGGCGACGTCGCCGTTCGAGGGGTAGAGCAGGGAGCGGCCCACGACCAGTCCCTGAGCGGTGGGCTGCTTGAGGGCTTTGCCCCAGGAGGCGAAGGCCGCTTCGGCGTCCTTGACCTCGCCGCCGAGCAGAAGGGCGGGCAGGGTAGAGGAGGCGAGGACGCGATCCATCTCGGCCACGACCGGCAGCTTGAGCCACGTGTAGGCGGTGCGTCGGCCGAGTCCCGAGGCGATGGTGACCGACTTGACGACGGCGTCCGTCGAGAGGTCGTTGCGGATCCTGCCGTCCTGCCATACCGAGATGAACGGTTCGATCAGGGCGATGAGCCGGTGGTCGTTCAGCTGGTCGACGGCGTGGGCGGTGTTCTCCAGGGCGGACGGGGTCGCCGGGTCGCCGAGGGCGATGCGGGTGAGCATCTTGCCGCCGTCGAAGCCCATCGCGGCAATCGTCTCGGCGTCATACCCGGTGAACCGGTCGTCGATCTCGAAGACCGAACCCGTCAGCCCCGCGCGGTTCATCGAGCCGAAGACGCTCTTGCCGTCCAGGACACCGAGCAGCAGCAGATCCTCGAGAATGTCGGCGGTGGCCAGGACGCCGGTCACGCCGGGCCGTTCCAGGGCGGTGCAGAGACGGTCGAGGAGCTCGAAGCGGTCGGCCATGGCGGTCGGGTCGCCGCCGACGCCGTTGGCACCGCGCGCGGGATGGTCCGCTGCGATGATCATGGCCCTGCCGTGCTCGCCGAGCAGCGAGGTCGCTTTCACCCGGCGTGCGGCGGCGGCCGCGATGGCGCCGGGGTCGCCCACCCGGGCGGCGACGATCCGGCTCACGTTGTCGGACAGCACGGTTCAGGCCTTTCGTTCGGTGGAGGCGAGGGCTGCCTCGCGGAGTCCGGTGTTGACCTCGGCCTCGGTCGGCATGGCGTCGGAGCAGGACAGGCGGCCCGCGACGATGGCGCCGGCGGCGTTGGCGAAGGCCACCGTGCGGCGGGTGTCCCAGCCGGACAGCAGGCCGTGGCACAGTGCACCGCCGAACGCGTCACCGGCGCCGAGGCCGTTGACGACGTCCACCGGGACCGGCGGCATCTCGGCGGCCGAGCCGTCCCGATCCATGGCCAGTACGCCTTTCGGCCCCTGCTTGACGACCGCCAGCTCGACACCGGCGGCGAGCAGCGCCTTCGCGGCGGCGTACGGCTCCCGTTCACCGGTCGCGACCTCGCACTCGTCGAGGTTGCCGACGGCGACCGTCGTATGGCGCAGAGCTTCCGCGTAGTAGGCCCGTGCCCGGTCCGGGGTGTGCCAGAACATCGGCCGCCAGTCGAGGTCGAAGACCGTCGGCCCCGCCTTCGCCCGGTGCTTCAGAGCGGCCAGCGTGGCCGAGCGGCTCGGCTCCTCGCTCAGTCCGGTCCCGGTGACCCAGAAGATTTCGGCGTCGCGCACCGCGTCCAGATCCAGTTCACCGGGGGCGATATCCAGGTCGGGCGCCTTCGGCAGCCGGTAGAAGTACAGCGGGAAGTCGTCCGGCGGGAAGATCTCGCAGAACGTGACCGGGGTCGGCGCGACGTCCGACGTGCCGACGAACCGGCTGTCGACGCCGTAGCCGTCCAGGGCCGCGCGGACGAAGTCCCCGAAAGGGTCGCGGCCTGTCTTGGTGATCACGGCCGCGGAGTGGCCGTAGCGGGCGGCGGCCACCGCCACGTTCGTCGGACTGCCGCCCAGGTACTTCCCGAACGAGGTGACTTCCGCCAGCCCGACGCCGGTCTGGAGGGGATACACGTCCACCCCCACACGGCCCATGGTCAGCACTTCGAACGGCATCACGCTGGTTTCCCTTCGCTCCGGAGGCACCGGGGAGTTCTCGTGGGACGTTTTCGATCTGGCGCGCTCTACTAGCGCGCTCTAGGCAAGTACGATGAGCCCTGTCCAAATGTCATGTCAATAGCTTGTTGCCGGGAGATTTCGCGGCCGACCGTAAGGTGGGGCGCGTCGAAGGGGGAGTTCACAGGTGGATGCGTCGGCCAAGCAGCGGCCCACGATGGCGGACGTCGCCGCGAAGGCGGGCGTGTCCAGGGCACTCGTATCGATTATTTTCCGCGGCCAGCCGGGGGCCAGCCAGGAGACCCGCGAGCGCGTCCTGCGCGTCGCCGACGAGATCGGCTACCGTCCCGACAACGCCGCCCGGCTGCTCGCCCGGGGGCGCAGTCGCACGCTCGGCGTGATGTTCACCGTGCACCAGACGTTCCACTCGGACCTCATCGCGGGCATCTACCCCGAGGCCGAACGGCTCGGCTACGACGTCCTGCTCTCCGCGGCCACGCACAGCCGTGCGGAGGCCAAGGCCATCGAGGCGCTCCTCGGTCACCGTTGCGAGGCAGTGATCCTGCTCGGCTCCGACGCGGAGGCTGCCTACCTCGACGAGCTCGGGCGTCGCACGGTCACCGTCTCGGTCAGTCGCCGAGTGCCCCACGCCCACGTCGACTTCGTGCACTCGGCCGAGGGCAAGGGGGTGCGGCAGGCCATGGACCACCTGGTCGAGCTGGGGCACCGTCGGATCGTGCACATCGACGGCGGCCGTGGCCCCGGGTCGGCCGAGCGGCGGCGGGCCTACCGGGCCGCGATGCGCCGTCACGGGCTGGAGTCACAGGCGCGGGTCATTCCCGGTGACCACACCGAGCTGTCGGGCATCGAGACGGGGACGTCGCTTCTGGCGGAGCGCGACCGTGGGCAGCCCTTGCCGACCGCGGTCCTGGCGGGCAACGACCGGTGCGCGTGGGGTCTGTTGATGTCGCTGACGCGGGCGGGGGTCGACGTCCCCCGTGACATGTCGGTCGTCGGCTACGACGACAGCCATCTGTCCCACCTGATGCCGATCGGCCTGACCACGGTGCGCCAGGACGCGGTCCTCATGGCGGAGCACGCGGTGCGTTTCGCCGTGGAGCGGCTGGAAGGCGCGGAGGTGGCACCGCGGGAGGCCGTGCTGGACCCGAAGCTCGTGGTGAGGGGGACCAGCGGACAGGCTCCGGAGTCACGGGTCTGAGGTGCGTGATGTACCGCTGGTCGGGTTCGTACCAGCCAGTTGAGGCGGCCGACGCGTGACCTCCACCCCGACGGACTCGCTGCCTCCGCTGCAGTGGGAAGTCCTGCATCAGTCCAGTTGCCCAGGCGATGATTCACTCGGCTGTTCCTGTGGCGGCATCCGCGTGTTCTCCTCGGATCGCGCCGGGCGATCGCCCGCCACCTGGGCTGGCGCCGGCCTCAACGCCGTGCTGCGCGACGCGTGCGCTGGACGCCTTTTCACCTGCCAGATGGTCCGCTCCTACATCGCCACCCTGCGCACCGCCTCGCCGCAGGCACCGCTCCGCCGCCGCCGGTGCGGCAGGTGACCCGCTCGCTCACCTGCCCTTCCACGGCCCTGAGCGAGGAAGCCCGTGCCGCGCTGAAGGGCGTCCTGGCTCCGCCCCGAACTGGACATCGCCGCCGAACATGTCCGTACGGGTGTGCCGCGCCGTCCGCTTTACGAGAGTCAGGGCAGTCACCTGGCCCCACGCTTGGAGATTGACTTCCAAGCAGGAAAGAAAGCCTTTGCTCGCGCGTTTGTCGTGCGGGGTGCTCTGCGTGTTTCGTAGCGGTGCCGTCTGCGGTGCGCGACTATACGGACGGCGACATCACATTCATCGGCATGGTGCGTGGAATCACCGAGACAGAAAGAAGGATGACGTGTCCGGTAGCGAAAGCGAGAACCCGGCAATTGCCTCTCCGACCCCTGCGCCGACTCGGCCCAGGACGAACCGGGACTGGTGGCCGAATCAGCTGGACCTGCAAATTCTTCACCAACACTCGTCCCGCTCCAATCCGATGGACGAGGACTTCGGCTACGCGAGAGAGTTCGCGACCCTCGACCTCGACGCACTGAAGCAGGACGTCTTCGACGTGATGACGACGTCACAGGAATGGTGGCCTGCCGACTACGGCCACTACGGGCCGCTCTTCATCCGGATGAGTTGGCACGCCGCGGGCACGTACCGCGTCGCCGACGGCCGGGGCGGTGGCGGCAGCGGCGCTCAGCGCTTCGCCCCCCTGAACAGTTGGCCGGACAACGCGAGCCTCGACAAGGCACGCCGTTTGCTGTGGCCGGTCAAGCAGAAGTACGGTCAGAAAATCTCCTGGGCCGACCTTCTGGTTTTCGCCGGTAACTGTGCCATGGAATCCATGGGATTCAAGACGTTCGGGTTCGGATTCGGGCGAGAGGACATCTGGGAACCCGAGGAGATCTTCTGGGGGCCCGAGGACATCTGGCTCGGGGATGAGCGCTACAGCGGCGACAGGGAACTCGCCGCTCCCTTCGGTGCCGTGCAGATGGGACTCATCTACGTCAATCCGGAGGGGCCCAACGGAAATCCGGATCCGATGGCCGCGGCCCGGGATATTCGCGAGACATTCGGGCGCATGGCGATGAACGACGAGGAGACGGTCGCACTCATCGTCGGCGGCCACACCTTCGGCAAGTGTCATGGTGCCGTCGACCCCGCGTACATCGGCCCGGAACCCGAGGCCGCACCCGTCGAGCAACAGGGTCTCGGCTGGCGGAACACCTACGGCAGCGGCAAAGGCACCGACGCGCTCACCAGCGGGCTCGAGGGCGCATGGACCTCCGAGCCGACCCGGTGGGACAACGGGTACCTGGACAACCTGTTCAGGCACGAATGGGAGCTGACGACGAGCCCCGCCGGTGCCAAGCAGTGGACTCCCACGGATCCTTCGGCCCAGGGCACGGTGCCCGATGCTCATGATCCGTCGAGCAGACACGCTCCGATGATGCTGACGACGGACCTCGCGCTGAAGCTGGATCCGGTCTACGGCCCGATCTCGAAGAGCTTCCACGAGAACCCGGACAAGCTCGCGGAAGCCTTCGCCAAGGCGTGGTACAAGCTGTTGCACCGCGACATGGGACCCGTCACGCGCTACCTCGGCCCGTGGGTTCCCGAGCCGCAACTGTGGCAGGACCCCGTCCCCGAGGTCGATCACGAACTCGTCGCGGCCGAGGACGTCGCTGCTCTCAAGAGCAGGATCGTCGCCTCGGGGCTGTCCATCTCCCAGCTGGTCATGACCGCTTGGGCGTCGGCGGCGAGCTTCCGCGGCACCGACAAGCGGGGCGGGGCCAACGGGGCACGGATTCGCCTCGCGCCGCAACGGGACTGGGAGGTCAACCACCTGCCCGAGGTGGCCGAGGTGCTGCAGAAGCTGGAGCAGATCCAGCAGGACTTCAACCGCTCACACGCCGGCGGCACCAGGGTCTCGCTCGCTGACCTGATCGTCCTGGGCGGGTGCACGGCCGTCGAGCAAGCCGCGAAGAACGCCGGATACGACATCACGGTCCCGTTCGCGCCGGGGCGCACGGACGCCTCGCAGGAACAGACCGACGTGGAGTCCTTCGCCGTGCTGGAACCCAGGGCCGACGGATTCCGGAACTACGTCCGCGCGGGCGAGAAGCTGTCGCCGGAGACACTCCTGCTGGACCGCGCCAACCTGTTGACGCTGACCGCTCCCGAGATGACGGTACTGATCGGTGGCATGCGCATCCTGAAAACCGGATACCAGCGATCTTCACACGGCGTCTTCACTCACCGGCCGGAGACACTGACCAACGACTTCTTCGTCAACCTGCTCGACATGGGAACGGAGTGGAAGGCATCGACTTCGGACGAGAACGTGTTCGAAGGACGGGATCGGGCCACAGGAGAGCTCAAGTGGACCGCCACCGCAGTCGACCTCATCTTCGGATCACACTCCCAGCTCCGGGCCGTCTCGGAGGTCTACGCGTCCCAGGACGCGGGACCCAAGTTCGTGCGTGACTTCGTGGCCGCGTGGGACAAGGTGATGAACCTCGATCGGTTCGACCTGGCCTGAACCCGATGTCCGGGCGGGGGCAGGGACACTGGTCCCTCAGAACTCCCGCAGCGCTTCCATGGCGGGCACGCGCACCCCACACGGCACGCGGGCCCGCCGAGCCCAGAGGGTCACCCACACCCACCGGGCTCCGCTCGTCAATTCTCCTGGAGCACGGAGAGAACGTTCCCGGCCGGGTCGGTGAACCACGCGATCGCCGCAGGACCGCCGTCACCGACACGGAGGATGCCCTTCTCGTCGTGGTCGAATCCGGGATAGCGCTCAAGGTTCACGCCGCGCCGCTCCAGTTCATCGACGGCCGCCTCGATGTCGTCCACGGGGAAGTTGAGAAGCGTGAACGTCGCGGGGGTGTGCGTCTCCTTCGGATAGACGAAGACACGCGCGCCGCTGCCGAGTGTGAGGGTCAGCATCCGCATGTCCCCCTCCCCGGACTCCTCCACCTGGAGACCGAGAGTCTCACCGTAGAACCGGCGGGCCTCACCGAGGTCGTCGACTGCGAAGCCGCTGAACGCCTGCGACTGTCCAAACATGCCGTGTGTCTCCTTCACGGGTAAGCCAACACAAGATCTCAGGCCACACCACACGGACCACGGTCAAGGGCGCGCCACGCGGTCGACGCCCGGATGGTCGTGCGCCCTTCACCCTCACGAAGGGATGCCCGGCCGCCGCCTGCGCTCCGTCGACGGACAGTCACCGGAGCCGATCACCATCGACCTCGCACAGACCGACGCTGAAAGCGCAAACCGCTCCGAGCCGGGCTGCACTCCACCGCCGCGGAGTCGGTGAGGGACCGCCAGTGCGGGTGTTCTGCAGACTCACGGTCGCAGGCATGGCGCCGGAGCCCGCACTCAAGGAGCTCGGGCAGTGGGCGAAGACTTATCCCTTACGGAGACGGGGCGGCCGAGTGGTGAGGCAGGTTGCAGGTCGTCGCGGACGTCGTCGGCGTACCAGGTGGCTCCGTTCAGCAGTCAGGCCGTCGGGGATGCGGTGGCCTGCATGTTCGGCCGGTTGCCGGCCTTTTTCGCGGCCGACCGGGCCGAGCCGGGCATGGACGTAGTCGCGCAGGCTGCGTCGCAGGCCGGCTCGGCCGAAGCGGTGGCCGACGCGCAGGAAGAGGTCCTCGGGTTCACGGTCCCAGGTCGCGTCGGCAAGGTCGTCGATCGCCTGGAGAGGCTGCGCTCATCACCGTCTGACAGTTCTCGATGCCACTGGGAGGGAGGGTCCGGCAGGACCGCCCCTGACACACCATCAGCCCACTCCACTCCCGACGATGCCTCTGACCAGGCCAGACAGCGAACCGCTGCTGGACGGGCTGAGCATCGATGCCCAGGCCGGTTCGGCGAGGATCTGTGTCGGCGTGGTCGAAAGGCCTTCAGTCCTCGTTCGGCCGGTTCCGACGGTCACCGCGCGACCTGAAAGCCTCCGTCAAGAACATCGAGGGCGTCCACCAGTCTCACGCGGGCTTCTACAGAGGATGTGCCGGAGAGGCAGCACATGAGCAGCAGGCGCGCTTTCGCGGCCGACAGTCCCCCGGCGAAGACCGCCCCCGCACTCGCCAGTCCCGCGCCGCCACCGTCTCCGCCGTAGACCGGAAGCGTCCCGCCTGCCAGGACACGCGACGCGATGACCACGACCACACCTCTCTCCGTCAGATCACCGACCACACTCGTCAGGCCACCCGGCAGGTTTCCGAGGCCGAAACCTTCGAGGACCAGCCCGCGAGCTCCCGTGTGCTCGACGACGGCCCGCACGAGGCCGGGAGCCAGCCCGGTGTACGGGGTCATGGCGACCACCTGGACGTCCGGGTCGAGTGGCCACGCCGGTGTCCAGCGCGCGATCTGGCGGTGCACCAGTCGTACCCGTCGACCGGGACCAAAGAGGTCCAGCGTGCCCCGTAACTCCACCGGCCCGCCCACCAGCGGAACCCCCGCGTCGCCACCGTCATCGCTCCTGTGTCAGGTTGATGTCCTCAGGAGATGACATCAACCCGGCGCCTCCGTGGCTCATCGACGCCCGCCGAACTCCCAGTCGCGGACCTCGATGTCCGCGTACCGGTCCGGATTCAGGACAGCTCGTGCCGTGTCCGGATCCGGGGCTCTGAGCAGCACCGCCGTACCCAGCCAGGTGTCGCCGTCGTCGGACAGCAGCGGCCCGTACGCGACCAGTTCGTCCCGGTCGAGCGGCAGGGCAAGGTCGGCTGCCGGGCCCTCGCCGAGACCGAGCACCAGATACCGGTTGCCACCGGTCCGGCCACCGGGGAAATCCCACATGGTGCGCCCCAGCATGTTGCGCCACCGGCGCAGCAGCACGTCCCGGTACGCGCCTGCCTGGTAGTTGGGCTCGTCGAAGGCGAACGCCCGGGCAGCGGCGGGATCGGGCAGATCGACGATGTGCACGCTGCCGGTGAGTGTTCCACCATCATCGGCGAAGGTCGGGCCGCGAGCGATCAGCTCCTTCGCGTACCGGTCCATGTAGGACCAGTGCTCCTCCAGCAACTTTTCGCGTAATGCGAGGGAGCCGGGCCGATCACGGTGGTAGCTGAAGAACTCCATGACCACAGACCCTTCCCCACCAAGGGCACCATCTCAACCGGCTTTTGCCGCCGACGCCGTGCGGCGGCGGACCTGTTCGCTGTCGCCGTCGTGACGGGAGCAGGCGGCGGCGTCGATGTGCGGCAGGGGTCGCGTCATGGTGCTGGTCGGCGCGGACGGTTTTAGCGCTCGGTGCCGGCTCTCGTGGGCACGGGCTGTCACCGAAGGGTGGTGTAGGCGTGGCTGAGGTGCGCGTGGTGCTTCTGCTCGGCGTAGGTCAGCCACGTGTCCGATCGCTCGCCTGCGGGGAGCCGGTCCATGAGGTCGTCGGCCGCTGTGAGTGCGCCGCGGGCCTGCTCGGCAGGATGATGACGAAGGTGTCGTCCTGGGCACCCTCGGGAAACGGTTCAGGCCGACCGTGACCTTGCGCAATCCGGTTGCGGCCGGAGGCCCGGGCAGCAAGACCGGCCACGGCATCTGTCGGTACGACGCCCCGGGAAGCACCTCGACGGCGGTTCGGTCTGACCGTGATGGAAGCCGTCTTCCCCACTCCTGCTGAAGGGGCCGGGCACGCGTTCCCTCAGTGCTCCGCCATCTCGCCTGCGAGACGGGGCGCCGAGCGTGAAGCGCGCCGCACCCCGGGGCCCGTTCGGGTATTCAGCAGTCCGTGGTCGGCTAGGCGTCGCAGGCGCCGTCGTAGGTGGTACGGACACGGGCCAGGAGTGAGCGCAGAGTGTCGCGTTCCTGGGGGGTGAGGTCGGCGAAGAGCTCGTCCTCGACGTGGCCGATCGCGACATCGAGCTTGGTAACGGCGGCCGTGCCCGCTTCGGTGATCTCGACGATGTGACGGCGGCGGTCGGCCGGATCACGGCGCCGTCGTACCAGATCGCGGTCCTCCAGCGCGTTGAGGAGAGCGACCAGGACGCTGGGGTCTACGCGCAGCAGAGCACCGAGGTCGCGCTGGCCGAGCTGACCGCCGTCGAGGTACATCAGCACGACGGCTTGGCGTGGCGTAACCCCGGAGGCGGTGAGTGCCTCACGGATCCAGGTGTCGGTGGCGCCACCATGCCGCGCCAGGAGCAGGGCGAGGCGGAAGTCGGGACCGGCGGATTCGGCGGTGTCGTCACTGATGGGGGAGCTGACGGGAGCGCTGGTGGCGGGGGCGGTGCCCCCGGATCGTTCGCTGGCCATGGTCCGACCGTAGCAAGTCGGGAAACAGTCGGTTGCAGTCAATCATTGAAGCACTTACATTATTGTCCGCGGCTCATGACTTGCCGCCCTGTATCCCTGCCGGTCGACGGTCCCCTTCTCCCTCCGGAGTCTCCGTGTTCATCGCCTATGTCGTCCTCGCCGTCGTGCTGTCCCTGGCGCTGGTCTTCTCTGCCGTTCCCGACATCACCCGTGACCCGAAGATCACAGAGCCGCTCAAGGCGCTCGGGGTGCCTGACAGCTGGTTCTTGCCGCTCGGCCTCGTCAAGATCGCGGGCGCTCTGGGGCTGCTCGCGGGCATCGCCTACCGGCCGTTGGGCATCGCGGCGGCGATCGGTGTCGTCCTGTATTTCCTGGGCGCCGTGATCACGCACGTCCGTGGAGGCGACAAGAAGGGAGTCGGTGTCCCGGCCGTCATCATGCTCGTTGCCGTGGTGCCGCTGGTGCTGGGGTTCGCGACCGTCTGATCAAGCTCCACGATCGCGATCAGACCAGCTCACGAACACCGGACGGCCACTCCCGGACACTTGCCGCCAGCGCCCGGGCTGGAGGCAAGTCGCTCCGGGACGGATGGCGCCGGCAACGTCTGGGACGGGCGACGCCGGCCGCCCTGGCCCCTGAGGGTGGTGGCGCGGCCGGTGTACTGGAGGCGGCCGTCGTCGTACCCGCCGAGCGGGAGACTGCTGGGGGCGGGCCACCGGGCCGGTGACCGCGCCGACGATCGCCTCGGTGGTCTCGCGCATGAACTTCTGGATGCGCTGGCGCCTGATCAGCACCCTGACCGCCACCCGCGACCGCACCGCGAGCACCACCTTGGCCGTGCCTCATCCCGGTCAGCGCAGGCGAGCCGGGGCATCGGCCTCAACAAGGCGGAGTTGATCAAGCTTCTTCAAGGCCTGGCACGGCCTGGCCGACGTCGAACTCGCCACCGCGGAATGGGCCGACTGGTTCAACAACCAGCGCCTCCACGCGCCGATCGGAGGCATCCCGCCCCACGAGAACGGAGACCACCTACTACGCGCAGTACCAGCCCCAACCGACGGCTGCAGTCAACGTACAGAGCCTCCACCGATCCCGGGGCGGTTCATCACTGTGTGCGGACCTCAGCCGGGGAGCTTGTTGGTCTTGCGGATCTGTCCGTCGAAGACCCCGGTGGGAAGGATACGGTGAGCCGCGCTGACGAGCCGGGCTTGCCGGCCGGCGGTGTAGCGCACCTTCGGCTTGGGTTCGGTGGCGGCCGCGACGATCGCCTTCGCGACGGTGGCGGGGTCGTCGCCGTCCTCGTTGACCGCCAAGGCCACCTGGTCGGCGATGCGCCGCTGCTCCGCATAGATTTCCATGGGCATGTCGGGCTCGACGGTGTTCGCCTCGAAGGCGGATTTGGTGCCGCCCGGCTGGACGATGAGGGCCCGGACCCCGTGTTCGCGGATCTCGTGGTCCAGGGACTCGGTGTACCCCTCGAGCGCGTGCTTGGACGCCGAGTAGGTGGCCATGTAGGGCGCGGGGAGGAACCCGAGGACGGACGAGATGTTGATGATGCGCCCGCTTCCCTGGGCGCGCATGTGCGGGAGAACGGCCTTGACCATGCGCATCACACCGAAGACGTTGATGTTGAAGAGGCGCTGGGCCTGAGCGAGGGAGTTCTCCTCGGCGGCGCCCGAGGAGCCGATGCCCGCGTTGTTGACGAGGACGTCGATCCGCCCGAACCGCTCGATCACCTGCTCGACCGCGGCAGCGACCGAATCGTCGCTGCCCACGTCGAGGGCGAGGAACGTCACGCCGTCGCGACGGTCGGTTCCCGACGTCTTCCGGCTTGTTCCCACCGTCTCGAAACCCGCTGCGGCGAGCGCGAGGGCGGCCGCCTTTCCGATGCCGGTGGACGCACCTGTCATGGGGGAAGTGCAAGCAGTGCGCTGTTGACAGCAGCGGACGGGACCTCACACAGGGTGAGGGCGTGGGTCGCAGGAAGGGCCGCCGGGTGCCGGTCCGAGGCAGGAAACAGGTGAAGCCCCCAGGAGGGACTGGTCTGCGGAGATCACGTTCATCACCCCAGGAGGCTTCACGTGCCGTCCATTGCCACATACACCCCGGACTCGACATGAGCCGGGACACCGTCCCGTACCGCTCATCGTTAAGGAAGGCCGAGCGCGACCGGCTCGGGTTCTGTGACGGTACCGGGGCGCCGAGCTGTTTTCGGCAGGCGGTGCTGGTCATCCGCTGGTTTTTCGACAACATTCGGGTGCGCCGGCACCGCTGCCACACGGCCCATCCTCTTCTTCCGCGTTGCTCTGGTCTTCGTCGTCACTGCGGTCATGCCGTATCTCCATCTTGTGTGAGGGGAAATTCGACGGCTCGTCATGTATGGCGGAGGCCAAGGGACGACAGGGCGTCATGCCCTGGGCGGCACCGTCATTGCCCACATGAGTGATGCTTGTGCCCAGGTCGTGGCCGACGTTACGGATCAAGGGATGGAAGCGGATCCGTCACCGTATCCGTCATGGAGCTGCCCATGCGGTCGGGCTGTCTGCGTCGAGGTCCCGTGGAGCCTGACTCGACTCCAACGCCCGCATCCCAGGCTCGACTTCCGCGCCAGCGGGGCGCCGTCGCCAAGGAGGCGTGGACGCCGGTGCGCCGGCCGCGGTCCCGACGATGCCGGCCACCGGCCACGCCTTCCTGGCGAGAGCCCCGCATCGGTGTCCCCGCGCTTCCAGTACGGGGGCACACCTGAAGCTGACGCGCTCCTCGGCAAGGCTGCCTGGCCCCGCATCCTCGACGCGCTTGGCGGCGGAAGCTCACCGTACAAACTGCTGCGCCAGGCGCTCGGCCGGTCGTCGAAGGTCGCCATCGCCACATACGTGTGGAGCGGTAAGGAGAGCCTTGGCCTGCTCCGAGTCCACGTTCGACGTCATCGTCCTGCACGCGATGCGCCGGCCTGACGCAGCCCGCGATCCGGCCGCCGTTGACCCGCCGACAGAGCAGGTGGCCGACGAGGAGACCGACGGCGCGCTCGCCCTCATCGACCGCCTCACCCGCGACAACCGCGACGGATCCGGGTTCCAGGACGCTTACAACGAAGCCCTCGCCAAGGCCATCGAAGCCAAGCGGGAAGACCGTGCTCTGCCTGAGATACCGGAGCCGGCCGAGCAACCAGGCCAGGTACTCGACCTGATGGCCGCCCTCACCGAGTCCGCCTCCGAGGCCAACGCCTCCCGCGGTGAGGACGCCGACGTACACGACATGCCGAAGAAGACCGCGAAGAAGCAGCCGGCCAGGAAGACCGTGGCGAAGAAGACGGCCCGGAAGCCGAAGATCGCCTGACGCATCCCGGGCTGCGGAGGGAACGGCGGCGCGACCGATCGGACGCATGGCAACAACGAGCAAGAGGTGCTGGTCCCGACGACCTGGGGGCACGTACGTCGTCCGAGTCCTGGGCGACACTGGTCGAGTGATTGTCGAACGCGCGTATGCCCATCTCTCCTCGTACGACGAGGACGCCTGGCCCTGGTCCGTGCCTTGCGTCCGGCAGCTGCTCAACGAAGGGCTGCGCTTCACCGCGCCGGTGACCTTCCTGGTCGGTGAGAACGGATCGGGGAAGTCGACCCTGGTCGAGGCGCTGGCGGAGGGATTCGGTCTGGACTCCTATGGCGGCTCCCACGACTGGCGCTACGCCTCCCCGCGTGGCAAGTCGGCGCTCGGCGAGCGGATGAGGTTCGACGCGGCCTCGCGCGGGCGCCGTATGGTCACCAGCTGGTCGGCCCGCAAGGGCTTCTTCCTGCGGGCCGAGACCGCGCTGGACGCCCTGGACAGGGAGGGGTTCTCGCCGGACTCGGTCAGCCATGGCGAGGGCTTTCTCGCGGCATTCCGCGGCAAGTTCCTCCACGCCGGGCTCTACGTTCTCGATGAGCCGGAGGCGGCGCTCTCCTTCTCCTCGTGCCTCGAACTGATCGGGCACATCGACCGGTTGGCCAAGGAGGGCGGCCAGGTCATCTGCGCCACGCACTCTCCTTTGCTGACTGCCCTGCCAGGCGCGGACATCCTCGAGGTCGGCGAACACGGCATCCGGAGGGTCGCCTGGCGGGAGCTCGGCATCGTGGATCACTGGCGCCGCTACCTCGCCAACCCGCACGACTATCTGCGGCACATCGTCGAACCGTAGGGACGGCCCCCTCAACTCCGGCCCGGTCCCGCCTGAATCCACGGACGCGCGCAGCTTCCGCCGGTGTTCGCCGTCGACGACGGTTAGTGCATGACGGCGTCGGCAACGAGCCGCTCGCCCTCACCGGTGAGGTGAGTCACCTCAGGAGTCCGGTCCCACGGGCCGTGCTCGTGCCCGAGCCGGCGGGCGTCCGCCGCAAACGGCAGGTGGGACCGTACAACGGTCAGCGTGTGCGGCGTCTTCAGTGACGCTGCGGTCGTCGAGGTGATGGGGGTGCGGCGGACGATGCCCCCGAACGATGGGACATCGCGGGTCACACGCGACCCCTCCGGGGTGAGGTACCAGGCGTGCGTACGCGACCGGTCCGAGTCCGGAGGGGGATGAGGTCGACGAAGTCCGGGAACGCAGCTTGTTCAGCACGCGGGAGACCAGTTGGCGGGAGCTGTCCGGCCGCAGCATCTGGCGCACCTGACTGGTCGTGGGCATGCGGTGCAGGGCGAGCGCGGTCAGGACTTGCAGGCAATGGTTCAGCGGGGCTGGGGGCAACCAACTGATCATTTGCCCTCACCCGTCGACCTGTCAGAGAAGAAGCCCCCGCCCGGGACCTCGGCGGATTCTAGGGATCGTCGCAACACGTGATTGGTTGTGTCAGACGGCGAGCAGTTTATGCAGGCGCTCGGCTGGGGTTTCCCAGCCGAGCGT
>NZ_JBVIPA010000075.1:0-25569 GCF_055578365.1 Streptomyces sp. NPDC033131
CAACGCAGCCCGTAATCGGTTCACTTCATGCTTGTCCACACTCCCAACATGCTCTTGATCAGTGAGAACGCAAAGACCTAACGAAGCACTACTAGCCGCCGAAGGTCACGACCAGGCGTCCGTCCGCAGCGTAGGACCACTTCATCGCGCCGGTGGAGGAGGAGCACCGGGAGCCGTTCGAGCCGGACCAGAACTGGTTGGTGCTGTCGGAGTTGCCGATGATCCGGTCGTTGGTGCCGCTGCCGCTGCGGCACGAGGTGTTGTCGCGGAAGACCGAAGTGCCGCCGTCGAAGCTGAAGTTGCGCTCGGCGTTGTCGATGCTGAGGTTGCCCGACACGGTCATGGAGCCGGGGTTGCTGTTCCAGGTGAACCCGTGCTTGCCGTTGTGGTAGGCGATGCTGCGCCGGACGATGTGGTTCACCGCGATGTCGTCGCCGCCCAGCTTGTAGCCGTTGCGGTCACCGTTGCCGGCCTGGGAGCCGTCGGTGAGCGTGCCGTTGTCGTAGGCGAGGGAGTCCTCGATGGTCACCGCGCCGATGGGCCCGGTGTCGGTCTTGGTGTAGAGGTCCCAGCCGTCGTCGATGTTGTTGTGGGCCACGGCGTAGCGGAACACGTTGCCGGGTCCGGAGGTGAGCTTCGCGGCGAAGCCGTCGGCGTCCTCGCCGTCGGAGTCGGCGTTGTCGTGCGACTCGGCGCTCAGGACGAGGTTGTTGGACGGCCACTGGCTGCTGGGCGTGCTGGAGAGCATCCGTGAGAGCTGCAGGCCGGTGTCCCGGTTGAAGCGCGTCACCGTGCGCTCGAAGATGTTGTTGCTGCCGCCGACGAAGATCCCGTTGTCCCCGGCACGTTCTACCACCAGGCCCTTGACGTGCCAGTACGAGCCGTTCACCGCGAGTCCGCGGTTCGCGGGGTCCTCTGTCTGGGCGGAGAAGTTCAGCACCGGCGTCTCGCCCGGGTAGGCGGCCAGTTCCGTACGGTCGCTCGCCGTGCCGTTGTTGCCCGCCGGGATGGTGACCGTCTGCGAGTAGCGGTAGGTGCCACCGCGCAGGTAGATCGTCCCGCCGGGGGTGATCCGGCTGATCGCCGAGGTGAGCGTGGTCGGGGCCGCCTGCGTTCCGGCGGCGCCGTCGGTGCCGTTCGGCGCCACGTACAGCGCGGAGCCCGTCGGTGGCGTGGTGGTGCCGCCCACCTCGGCGTCGAGGTAGTCGATGTTGGGCAGGCCGACGGCGGCGGTGGGGCTGAGCCGGACGGTGTTGCTGCCCGAACTCACCGGCACCGTCAGCGTCTTGGTCGTCCACGCGCCCCACGTGCCGGTGGACTCGAACGACGCCGTCGTGACCGTGGAGCCGTTCACGATGACGTTCGCGGGGCGTGCGGCGGTGGACCCGTTGGCGAAGCGGACACTCAGTGTCGCCGTGCCCGCGGTGGCGGCGTTCACGGTGAACTGGGCGTACGCGCCGACCGCGTTGTTGGCGTTGCAGAAGCCGCTGCCGGAGTAGCCGGCCCAGTCGGAGTCGATGGAGCCGGTGCAGACCGCCGGGGAACTCTCGGCCTCGTAGCGGGTGGGAGCGGCCTGCGCCGTGGTGCCGGAAACCACGACGAGTGTGCCGGTCAGCAGGCTGATGGACGCGATGACGGGTCTCAGTTGCATCGTTCGTCTCCAGGTGGGTTGTCTCGTCCGACCAGGGGCGGCTCGGTGAACGGGGCCAACCGGGTGCCGTGAGGCGGCTTGTTCGGCATCATGAATGGGGCAGGACGCCGAACCTTGCACCCAGCTGGGAGAAAGCGCTTTCCCCGGACCGTAGAGGGGTCGCCGTGAACGCGTCAACGGTCGTGTACATGATCATTGTTCACAGTGATGAACTTCGCGCTGAGTCGGTGCTGGGTAAACGAAACGGCACCGTCCGCAGACGGTGCCGTTCGCTACTGCTGGATCTCGGGGACTACGGCGTCCACTTGACGTTCGGGTTCAGCCGGCCGGTCCAGTTGAAGATGGCCATGTTGTCCCAGCCGTTGCCGCTGTTGTTGATGTCGGCCGGATCCCAGCCGTTGCCCTTGACCGCGTACCAGGTCGGTTCCCAGTAGAAGACGCCGATCGCGCCGGCGTTGCGGGCCGTGTTCTGCACGGCGGTGAAGTTGTCGGCCTGGCCCTGCCAGGTGAGCGGGTAGCCCGAGCAGCCGGAGTTGATCGAGTTGGTGGTGCTGTCCGCGTCCGCCGAGGTGAACGGGTACGCCGTCTCGGCGATGACCACGTCCTTGCCGTACCGGGACTTCACGTCGGACACCACGCTGCCCATGTTGGCCAGCGTGCCGTGCCACGGGCAGTAGTAGGACAGGCCGGTGATGTCCCAGTTGACGCCCTTGGCCTTGATGCCGTCGTAGAACCAGCGGGCATGCGCGTCGCTGTCCGAGTTGGCGGTGTGGATGATCACCTTGGTGCCGCTGTTGCAGGCCTTGGTCGCGTTGTAGCCCGACTTGAGGAGCAGGCTGAGGTTGGTGAAGTCGTTGTTCACCACCTTGCCCTCGTTCCACAGCATGCCGACGTTGATCTCGTTGCCGATCTGCACGCTGTCCGGGGTGGTGCCCTGGGACTTGAGGCTGTTGCAGACGTCGTACGTGTAGTCGTAGACGTCCGTCTGCAACTGCCCGATGCCGTGGCCTGCCCAGGCCGCGGGCTTGTACTGCTTGCCCGGGTCGGCCCAGGTGTCGGAGTAGTGGAAGTCGACCAGCAGCTTGAGGCCCTTGGCCTTGACCTGCCTCGCGTAGGCCAGCACCTTCGCCTTGTTGTTGTAGCCACTGGCCGGGTTGTTCCATACCCGCAGGCGGACGTAGTTCACGCCGGCGCCCTTGAGGATGTCGAGCGGGTCCTTGGCGGTGCCGCTCGCGTCGTAGTACTTGGCGCCGAGATCGAGGGCCCGCTGCGCGGTCGAGACGTCGGCGCCGAGCATGGTGAGCGTGCCCGCGGCGGAGGCGGTCGTGGGGGTGGTGAGCAGGGACGCGGGCAGGGCGACGGCTGCCATGAGCAGGGCGGCCTTCACTGTGCGACCTGGACCGTTCACGGTCATCCCGAACTCCTTTGATCGAGACGTGCGAGCCGAGCAGGGGCTTGGCATGCGCATGTAGCGGTTTCCGTGAACGTTCACAGTAAGGGAGGTGACAGGGGCTGTAAATATATGTGTCGCGCGGATTTCGTACAGGTCGGAGACGTGGTGCCGATGCTGCCTGCTTGGGTACGTGCACAGTCATGAATCATCGGGCGGACCGGGTGCCCTTGGCCGCCGTTACCTGATTGATCATCAATTTCCTTGTCCTGCAAGGAGGTTCGGGCCATGCTGTGATCCGTCTGTGAACTCCTGATTCATGGAGGAACATCCGTGCCGTCCAACCCCCCACCGACCTCACGCCCGACAGGCCGCCGAAGACTGGCCGTCGGAGCACTGGTCACCGCACTGTTCGGCCAGTTGCTCGCCGGAACCGCCGTCGCGGCACCCTCGGCCACGACGCCGTCACCCGGGCGAATAGCCTGGGAACCCTGCCAATCCCCGACCGGTGAGGGCGCCTTCGAGTGCGCCACCGTCAAGGTCCCCGTGGACTGGAAGCGGCCGAGCGGCGCCACCATCGACCTGGCCCTCGCCCGTCACCTGGCCACCGACCCCGAGCACCGGATCGGTTCGCTGCTGATCAACCCCGGCGGCCCGGGCGGCTCCGGGGTGGGCTTCGCGTTCAGCGCGCCCAACTCCTTCTCGCCCGAACTGATCGAGCGTTTCGACATCGTGGGCTTCGACCCGCGCGGCGTCGGCCTCAGCAACCCGGTGATGTGCGACGAGGACCGGGTGGCCGAGCAGGGCGGACTCCTCTACCCGGACAGCGCCTCCTCCTTCGCCGCCCTGCGCGAGGCGAACCGCGCGCTCGGCGAGAACTGCCGCGACCTCACCGGGCCGCTCGTCGACAACATGGACACCGCGAGCGTCATCCGCGACATGGAGGCGATCCGGGCCGGCCTCGGCGAGAAGCGGATCAGCTACTACGGCGTCTCCTACGGCACCGGGATCGGCCAGCAGTACGCCGAGCGCTACCCGCACCGCGTCCGTGCCATGACGATCGACTCGAACATGGACCACAGCCTCAACCCGTGGACCTACCAGAAGACCGAGACCGTCGCGATGGAGGAGTCGTACGGCCAGTTCGCCGACTGGTGCGCGCGGACCGCCTCATGCGTGCTGCACGACCAGGACGCCCGTGCCCTGTTCGACTCGCTCTACAAGCGGGCCGACGCCGGTGAGCTGGTCCTGCCGGGCGACCCGCCCTACACCTACACCACCCAGGACCTCCAGGGCCTCGCCTTCGGCTACATGTACGACCCGGCCACCTGGTTCCAGTTCGCCGAGGACCTCGCCTACCTGGACGCCCCGGACCCCGCGGCGGCACGGTCCCTCGGCAAGCGCGGCGAGCCGACGGAATTCGCGTACCTCCCGGTGATGTGCCAGGACTACGACTTCGACGTGCCGTCCTACGGCACGCTGGCCCGCTTCGAACGCCGACTGGCCCGCCTCGCCCCGGTCACCCGGCTCAGCTCCCTCGCCTGGACGGACCTGACCGGCTGCCAGAACTGGCCGACCGAGGTGACCAACCCGCCCCACCGGCTTCGCGTCGACGGCACTCCGCCGATCCTGGTGACCAACAGCCGGTACGACGTGGCCACCCCGCACTCCTGGGGGGCCAACGCGGCCCGCCAGATCGGCCGCGAGGCCGTGTTCCTCACGTACGACGGTGTCGGGCACGGCGACTACTGGCTGAGCCCCTGCGCGCGTGACGCCATCGACACCTACCTGATCACCCTGAAGACCCCCCGCAAGGGCACCCATTGCCCCGCGGTCTGGCCGGCCGGGCCCTCCGCCCAACGCCAGTCGCCGAGCGGAGGTCTCGTCAATCCGCTGCCCGAGCTGCTGGGCACGGGAGCGCGCCGGTGAGCCGGCGTGACGCGGCCTGATCCGACGCGGTGGTGAGCGCGGCCTGGTCCGACGCGGCCGTGAACGCGGTTGATCGGACGAGGTCGTGAGTGAGGGGGCGCGGTCCCGGTCGGGGCCGCGTCCCTTCGTGTGCCACGTGACGATACGTGCGCGATGTCTTGACGTGTACTTGGCATGGTGGCTTCATGGGAGCGCTCCCATGACACTGCTGATGCCTGAGTTTCTCGGCGCTCACCCCTGGAGTCGCAATGAGAACGAGAAGAAGCACGACACGAAAGGACCCGTTGGGCCGTCTGCTGACCGGCCTCGCCACCCTGATCGGCCTCGTGGTGCTCGGCGTCCTCTGCCCCGTCGCAGCCCAAGCCCAAGCCCAAGTCGAAGCGCAAACCCAAGTTCAGGACCAAGCGCAGGCCACCGGCCTGCACATCAGTGACGGCCGTCTGCTGGAGGGCAACGGCAACGACTTCGTCATGCGCGGCGTCAACCACGCCCACACCTGGTATCCGGGCGAGACGCAGTCACTGGCCGACATCAAGGCGCTGGGCGCCAACAGCGTCCGCGTCGTGCTCTCCGACGGCCACCGCTGGACCGAGAACAGCCCTGCCGACGTGGCGAACATCGTCGACCAGTGCAAGGCCAACCGGCTGATCTGCGTACTCGAGGTGCACGACACCACCGGTTACGGAGAGGAGGCCGCGGCCGGAACGCTCGACCACGCCGCCGACTACTGGATCGGTCTCAAGGACGTACTCGCCGGCGAAGAGAACTACGTCATCATCAACATCGGCAACGAGCCCTGGGGCAACACCAACCCTGCCGGCTGGACCGACCCCACGATCGCGGCCGTGAAGAAACTGCGCACCGCCGGCTTCGAGCACACGATCATGGTGGACGCGCCCAACTGGGGCCAGGACTGGCAGGGTGTCATGCGCGCCAACGCCCAGTCCGTCTACGACGCCGACGTCACCGGCAACCTGATCTTCTCGATCCACATGTACAGCGTCTACGACACCGCCCAGGAGATCACCGACTACCTGAACGCCTTCGTCGACGCCCGACTGCCCATACTGATCGGGGAGTTCGGCGGACCTGCGGACCAGTGGGGCGATCCCGACGAGGACACCATGATGGCCACCGCCGAGGCGCTCGACCTCGGCTATCTGGCCTGGTCCTGGAGCGGGAACACCGACCCGGTCCTCGACCTGTCGATCGGCTTCGATCCCGACCGGCTCAGCTCCTGGGGCCAGCGCATCTTCAACGGCGCCAACGGCATCGCCCAGACCTCCGAGGAAGCCACCGTCTTCGGCGGCGGCAACCCGGGGGACACCCAGGCCCCGACCGCTCCCGGCACCCCGACCGCATCCTCCGTGACGGCCACCTCCGCCGCCCTCACCTGGACCGCGGCCACCGACAACGTCGGCGTCGCCGGCTATGACGTCGTCCGCGTCAGCGGCAGCACCGAGACCAAGGCCGCCGCCTCCGCCACCAACTCGGTGACGGTGACCGGCCTGACCGCCGCCTCGTCGTACACCTTCGCCGTCTACGCCCGGGACGCGGCAGGGAACCGCTCGGCCCGCTCGGCCACGGTGAACGTCAGCACGGGCAGCGCCCCGAGCGGGAACTGCTCCGTCGCCTACCGCGCCACCAACGAGTGGTCCGGCGGCTTCCAGGGCGAGATCGTCATCCGCAACACCGGTACCGCCGCCATCAGCGGCTGGACGCTCGGCTTCAGCTTCGCCAACGGCCAGACCATCAACAACATGTGGGGCGGGACCCCCACCCAGAGCGGCGGCACGGTGAGCGTCGCCCCCGCGTCCTACACCTCCACCATCCCGGCCGCGGGCTCGGTCACCCTCGGCTTCATCGCCAACAAGGGCACCACCAACACCGCGCCGACCGCGTTCACGCTCAAGGGGACGGCCTGCGCCACGTCCTGACCCGAGACGTGGCCGGTCTTCCCGTGGTACCGGCAGTCGTCATGGACGTGTGCGAAGCGCGTCCATGACGACTGCCGCGTCTGCATGGGTCCCGGGCGCGCGATCAGGCGTCATGCGGCCCGCGCATCTCACCTACGTCACCGACATCGGTGTAGGTGACGTCCATCAGGCGCCGGATCCGGCGCCTCGAAGAGGCGCTGGGCCGGTCCCTGCTGGACCGCAGCACCCGTCACCCGCAGCTCACCCGCAGCTCATCGCGGAGGGCCTGCGGCTCCAGGCCGAGCTCAAGGTGCTGCTGCCCCGGCTGGAGGCGGCGCTCAGACCGCCGGCCACCGACCGCCCGCTGCGGCTCGGCCACAGCTGGGGATTCCCGATGGGCCGTGGGCGCCGGGCCGTCGAGCTGATGGAGCAGGAGCACCAGGTACTGGTGGAACTGGTGCGCCGGGACGACCGGACGGCGGGGCTCGCCGACGGCTCCGTGGACGCGGCGCTGGTGGGGGGTGGGGGGCGTGTCGAGGACCCGCGGTACACGGCCGTGGAGGTGCTGCGCGACGAACGGGTGCCGGCGATCTCCGGCACTCCACGCTCGCCGTGCGCGACTCGGTGAGCCGGAGGGACCTGGGCCGCCGTTGTCTGGTGCTGAACACGGCCAGCGGCACCCTCACCCCCGGACGACCGGCCGGCCGGGGCCCGGCCCGAGATCGGCGCGGAGGCCGCCAACCTCGACGAGGACCTGCACGCCGTGGCCGCCCGCCGTGGCGTCGGCGCGTTGCCCGCCTCGGTCGCGGCCGGAAACCCGGACCCCGACGTCCGGTGCCTCCCGGTCACCGGCGCCCCGTCCGCCGTCCTCTCGTACGTGCGTCCGCGTACCAACTCGTATCCGCACGCCGCACACCCGGTGGCCGCGCTGACCGGGAGCACCGCCCGCCGCACCACGAGCACGGTGGGGACGGCGTCTCCGGGGCCCGTACGCCGTGACCAGCTGCCGGACCCGTCGTCGCTCCGGCCCGCATGATCCACATCAGGACGAGCCGGTCTGCTGATGCCGGGCACGGGCCGCCTGACTCGCGAACCGTCCCGTCATCCGTCGCCATCAGGATGAATGCTCCGGCCGCGGTCGGGTACGCGAGCAGGACCGCACTCGGGGCGATCTTGCCCCGCGCGGGCCGCACGACCGCCGCTATCAGGGGAATCATCAGCCATGGAAACACCTGCGTACGACAACACCGTCACACCGGCCCGGCGGGCGCTGGACGCGCTGGCCGAGAACACCGAGGACACGGCGGCACTGGACACCCTCGCGAGCAGCGAGGTGCTGGTGCCGGTGCCCGACGACGCCGGTCAGGAGGAAGCCGGTGATTCCAGCGTGGTGGCGCTGCCGGTCCTCGAGCAGCCGGACGGCGCCCCCGTGGTGCCCGTCTTCACCTCCGAGCCGGAGATGGCCGAGCTCCTGCCGTACGTCTCCCGCTACCGTCTGGTCCCGCTGGGCGCACTCGCCGCACAGTGGCCGGCCGACGACCTGTCCCTGACCATCGACGCGAACTCCGCGCACCCGCTGACCCTCACCTCGGAGGGCGTCCGCACCCTGCTGGCGAGGCCGTAGGGACGAGCGGAACGGGCCCGGCCACCGCTCAGCGGCAGGGGGATCGGCCGAGCCAGGACCGGTATGCGCGACCGGGGTGCGGGCAGGCTCTTGCCCCCGCACCCCGGTTTTTCGCATGCCCGGGAACGACCCGGCACGCCTCACAGGCACTTGCCGGGATTGAGGATCCCCCGAGGATCGAACACCTCCTTCAGACGCCGCTGCAGCGCGTGCGCCGCGGGCCCGAGTTCCTCGGCGACCCACTGCCGCTTCAGCAGACCCACCCCGTGTTCGCCGGTCAGTGTGCCGCCCAGCCGCAGTGCCAGGGCGAAGATCTCACCGGCCGCCTCCCACGCGGCCTCCGGCAGCCGGTCCAGGGACGGGTCCACGACGAGGATCGGGTGCAGATTGCCGTCCGCCGCATGAGCGAGGGTGAACACGGGCACGTCGTGGCGTGCGGAGATCGCCCGTATCCCGCGCGCCGCCTCGGCCAGCCGTGAGCGCGGTACCCCGATGTCCTCGATGAGCGGACGACCGAGCCGCTCCAGTGACGGCAGCGCGAGACGGCGGGCCGCGAGCAGGGCCTCCGCCTCGGCGGGGTCCTCCGCCGTCTCCACCGTCGTGGCCAGGGGAGCGAGCAGCCGGGCCACATCGCCCGTACCGGCCAGGGCGTGGCCCTGCTCGCCGCCGTGGGCCCCGCCCCGGACGGCCTGACTCCGTACGGGGGCCTCCCCGCGGTCACCCCGATCCCGATGAGCGCGCTGGCCCGCCCCGGGGCTGATCCGGCCACGGTCGAGGCCGCCTTCGCCGCCGCACGTGATCTGCTGCGCTGACGCGGAGGTGCGGACCGGAGCGGTCCGGACCGGTCGGACCGGACACCGGACCCAGATCCGGCGTCAGGCCAGCGTCCGGGCCAGCACCTCGCGCTGCAGCGGCAGCACCTCGGCGTGCAGATCGCGGCCCTTGCGGGTCAGGGCGACCCACACGCCCCGCCGGTCCTCCATGCAGACCGAGCGCTCCACCAGTCCGTCCTTCTCCAGGCGTCCGATGAGACGGGACAGCGCGCTCTGACTGAGATGCACCCGCCCGGCGAGGTTCTGCACCCGGCACTGGTCGCCTTCCTCGGGCGCCTCGGAGGCGAGCACGTCGAGGACCTCGAAGTCGCTCGCGCCCAGCCCGTGCGGGTGCAGCACGCGGTCGATCTCGCACATCGTGCGCGCGTGCACCGACAGGATGTCCCGCCACTGTTCTTCGAGCCGGGTACCGGCCGCTTTCACTGCCATACACCAATGTTAATGCGTGTGCATCGACATCGGACGAAGAGAGCGCCTCGGGCGTACTCGGGCGCGCTCGGGCGTTCCGGATCCGTAAGGGGCAGGCGGCTCAGGCGTCCTGGACGAGCCCGACGAGGTTCCCGTCCGCGTCCTTCACCGAGGCGATCATCCTGCCGCCGCCGACCTCCTGAACGTCCTGGAGCAGTTCGGCGCCCGCGTCGAGCAGCGCGGCGAGCCGGCCCCGGATGTCGGCGACGTGCCAGTAGGGGACGGGGCCGGTCATGCCCTTGGCGTGTCCGTTCGGGTCCAGGCCGACGTCCTGGCCGGCGTCCTTGAAGCCGACGTAGTAGGGCTCGTCCGCGTAGGGCTCGACCTCCAGCAGGGCGCTGAACAGGGCCTTCGCCCGGGCGATGTCCTTGACGGGGTAGACGATCGTGTTGAGACCGGCGGTCATGGCGGGCTCCTCGGTACTGCGCGGACCGACGGATTTCGTCGGTGGTCCCACGCTAGGCCGGGAGGCGGGAAGCGGCTTCTCCGATCCTGACCGGTTGCCGCGAACCTGTCGGGCGACCGCCCGCCGGAGCGGAGACACGCGGGCAGATCCCCGTGATCAGAGCCGGGCGCGCACTCGACCAGGTCGAGCGAGGCCGCACCGCGGCGATACGGGCGCGCAGGGCGTCGGCCTCCCGCCGCGGCAGCACGTCGCCCGACGTCGTCGGCGCCACCGGAGGTCATGGTGCGGATCGCGTCCGGCGGCAGCTCTGCTTCCTTGCTGCACGGCACGACGGCCACCGCACGCGCACGCGATCATCGGCACGCCGCAGGGGCGAAGCCCTGCCGGTCCCGTGCCCGGGTGATCAGCCCCACCGACTCCCCGTACCGCAGTACATGGGGGACCAGCCCGAAGTGCTCCGGGACGTCGGTCCTGCCCGGTCACGGCGGCTCCCCGCGCCGCACGCGCTCACTGCGGACTTGCTCTCCGCCGGGTCTTCGGCGACCTGCGCGTCAGCTGCGGACGACGGTTGTCACCGGCCCGGCCGCCCTGCCGCTGCTGCGCGGTCTCGCCGAGGCGGTGTGCCGCCGGGGCGGTCAGCCGGGAGCGGGCCGAGGGCTGGATCCCCAGCAGCGGGAGCGCGCGGCGGGAGACCGGCTGTCCGCGCCGGTGTCAGCGCTTCCTGGCCTCGGCCACGAGCCCGCTCTGCGGCTCCGGGCCGGTTCATGAGTCGGCTCTGCGGCTCCGGGCCGGTTCATGAGTCGGCTCTGCGGCCCCGGGCCGCTGCACGAGCCCGCCCCGATGCCGCAGGCCGGTTCACCAGCCCGTCCCGGCACCCTCAGGTGCCCTCCGGCCGGTTCACCAGCCCGTCCCGGCACCCTCAGGTGCCCTCCGGCCGGTTCACCAGCCCAGCCCCGCCCAATGCCCCGGCCGCTGCACGAGCCCAACCCGGTGCCTCAGGTCGACTCCCGCTTCACCAGTTCCGTCGGCAGAATCACCGCCGCCGCGTCCTCGCCGCCTATCTGCGCCAGCAGTACACGGACCATCTCGGCGCTGATGCGGTCCCAAGGCTGCCGGATCGTCGTCAGTTCGGGCCGGGAGGCCAGGGCGGCCGGGGAGTCGTCGAAGCCGCCCACCGCCACATCGTCCGGCACCCGCCGCCCCGCCCGCTCCAGTGCCGTCAGGACGCCCTGCGCCATCAGGTCGGAGGCGACGAAGACGGCGTCCACGTCCGGGGCCTGCGCGAGCAGCCGCTCGCCGCCGGCCTCGCCGCTGGCCCGGCTGTAGTCGCCGGAGACGACGAGCCGTTCGTCGATGGCGACGCCTGCCTCGGTGAGCACTTCCCGGTATCCGGCGAGGCGCTCGACACCGCCCGGCGTGTCCAGCGGGCCGGTGACCACGCCGACCCGGCGACGGCCCAGGGACAGCAGGTGGCGCACCATGTCCCGGGCGCCGTCCCGGTCGTCGGCCGCCACGTAGCTCACCCGGGAACCGAGCCCGATCGGCTTGCCGCACGCCACCAGCGGGACGCCCGCCGCACGCAGCTCCTCGGCGATCGGGTCCCCGGAGTGGCTGGAGACCAGCAGCACTCCGTCGACGTGCCCGGCGGTGATGTAGCGCGTGATGCGCCGCCGCTCGTCCTCGGTGCCGGCCAGCATCAGCAGCAGCGGGATGTCATGGGCGGCCAGCGCCTGGGTGCAGCCGCGCAACAGGACGTTGAAGTTGGGGTCCTCGAAGAACCGCTCCTGCGGCTCGCTCAGCAGGAATCCCACTGAGTCGGAACGCCCGGTGATCAGCGAACGCGCGTGCCGGTTGACGACGTACCCGGTCTTGCGGATGGCGGCGTTGACCGCCTCCTGGGCGGCGGGACTGACGTAGTGGCCGCCGTTGAGCACGCGTGAGACGGTGCCGCGTGAGACCCCTGCCTCCCGTGCCACGTCGTGGATCGTCGGCGCTCTCCGCCGGGCCCCCGCATTGTTCATGGTCACGACTTTAAGGGGTCCTTTCACTATGAGCGTCCGATCAGGTCGCGTGGTCTGGTGCCGTGCATCGCAAGGCGCCGGAGCGGCCGCGATGGGGGTCCCCCCGCGCGAGGTTGTTCGAGCGTGGGGGAGGAGCCACGTGGGCGTTTCGGCAACGCGGCGAGGTGCGGTGCCAGGCCGCGCGACCCGGACGGGCATAGTGAAAGGACCCCTAAGGCCCCGGCGGTCCGATGACGGCCGCCCTGTCGGCGGGATGACCACAGGGGAGGACCACTGGATGCCCATGTTCGTCCTGCGGGGCAGGGCCCGCCTCTGGGTAACCCCGCCGCCTGCGACTACGCCCGTTCACCACGGCCGGCCGGCCGACGCCGCCTCCTCCGCCTCGCCGACCACGTGCCCTGGACCCATAGATCACCAGCGTCCTGGGACGACTCGCACTCCTACCCATTCCCGGCTGAACAGCAGGTCCACCAGCCCTTACGACCAGAGGCCCCGGCCCTCGGCAGTGTCGAGGCCAGAGCTCGCCTTCCGCACGCTCAGGCCAAAGCCGTCCCCAGCAGCTCGACGCGATGCGACGTCGTTCGGGCGCTCACACCGAGTATGCCGAAGATGAGATCACGGCCCATCGTCGCGCCCACCAGCGTATTGACCGGGCCGAACGAGGCCGCCATCGGTGTGACCGCGGCTCCGGCCGTGGCCTTTGCCTTTTGGCGTGACGCGATGAAGGCCGGGACATCGGCGGGCCGGATCAGGGGGCCGCTCGACCCTACCCGGAGGCCGCAGCCTCCCGTGATCATCGACGTTCCGCGCTCAAGACAGGCTTGAGCGCACAGTTCCGGCAGTGATGCAGGACGGTCGGCCGCGACAACGAGGAACCCACCTTCGTACAGGTACGGCACCAACGCCTCGCTGGTCGTGATGGTTTCCATGACAGCGGTCGGCTCCGCTTCAGGGAGGCGCTCACGCACCCACTCGCGGGCCACATCGACCTTTGCCCGTCCGACGTCACAACGCCGGTAGAGGTATTGGCGGTTCAAGTTCTCCAGCGCGACCCGGTCGCCGTCCACGAGCGTGAGCCCGCCCACGCCCGCACCCACGATCTCGGCCAGCACCGCGCCGCCGATGCCCCCGACGCCGAGAACGGTCACGTGCGCCGCGCGCAGCCGATCCTGTGCCGCGCCGGCATCCAGACCCAAGGCCGCGAAGTACTCGACCTGGTTTCTCCAAGCGGACGAGTGCCACGAACGGTCGAACGGTGCGACTACGAGGCGAAGCCGAAGAAGCGTACGCACGATGGCGTCCACTCGGCTTCCGCTCGGCGCCGGGAGGCCGGCCGGCTCGTCGGAGACCGCTTCGAGCCATTCGAACATCGATTCAGGGCAGCGTCGGACGAGCAGTACCTCGTCGGAAAAGACGCGCAGCTCGTCGCCGTCGCGGGACCAGGTCGCCGCGGGCGAGAGAACGTAGCGGTCGATTCCGTCAGCCATCCCTGGCCTTCCTTCGTAGCGAGATCACCGTTTGGCGAAGATCATGAAGAATCGGCGTCCCAGCTGCAGCGGGGGAAGCGCACGGCCCCCATCGGTGGCCAGGGCCGACCTGCCAGTGCCTCGCGCTGCAGCCAGTGGCCTGGGAGACGCAGGAGCGGCAGGACCGGACACTGCTCGCGGACCGCTCGACGCAGCTCGTCGTACGTCGCATCGTCGTCCGGGAACTCGGACAGCCGGTGCAGCAGCGGCGCGAGTACGGGGTCACGGCGCGCCGGGTCGAGCAGGTCCAGAGCACAGATCGGATCCTCGAAGAGCGGGCCCCGCAACGCGAGGAGCAGGTCGAAGGACTGCGCCGAGCCCGAGACGAAGTCGGCGGGTGCCAGCTCGACCTCGACTCCGAGGTTCTCGGTCAGCTGAGCCGCGGCCTCTTCGGCCACGAGCAGATCGGGGTAGTAGTCCCAGTAGCCCAGGCGCAGCCGTTCACCGGAGCCGATGGTGCTGGGCGGTGCCTCGACGTGGTGGTCGGGCGCTGCCGACTCCACACCGTTCCAGCACCGTGCGACAAGGCGGTCATACCGAATCGCGCCGAGGAGCCGGCGACGGAACTCCGCGTCACCCACCGCCGACGGACTGCCGGGGGTGATCTCCAGACACATCTCGATCGCGGTCGGTGCCGTGTGGAACGCCCGGCTGCCCGCGAAGTCCGGGACACGGTCGAGCGGAAACGCCGTCGCGCACGTCACATCGACCTCGCCCCGCCGGAACCTCGCCGGGGCGTCGTGCGGATCGCGGCGGACGAGCACCCGCACAGGTGGCGTGCCGGCCTTGACGGGTTCGAGCCAGTACTCGTCATCGGCGGTGCGCACGGCACGCTCGTACGTACCGGAGGACAGTTGCCCGCACGATGAGACCAGTGCACCGGCCAACCGCTGGCCCGCCTGGAGCTCCAGGTCGTGTTTGCCGCCTTGTTCCGGCGCATTCCGACACTGGCCCTGGCCGTCGACCTCGGCGACCTCCCGTTCATGGACGACGGGCTCGGGTACGGCGTCAAGAAGATGCCCGTGAGCTGGTAAGTGAATGAGGTTGAGCCGGTGGCAGGAGTCGGAGAGCGTGGTCGAGATCTGTCTCCTGCCGAACGGAGCCCGGCACGCGCCCCCGCCACGTCGGAACGCCGCGCCCGTACTGCCCGTACGAACGAGGCCTTCCGCCCTGCGCTCACACGCACCAGGTCCCGCCAGGCCCGCCCTTCGGGTGGACGAAGCCGCATCTCAGACACACTCGGAGTTCTTCGTTCGCTTCAGGACGGCGCACATCCTGATTCCCGGCGGTCACAGAACTTGCGTGCGGTCACAGAACTTGCGTGCGAGCCGATCAGGCTCCGGTACCCTCACAGGACGCATTCGCCGCCTGCGGCCCTTCCTCCCAGGAACCAAGTGACGAGATCCGGGATTTCCCTGACCTCATGCCCACGCCGGCTCCAAGATGCGCCCCACCGGTTCCAGCACTTGGCACCTCCACGAGGATGGCCGCGGCGCCGGCAACGGTTCCCGGAGGGTCGGCCCAATGTCCTGCGCGAAGTACGGACTCGAGGTTCCGGTCGACGGCGGAGGCCCAACACCAATGATCACCGGAGTCACCAGGGGGAGCCCGCAGCATGACCGGCACCACGGAGGCCCTTGGCGGGTCGGCTGCAGTCGACGATGCAGCACGAAACGTCACGCGCCCGTTCTACGTATACGCCGTGCTCGCCAACACGTTGTTCCAACGCGGCGTATTCGTCCTCTTCCTCTATGAGCGAGGCTTCTCCGTCGGGCAAGTGGCCCTCCTGCAGACCCTGCTCTACCTGGTCAGCGGACTTGCAGAGATGCCGACAGGAATCATCGCCGACCGAATCGGCAGGCGTGCCAGCATCGTGATCGGCCAGGTGCTGATTGCTGGATGTCTGCTCGGTCAGGTGACGTTCTCCAACTACTGGGTGTTCCTGGCGCTGTTCATCGGGCAGGGCGTGGGCATGGCATGTGTGTCCGGTTCGGACACCGCCCTGCTGTACGACCTGCTCGTGCGTCGTGGTGCGACGGCCAGCTATGTCAAGATCAAGTCCCGGTTCACCATGCTCGGGACGGTCACCTCGGGAGCCGCCATCGTCCTCGGCGGCCAACTGCAGCAGATTTCCTGGGGAGTCGTCTACGTCGGTTCGGCGGCGTGCCTCGTCCTCGCCGTGGTGGTGCTGATGTCAAGGGTGCCTGAGATCCGCGGCGCGGACGCGGTGGACGAACAGGACGGGGCCAAGGAGGCGCACAGCGACGCCACGGCACGGCGGGCGATGCTTCGGGTCGCCACGCCGGCGCTCGTGACGCTTGTCGTGGTGTCCGGATTGATGCATGCGACGTTGACGCCGTACATCATCTTCACCCAGAAGACCCTCTCCGATCAGGGAGCGGGCACCGCATGGGTCAGCGTGGTCATATCGGCGGGATTCTTCGTCGGCGGACTCACTCCGTTGCTGTCGGACCGCGCGAACCGGCGCATCGGGTACCGGGTCATCGTCCCGGTGTCTCTCCTGACGCTCGCCGTGGCGCTCGGCCTGAGCGGCCTCGGCCTTGTCTGGGTCACCATCGCCTCGTTCCTCGTCCTGGTCGGAATTCCCGAGATCACGGCCGTGCTCGTGGACAACGTGTTCAACGAGGCAGTGCCGTCGCGCCACCGGGCGAGCCTGCTGTCGATGATCGCATTCGTGGAGTCGGCGCTCATCGGCATCGGCTATCTCGTCCTCGGCGCGCTCATGGACGGGTTGGGCTCCAGTGTGGGCATGGCCACCTACGCCGCGGTCCCCCTGCTGGCATGTCTCCTGTGGCTCCCGGTGCTCTTCCGAGGGGCGCGGGTGACCACCGAGATGGAGAAGCCCGCCGACCAAAAGGCATCCTGAAACAGACCATCTCGAGCAACGCCCCTAACCGATGAGGAGCCGAAGTGGAATTGATGCAGATCGGGCACAACCGACCGGTGCTGGATCTCATCCCGCCGGTCGTGCACGATGGCGGAACTCCCTTCTCTCGACGATCGACAGGTTGCGGCGAACACCCGACTGCTCGCGCTGTCGGGTGTCGAGGTGTTGGCGGCACTGATTACGAATGGAATCCTCTGCCTGGCGCAAGATCCGAGGACTCAGAGTCTCGTACGCGATGACGAGACGTTGCTGCCGGGCCTCGTCCATGAGGTGCAGCGGTACGCGAGCCCGATTGCGCGGGGGATCTATCGGATGACGAAGGAGCCATCCGTGATAGGCCAGTACGCGGTTCCCGCAGGTACTTTGCTCGTCATCGGGGTGGACGTTTGCGACAGGGACACGTCGGTGCTTCCCGATGCTCACAGGTTTGACCGAAGTCGCGGTCGGGATTTCGAAAACCTGACGTTCGGTCACGGGCGGCATTCATGCCTGGGCATCCCAGTCACACGTCTTAGGGGTCCTTTCACTATGAGCGTCCGATCAGGTCGCGTGGTCTGGTGCCGTGCATCGCAAGGCGCCGGAGCGGCCTCGATGGGGGTCCCCCCGCGCGAGGTTGTTCGAGCGTGGGGGAGGAGCCACGTGGGCGTTTCGGCAACGCGGCGAGGTGCGGTGCCAGGCCGCGCGACCCGGACGGGCATAGTGAAAGGACCCCTTATTGCGGCGCAGGCCCTGCGCGCGTTCATCTCGGGAACCACGAGTTTCGGCCTGACCGTGGAGCCGTCAGAGCTGCGCTTCCACGAGACTGCGGTCATGAACGGTCTCGTCGAACTCCCGATTTGGGTTGAGTGCGCGAACTAGTGTCTCGTGATCCTGATTGCCCTACTTCGGTTCCGCCGGCATGCGGCGCAGCCGCCACTCCCGCCGTAGGCCGAGTGGGCGGTCCGTGGGCGTGAGCGCGATGACCTGCGCCTGCCCAACTCCCTTGTCTTCATCGCCGAATGGGCACGCCGATGTGAGCAGGAGGTCCTGGCCCGGCTTGGCTGCCCCTGCGATCCGTTCACCGGGGGCTACCGCGTTCCCGGCGAACGCACTTTGCGCGATGCGTTCCCGCACGTCGATCCGGTGGCGCTCACCGCGGCCGGATTCGACCACCTGACCGCGCTGACAGCGCGGCCTGCACCTCCAGATCGTCACCGTCAAGACGTCCCTCTGAGCGCCGGTGATCGTGGCAACGAGGCTGCGCAAGGGCTCGGCCAACTCCGGCAAGGGCGCTGCGTCGCTGCTGCGCGAAATCCTTGCCACGGTCTGCGCGATGGGCACAGATCATCGTCCGCGCCGCCGCCGCGCACTTCTCCCACAAGATCGAAGAAGACCCGCCAGGGCATCGCCGGCGACGCCTGCACGCCCATCCAGTACACGACCTCGTGCAGGACGCCGAGGCAAGACGCTGGATCTCCGATGCCGAGATCGCCGAAGCTCCCCGCACCGTAACCCGCCTGTGGAGAGCAGGTGTTTCGCCGATCTCGAGGACTCCGCCGAAAGCGCGTCGAGTGACGAGCACTGCCGGCGCCAAGACGTCCGTGGCCTGAAATGCGTTGCCTATCATGATCGCAGGAAAGAGAATACCGCCGCATGGGACATGTGGAAGCTGCGCATCTGGAGTACTACCTGCCGGACGGGCGGGTCCTGCTCGGGGATGCCTCGTTCCGAGTGGGCGAAGGCGCTGTTGTGGCGCTCGTCGGTCCGAACGGCGCAGGCAAGACAACGTTGTTGCGCTTGATCTCGGGGGAGCTCAAGGCACACTCCGGCACCGTGACGACCGGCGGTGGTCTGGGTGTGATGCCGCAGTTCGTCGGTTCGGTGCGGGACGAGCGGACCGTGCGGGACTTGCTGGCGTCCGTGGCCCAGCCGCGGATCCGAGAGGCGGCCAAGGTGGTCGACGAGGCCGAGCACCTGATCATGACGGTCGACGACGAGGCCGCGCAGATGAAGTACGCGCAAGCCCTCAGCGACTGGGCCGAGGCACGAGGATACGAGGCCGAGACCGTCTGGGACATGTGCACCACCTCCGCGCTCGGCATGATCTACGAGAAGGCCCAGTGGCGTGAGGTGCGCACACTCAGCGGCGGTGAACAGAAACGGCTGGTCCTGGAGGCTCTGCTGCGCGGTCCCGACGAGGTGCTGTTGCTCGACGAGCCCGACAACTATCTGGACGTGCCCGGTAAGCGCTGGCTGGAGGAACAGCTGGCAGAGACCCGGAAAACCGTACTGCTCATCTCCCACGACCGCGAACTGCTCTCACGAACTGCCCAGAAGATCGTCGCGGTCGAGCCCAGCCCTGCCGGTTCCGAAGTGTGGGTGCACGGCGGCGGTTTCGACACCTTCCACGAGGCCCGGCGGGAGCGGTTCGCGCGCTTCGAGGAGCTGAAGCGGCGCTGGGACGAGAAGCACGCCCAGCTGAAGAAGCTCGTCCTGGACATGCAGCAGTACGCCGCCCGCAGCGACGCCTTGGCCTCGCGCTACCACGCGGCGCAGACCCGGCTGAGGAAGTTCGAGGAGGCGGGGCCGCCGCCGGAGCCGCCGCGCGAGCAGGACATCCGCATGCGGCTGCGCGGCGGGCGGACCGGAGTGCGGGCCGTGACCTGCGAGAACCTTGAGCTGACCGGTCTGATGAAGCCGTTCTCCCTCGAGGTCTTCTACGGGGATCGGGTCGCCGTCCTCGGCTCGAACGGTTCCGGGAAGTCACACTTCCTGCGGCTGCTCGCCGACGACGAGTCCGTCGCGCATGCAGGGATGTGGAAGCTCGGCGCGCGGGTCGTGCCGGGGCACTTCGCGCAGACCCACGCCCACCCCGAGCTGGTCGGGCGGCCGCTCGTCGACATCCTGTGGACCGAGCACGCCAAGGACCGGGGCGCGGCGATGTCGGTGCTGCGGCGATACGAGCTGGAGCGGCAGGGGGACCAGCCGTTCGACAAGCTGTCGGGTGGGCAGCAGGCGCGGTTCCAGATCCTGCTCCTGGAGCTTGCCGGCACGACGATGCTGCTGCTCGACGAGCCCACGGACAACCTGGACCTGGAGTCGGCGGAGGCCCTGCAGGAGGGACTGGAAGCGTACGAGGGAACGGTCCTCGCCGTCACCCATGACCGGTGGTTCGCCCGGTCCTTCGACCGGTACCTGGTCTTCGGCTCGGACGGGGTCGCCAGGGAGACGGCGGAGCCGGTCTGGGACGAGCGCAGGGTCGAACGGGTCCGCTGAGCGGGTCCCGGGGCGTCAGCCGAGCGCAGAGAACGAGTCGGCGTCCATCGCGCCGTCCAGGCCAGATGTATTGATCACGCGCGTTGTCGACACTCACGGGTCTTGATCATGGGGAAGACCTCCGGTGTGGTGGGGCCGTCCGGGACTGCGCCGCACGGAGGTCCCAGCTGAACCGGATCTTGTAGCGGACCTGAAGCCAGACTTGATCCTCGGCCGAGTAGCGGTCGCTGCCCAGGACCCCGCCCTTGGGGTGCCGGGTGAGGCCGCCGCCTGTGCTGTCGCGCCCGCTCGGGTGGTACTCGCGGTAGCCGGCCGCCCTGGCGTTTCATGGAACGCCAGGGCGGCTTCCCGGCTGGTCGTCACTGTCGCCGCGCGGGTGCGCCTCGTCTCTGCACGCTGAGCGAAAGCCGACGATCCCCACGCCTTGGATGTGATCATCCTGCGCGAGTGGCCAGGGCCGAACTGGCCACAAGGGTCTCCCTTGGCTTCTCCAGTGGCGCCGACTGGCTGTGATCGTGCACAGCAAGCTCCGCTTCCAGACTCTTGGCAAGCCTCACCCCTGTACGGTTATCTTGGCCCGCAAGCTACTGAGGCCGTGTGTGCACGTTCCCAACAATCAGAAACGGGAGAGACCCATGCCGGAGACCACCCCCAGGGGCCTCACCAGGCTCGCCTTCGGCGGGGACTACAACCCGGAGCAGTGGCCCGAGAGTGTGTGGGAGGAGGACGTACGGCTGATGCGGGAGGCCGGCGTCACCATGGTGAGCGTCGGGATCTTCTCCTGGGCGCTGCTGGAACCCGCACCCGGCACATACGACTTCGGCTGGCTGGACCGGCTCCTGGACCTGCTGCACGACAACGGCATACGCGTCGACCTCGGCACGCCCACCGTGGCCCCCCCGGCCTGGTTCTACGGCGCCCACCCCGACGCACTGCCCCTGACGGCAGACGGCGTCCGCCTCGCGTTCGGCTCGCGGGGCGCGATCTGCCACAGCAACGCCGACTACCGCGCCGCCGCCGCGAACATCACCACCCGGCTGGCCGAGCGCTACGCCGGTCACCCGGCCCTGGCCATGTGGCACGTGCACAACGAGTACGGCGTCCCGGTCTCCGCCTGCTACTGCGACTCCTGCGCCGCCCACTTCCGCCGCTGGCTGGCCACGACCTACGGGACCGTCGACGCCGTCAACGAGGCCTGGGGCACCGCCTTCTGGGGGCAGCGCTACGCCGGCCTCGACCAGATCAACCCGCCCCGCACGGCGCCCACGGTCGGCAACCCCGGCCAGGCGCTGGACTACAAGCGGTTCGCCGACGCCACCATGCGCGAGAACTTCCGCACCGAGCGGGACATCCTGCACCGCCTCGCGCCCGGCATCCCGGTCACCACCAACTTCATGACCGCGTTCAGCCAGTGCGACTCCGTCGACTACTGGGCCTGGGGCCGCGAGGTCGACCTGGTCACCAACGACCACTACCTGATCACCGACGGCCGCCGCACCCACGTCAACCTCGCGATGGCCGCCGACCTGACCCGCTCGGTCGCGGGCGGCGCCCCGTGGCTGCTGCTCGAGCACTCCACCTCGGGCATCAACTGGCAGCCCCGCAACCCCGCCAAGGCCCCCGGCCAGATGGCCCGCAACTCCCTCGCGCACGTGGCGCGCGGCTCCGAGGGCGCCATGTTCTTCCAGTGGCGCCAGTCGCGGCGCGGCGCCGAGAAGTTCCACTCGGCGATGGTCCCGCACGGCGGCACGGAAACCCGTGTGTGGCGCGAAGTGGTCGAACTGGGCGCGTCCCTCGACTCGTTGAGCACCGTCCGGGGCACCCGCGCCGTCGCCGACGTGGCGGTCCTGTGGGACTGGCACTCCTGGTGGGCCCAGAACCTCCAGTGGCGCCCCAGCGAGGACCACGACCCGCGCGAGCGCGCCGACGCCTTCTACGAGGCCCTCTACGACCGCCACCTCACCGTCGACTTCGCGCACCCGGAAGCCGACTTGTCGGCCTATCCCCTTGTCGTCGTCCCCGCCCTGTACCTGATGACGGAGGCGGCAGGCCGCAACGTCAAGGAGTACGTCGAGAACGGCGGCACCCTCGTGGTCTCCTACTTCTCCGGCATCGTCGACGAGCACGACGCCGTGCACGAGGGCGCCTGCCCGGGGGCGCTGCGGGACGTACTCGGCCTGACCGTCGAGGAGTTCTCGCCGCTCCTGAAGGACCAGTCGGTGCGCATCACCGGCCCCGACGGCTCCGAGCTCACCGCGGACGTGTGGACCGAGTTCGTGGTGCCGCGCCGTGCCGAGACCGTGTGGACGTACGCCGACGGCCTGGCCGCCGGCCACCCGGCCGTGACCCGGCACCGCCTCGGCGAGGGCACCGCCTGGTACGTCTCCACGCGCCTGACCGCCGAGGGCCTGGACGCCCTGCTGGGCTGGGCCGTCGACGACGCCGGCATCGGCACCCGCGCCGACCTGCCCCGCGACGTCGAGGTGGTGCGCCGGACCGGCGAGTCGGGCACCTATCTGTTCGCGATCAACCACACCGCCACGGACGTCAAGGTGCCGCTGGACGCCGACGGCACGGAGCTGCTGACCGGTGAACGGGCCGCGGGCCGCCTCGGCGTCCCGGCGGGGGCCGTCCGCGTCGTGCGGCTCGACGGCTGAACCGACTCCCCTCCGCCCGTGCGAGCGCACGAGCCGCGGGCGGAGGGGCCTCACACCCCGCCAGGCACAGCCCTGTGCCGAACGACCTTTCACCGCAAGGGAGTTCGGTACCGGACAACGTCGTGGAGTCCCCTACGCGGTGGCATCGGCTGCGCCACAGTGGGAAGACGCTGTACGAGGAGCCCGGACGGAGGGGAACGCGATGCTGAGGACTCCCACCGGCGCGAGGCGTCTTGTCATCCTGGAATGGCTGAAGGACCCGGCCGCGCACTTCCCGCCGCAGCCGTACGGCGATCCTGTGACGGACGGGGTGACCGCAGACGCCGTCGCCGGGAAACTCGGGGTCCGCCGGGCCGTCGCCGAGACCCACCTCGACCTGCTCGCGGACATCGGCCTGCTGCGCACCACGCGGATCCGGCGCCGCACCCACTACCGGCGCGACGAGATGCGGATCGCCGAGGTGACGCGCATGTTCGAAAAGGGCTGGTAGGCGACCGGCCCGCGGGGGTACCCGCCTGCGAGGAGGATGTGCCCCCGGCAGCGAAGGGCAGGCGCGCATGAACCGTCCCACGGCTCTGCTTCCCCGCCACTACGTGGCGATCGGCGGCCGCGGCCCCGAGGACGTGGTGGCCGACGACCGCGGCCGCGTGCTGACCGGTGTCCAGGACGGCCGGATCCTGCGCCTGAGCGGCCTGACCGACCCCGCCACGACCCGCGTCGAGGTGCTCACCAGGACCGGCGGCAGGCCGCTCGGCCTCCACCTCCTGCCCGACGACGCCCTGTTGGTGTGCGACGCCGAACGCGGACTGCTGGGCGTGGACCTCACCGACGGCACGGTACGGGTCCTCGCCGCCACGATGGCGGGGGAGCGGCTGCGCTTCTGCAGCAACGTGGTCGCCCTCTCCGACGGAACCGTGTACTTCACCGTCTCCAGCCGCCGCTACCCGCTCGAGGAGTGGATCGGTGACCTGGTCGAGCGCACCGGCACCGGCCGGCTCCTGCGCCTGGCCCCGGGCACCGACGAGCCCGAAGTCCTGCTGGAGGGTCTGCAGTTCGCCAACGGCCTCGCACCGAGCGCCGACGAGACCTTCCTGGTCGTGGCGGAGACGGGCGCCTACCGGCTGACCCGGTACTGGCTCACCGGACCGAAGGCGGGCCGCGCCGAACCCTTCGTCGAGAACCTGCCGGGCATGCCCGACAACCTCTGGCGCGGCGAACCGGACGGCCCGATCTGGGTCCCGCTGGCCGGCCCCCGCGTCCCGCCCCTCGACCTGCTGCACCGCGGCACCCCCGACGTCCGCCGCACCGCCGCCCGCATCGCCGTGCGCGCCCCGTTCCGCCCCTCCGGCACGATCGGCATCCTCGCGGTGGACGATCGCGGCGAGATCGTCCACCACCTCAGCCGCCGCCGCTCCGGCTTCCGCATGGTCACCAGCGTCTGCGAGACCGACGGCCACCTGATCCTGGGCAGCCTGTGGGAACCCGGCATCGCGGTCTGCGAGGCGCCGCACCCGAAGTGACCCCGACACGCACCGGGGTTAACCTGATGACCAGCCGCGATCACCACGCGGCGCGGCGGTGGGGCCCGCCGTACCCGAACCGCGGCCCGGATGCCGCCAACGGTCCCTACTTGCGATGGAGCATGCCCGCACGCCAGGGCCCCGGCGAGTAGGAGTCGTACGACCATGACAGCCCAGGAGACCGACAGCCTTCGTGTTCCCGCCCCGCGACAGCCCCGCCGGCATGGCCAGGCACCGGTCGTCGCGGTGGTCGCGCTCGGCGGTGCCCTCGGCGCCACCGCCCGGTACGCGGCCGCTGTGTGGTGGCCCGCCCCGCCGGGCGGATTCCCCTGGGCGACCTTCTGGACCAACGTCGTCGGCTGTGCGGTCATCGGCGTGTTCATGGTGGTCATCACCGACGTGTGGGCCGCTCACCGGCTCGTCCGCCCCTTCTTCGGCACCGGCGTCCTCGGCGGTTTCACCACCTTCTCGACGTACGCGGTCGACATCCAGAAGCTGGTCGACTCCGGCCATCCCCGGGCGGGCCTGGCCTATCTCTTCGCGACGCTCATCGCGGCGCTCACCGCGGTGTGGCTCGCGGTCGCGGCCACCCGCCGTGTCCTGAAGTGGAGGCGGCCATGACGAGGCTGACCGGCAGCGCCCTGCGGGTGACCGTCTTCGTCGGCGAGCACGACACCTGGCACCACAGGCCCCTCTACAGCGAGATCGTGCACCGCGCCCACGGGGCCGGCCTCGCGGGCGCCAGCGTCTTCCGCGGCATCGAGGGCTTCGGCGCCTCCTTGCTGATCCACACCTCCCGGCTGCTGTCCCTGAACGAGGACCTGCCGGTGGCCGTCGTGATCGTGGACGACGAGGAGCGGGTACGGGCGTTCCTGCCGCAGCTCGACGAACTCGTCACCGAGGGACTGGTGATCCTCGACGACTGCGAGGTCATCAGGTACGTCGGCCAGGACGACGAAAAGGGCGATCCGGGCGCGAAGGGTAAGAGGTGGTTGTGAACTGGCTGCTGGTCGTCGCGGGTGCCATGGTCGGCGCCCCGCTGCGCTACCTCACCGACCGGGCGGTGCAGTCCCGGCACGATTCGGTCTTCCCCTGGGGCACCTTCGCGGTGAACCTCACCGGCTGTCTGATCCTCGGCCTGCTGGCCGGCGCGGCGGCCTCGGGAGCCGCCGGTTCCCACCTCCAACTGCTTCTGGGGACCGGCCTGTGCGGGGCGCTGACGACGTACTCGACGTTCTCCTACGAGACGCTCCGGCTGGCCGAGACGGGGGCGGGGTTCTACGCCGCCGTCAACGTGATCGGGAGTGTGGCGGCAGGTCTGGGGGCCGCCTTCGTGGGCGTGGCGGTGGCTCAGGCGGTGTGGGCCTAGGCGCAATGCCGGTGACTTAGATGCCCTGCGCTCGTTGGTTGTGGTGTGGCGAGGGTGGGGCAGGTCAAGTCGCCTGCGGGCGAGCGTTTGTCGGAC
>NZ_JBVIPA010000076.1:0-24785 GCF_055578365.1 Streptomyces sp. NPDC033131
AATCCACACCGAACCCGAAAGGCCCTCACCCGTTCAAGATCCCCCAGCCGAGATCTGACTCACCTGTCCACAACCTCCCGAGACAGAACACCTAGCGCCGCGCCCAGCGCCGCCGTCTAGTGCCGCCGTCTAGTGCCGCCGTCTAGTGCCGCGCCTAGTGCCGCCGTCTAGTGCCGCGCCTAGCGCCGCCGCTCAGCCGAGCCCAAGCTGCGGCTTGGCACCTGCGCCTGTCAGGGAACTCACCGCATCGCCGGCTCCGCCCGCCAGGGCAACTCCGCGGTCACCCGGGTGGGCCCGCCCACCGGCGAGTCGACCACCAGGATCCCGTCCACCGCGTCCAGCCGCTCCGCGAGCCCGGCCAGCCCGGATCCGCCGGAGGTGTCCGCCCCGCCCACGCCGTTGTCCACGACCTGGAGCATCAGCCGGTTCTCCACCCGCCACACATCCACGGCCGCCCACGTCGCCTGAGCGTGCTTGCTGATGTTCTGCAGCAGCTCCGACACCGTGAAGTACGCGATCCCCTCGATCGCCGCCGCCGGCCGCGCCGGCAGTTCCACCTCCACCTGCACCGGCACGGTGCACCGCGACGCCACCGCCGACAGCGCCGCATCCAGCCCCCGGTCCGTCAGGACCGCCGGGTGGATCCCGCGCGCCAGGTCCCGCAGCTCCTGCAGCGCCGTCTTCACCTCGCCGTGCGCGTCGTCCACCATCCGCGCCGCCGCCTGCGGATCCTCCGTGAGCTTCTCCTTCGCCAGCCCCAGATCCATGGCCAACGCCACCAGCCGCGCCTGCGCGCCGTCGTGCAGGTCCCGCTCGATGCGCCGCAGGTCGGCCGCGGCGGTGTCGACGACGACCCCCCGGTCCGACTCCAGCTCCACCACCCGCGCCGACAGCCGCGTCGGCCCGAGCAGCCCGTGCACCAGGACGCGGTCCACCGTCGTCAGCGCCCGCACGATCCACGGCGTGGCCAGGGTGAACAACAGCCCCACCAGTGCCGTGACGGTGATCTCGAAGGGGTTGTCGAGATAGATGTGGTGGCTTTCGTCGCCGTACAGCTGAAGCCCGTCCTGCCCGCCGTACATCGGGAAGAGCCAGAACCACAGCGGGTACGTCATCAGCGACCAGCCGATCGCCCAGAAGTTCACCGCGACGACGAACGAGAACACGGACCACGGCAGGTACAGGAGCGCGTACAGCAGGGTGCGCCAGGACGTGCCGCTCTTGAGGACGGCCCCCATCCAGGCCATCACACCCCGCTTCCGCATCCGCAGCGGCTCCGGGTCGCCCACCTCGAGACCCAGCAGCCCGCGCGCCCGGGCCCGCTCCAGCGCGCCGAAGCCCCGGCAACCGGCCAGCCCCGCCGCCAGCACGGGGATCCCGAGGAACGTCACGAGCAGGCCCGCTCCGACGGAGACCATCGTGACGGCGTACGTGAACAGCACCACGCCGATCGGCAGGCCCAGCAGCACATAGCCGAGCTCGCGCAGGCTGCGCGCCTCGAACGGCGCCCGCAGCGCGGCGGGCAGTCGATGCTGCCGGGTGTTTTCCGCGAACCCGAGCCCGCTGTCGTGGCCGAAGCCCTGTCCGTAGTCCGAGTCGGTGGCCATCGGCGTCGTCCTTCTCCCTCGTTCCGTGACTGTCCGGTCGTACGTCGTGTCGTACCTCCACCCTGCTCGGCCGCAGGTCCGCGGACCATGGAGTCAGTCGGCGTCTGAGACGGGGGGTTTTCCCTACCTCCCGGGCCCTATCTCCTGGGTTCCCGGGCCCCCGAGTGCTCCCTCGCGTCGAGCGAGCGGTCCCGCCACGGCAGCTCCGCGGTGACCACGGTCGGTCCGCCCGGCGGCGAGTCGATGACGAACAGACCGTCGACGGCGCCCAGCCGGTCGGCCAGGCCGCGCATGCCGGTACCGCCGTCGAGGCGTGCGCCGCCATGGCCGTCGTCCCACACCTGGATCAGCAGACGGTCGTCGGCCTGCCACACGTCGACGGACGCGGTCCTGGCCCCACTGTGCTTGCTGATGTTCTGCAGCAGCTCCGAGACGGTGAAGTAGGCGATGCCCTCGATCGCCGCGGCCGGTCTGGCGGGCAGGTCGGCCGTCACCTTCACCGGCACCGTGCAGCGCGAGGCGACCGAGGACAGGGCGGCGTCCAGGCCGCGGTCCGTCAGTACGGCGGGATGGATGCCCCGGGCCAGATCCCGCAGCTCCTGCAACGCGAGCTTGACCTCGCCGTGCGCCTCCGCGACCATCGCCGCCGCCGTATCGGGGTCCTCCAGCAGCTTCTCCTTGGCCAGGCCGAGCCCCATGGCCAGGTTGACCAGCCGGGCCTGCGCCCCGTCATGCAGATCGCGCTCGATCCGCCGCAGATCGGCGGCGGCCGTGTCGACCACGACCCCCCGGTCCGACTCCAGCTCGGCGATCCGCCGCTCCAGTTCGTCGGACGGCGACAGCAGGCCGCGCACCATCGCCCGGTCCACGTTGGTCAGACCCCGCGCGATGAACGGCAGCACCGGCCACAGCACGAACAACGAGGTCAGCGTCAGGGTGAAGGTGAAGACACCCCAGGGCAGCCGGACGAACTCGTACAGCACCGTCCGCCAGCCGACCGGGTCCTTGATCCCCATCCACAACTGTGCGAGGAAACCGCTGTTGCGGCTGCGCAGGGGAAGAGGACTCGGCTCGTCGATCCGCACGCCGAGCAGCGCCCTGGCCCGAGCCCGCTCCAGCTTGCCCAGCTGCCGGGCACCCATCAGGCCGGCCGCGAGCAACGGGAAGCCGATCACCGTGACGGTCAGCCAGAAGCCGGTGAGCAGCACCGTCATGACGTAGGTGAATCCGAGCAGTGCCACCGGAAGGTTCGCCAGGAGGTGCGCGATCTCCTTCCAGGTGTGCCGGTCGAAGGCGAAACGGACAGGCGGCAGGCGGTCGCTGCCCGCCTTCTGGCTGGGTCTCGAGGACGGGAGACGTTCGGTCATACGGGTTAGCGTGCCGCGCTGCGGGCCGCCGCGCCATGAGGCGGGCCGCCCCGATCCCCTGGGGATAACCCCACCCCGACGACCTGTGGTTTCCGCCAAGGCGTGACGGGCTGCTTACGCTCTCTTTAGCAGGGCCTAGACTCCCGTGCGTACAGATCGTCCAGCGCAGTCGTAGTGCGGAGTCCGCAGTTCAGAGTCCGTAGGCAAGAGTCCAGGGTCCAAGGTCAGAGAGCGAGGGGCTGACGTGCCGGAACCGACCGTCGTCATCGCGGCGGAGTATTTCCAGTCGTACTCGGTCGTCGGGCTGCTCGCCGCCGTCGGCGTGCTGTTCGTGGCCGTCGCCTTCGGAGCCGGGCGCCTGCTGCGGCCCGTGGTCCCCACCCCCGAGAAGCTCCTGACGTACGAGTGCGGCGTCGACCCCGTCGGCGAGGGCTGGGCCCACACCCAGGTCCGCTACTACGTCTACGCGTTCCTGTACGTCATCTTCGCCGTCGACTCGATCTTCCTCTTCCCCTGGGCCACGGTCTTCGCCGCTCCCGGCTACGGCGCGACCACCCTCGTGGAGATGTTCATCTTCCTCGGCTTCCTGGCCGTGGGCCTGCTGTACGCGTACAAGAAGGGCGTCCTGACATGGACGTGACCCCGACTCCTTCCCAGCCTGTGCTGCTCCCCGAGCCGCAGCGCCTCGGCGCCCTCGCGCGCCTCGCACCCGAGCCGATGAAGGTGGTCCTGAACTGGGGCCGCCGCTACTCGCTCTGGGTCTTCAACTTCGGCCTCGCCTGCTGCGCGATCGAGTTCATCGCCGCGTCGATGGCCCGCCACGACTTCATCCGCCTCGGCGTGATCCCCTTCGCGCCCGGCCCACGCCAGGCCGACCTGATGGTCGTCTCCGGCACGGTCACGGACAAGATGGCGCCGGCCGTGAAACGCCTCTACGAGCAGATGCCCGAGCCGAAGTACGTCATCTCCTTCGGCGCCTGCTCCAACTGCGGCGGCCCGTACTGGGACTCCTACTCCGTCACCAAGGGCGTCGACCAGATCATCCCGGTCGACGTCTACGTCCCCGGCTGCCCGCCCCGGCCCGAGGCGCTGCTCCAGGGCATCCTCAAACTCCAGGAGAAGATCGCCCGGGAATCCCTCGCGGAGCGGTACGGGACGGCTCGTCCGTCGGCCGCGGCACTCCAGAGCGGGCTGGTCCGGCCGCCGGACCCGGCCACCTCAACCTCGGCCTCGGCCTCGGGGGAGGAACGATGACCGAGGTCGGCTGGCTGCCCGCCCCCGCCGAGGAACTGTTCGGCGCGGAGGCCACCGCGGAGGAGTCGTACGAAGTCCTGACGGTGGACGTGCCGCCGGCCTCCTGGATCCCGGCCCTGGAAGCCGCCCGCGACCGCCTCGGCTGCACCTACTTCGACTGGCTCAGCGCGGTCGACGAACCGGGCACCGGCTTCCGCGTCTCCGCCCACGTCGTCGCCCTCTCCCCGGTACGCCGGCTCCTCGTCCGTACGACCGTCCCGCACGAGGCCCCCGCCCTGCCGACCGCCGTCGACGTCTACGCGGGAGCGGCCTGGCACGAGCGCGAGACCCACGAGATGTTCGGCATCGCCTTCGAAGGCCACCCCTCCCTGGACCACCTCCTGCTCCCCGAGGGTTTCGAAGGCCACCCCCTCCGCAAGGACTTCGTCCTCGCGGCCCGCGTCGCCAAGGCCTGGCCCGGAGCCAAGGAACCCGGCGAGTCAGAACACGGCGGGCCCAAACGCCGCCAGATGCTCCCCCCAGGCGTCCCCGACCCCAACGAATGGGGCCCCCTGAAAGGCCAGCTCCCCCCGGCCCCGAGCCGCCCCACCCGCGGCGCCGGCTGCGCCGCGACAGGCGAACGCCCGACGCGAGCAGCCGCCGACCGGCCCGTACGCCGCGCACGTACGGCGGCGGAGGGTTCGGCGAGCCAGACGGCGGTGACTTCGGAGCAGGGGACGGCGGGCGCGGCGACGGCATCTCCGGCCGAGGGGGCGACGGGGCAGCCCGCGGCGTCTCCGGCGGGTCAGGCGGAGGGGGCGTCGGGGTCTGCGGACGCGGCGGCTGAGCCGAGGCGTTCTCGCACGGCATCCGAGGGTTCGGGGAGTCAGGCGTCTGCGTCTCCGGCGGAGGCCGTGGTGCCCCCGGCGGGCCAGGCGGAGGCATCCGAGTCTGCGGGCACTCCCGCTGAGCCGAGGCGCAGCCGCACGGCGACGAAGGGTTCCGCGAGCCAGACCGAGACGCCCCAGGCCACGGATTCACCAGCCACGGATTCACCAGCCACGGATTCGCCAGCCACGGATTCGCCAGCCACGGATTCGCCAGCCACGGATACGGCGGCACTGGACGCCCCGGCCACGGACGCCCCGGCCCCAGAGGCGCCGGTCGCCCGGCGTCGGGCACGCACCGCCTCGGACGGGTCGGCGAGCCGGCGTGCGGCAACGCCAGGCACGGCAGAGTCGGCCGGCGAAGCCGAAGGTACGCCGTCGAAGGCCCCCAGCGCCCCGCGCAGCCCGGACGCCCCCTGGCACCACGCCCGCCCGGCCTTCGACGAACCGAAGCCGGACCGGGGCGCTGAGTCCGAGCCCACCGCTGAGCCCGAGCCCGCTCAGGCATCCGAAGCCGATCCCGATCCCGGTCCCGGTCCCGGTCCCCAAGCCGAACCCGGGGCCCAGCCGGGGGCCGAGACCGAGCAGGTACCCACCCCCGAGCGCGCCCCGAAGCCCGCCCCGAAGCAGCCCGGCACACAGCCCGACCCCACGCCTGATCACACCGAAGCCCTCGAAGGCCCCGAAGCCCCCGAAGGCCCCGAAGCCCCCGCAGGAGGCCCGCAGTGAACGACGCTCTCGACGTCGCCCTGCGACTCCTGATCGTCTTTGTCGTCTTCCTCACCTTCCCCCTGATCGTGGGCCAGACGGAGCACAAGGTCATGGCCCACATGCAGGGCCGCCTCGGCCCGATGTACGCCGGCGGTTTCCACGGCTGGGCCCAACTCGTCGCCGACGGCGTGAAGTTCGCGCAGAAGGAAGACGTCGTACCCGCGGGCGCGGACCGCCGTATCTTCCAACTCGCCCCCGCCGTGGCTCTCCTCCCGTACCTCCTGGTCCTCCTCGCCATCCCCATCGGCCCCGGCGAGGGCGCCGTCGGCGAGGTCATCGACGCGGGCGTCTTCTTCGTCCTCGCCGTCATGGGCGTGGGCGTCCTCGGCTCGCTCATGGCCGGCTGGGCCTCCGCCAACAAGTTCTCCCTCCTCGGCGGCCTGCGCACCGCCGCCCAGCTCCTCGCCTACGAACTCCCGATGCTGCTCACCGCCGCCTCGGTGGCGATGGCGGCCGGCACGGTCTCGCTCCCCGGCATCCTCGACGCCTTCGAGTGGTGGTGGCTGCCGTGGCAGATCGTCGGCGCGATCGTCTTCTTCGTGGCCGGCCTCGCCGAGCTCCAGCGCCCGCCCTTCGACATGCCGGTCGCCGACTCGGAGATCATCTTCGGCGCCTACACCGAGTACACGGGCCTCCGCTTCGCGCTGTTCCTCCTCGCCGAGTACGCCGGAATCGTCGTCCTGTGCGGTCTGACCACCGTCCTCTTCCTGGGCGGCTGGCACGGCCCTTGGGGCGCCGACGGCCTCGGCTGGGTCTGGACCCTCCTGAAGGCGGCCGTGCTGGCCTTCGTCGTCATCTGGCTCCGCGTCACCTATCCCCGCCTGCGCGAGGACCAGCTCCAGAAGCTCTCCTGGACCCTCCTCGTCCCCCTCTCCCTCGCCCAGATCGCCCTCACCGGCATCGTCAAGGTGGTGATCCAGTAACCATGGCCCCCATTCCTGGCAGTGGCCTCGCCAAGGGCCTGGCCGTCACCCTCCGCACGATGACGAAGAAGACCGTCACCGAGCAGTACCCGGACGTCCAGCCCGACCTCCCGCCCCGCACCCGCGGCGTCATCGGCCTCTTCGAGGAGAACTGCACGGTCTGCATGCTGTGCGCCCGCGAGTGCCCGGACTGGTGCATCTACATCGACTCCCACAAGGAGACGGTCCCGGCGGCGGCCCCCGGCGGCCGCGAACGCAGCCGCAACGTCCTCGACCGCTTCGCCATCGACTTCTCCCTGTGCATGTACTGCGGTATCTGCATCGAGGTCTGTCCTTTCGACGCCCTGTTCTGGTCCCCGGAGTTCGAGTACGCCGAGACCGACATCCGCGACCTCACCCACGAGCGCGACAAGCTCCGCGAGTGGATGTGGACCGTCCCGGCCCCGCCCGCCCTCGACCCCGCCGCGGAGGAACCGAAGGAGATCGCCGCCGCCCGCAAGAGCGCCGAGAAACTGGCCGCCCAGCAGGAAGCCCAGTCCCCGACCGAGCCGCACGCGGACGAGCAGGCCCGCGCGGCCGAGCAGCCCACCCGGCCGATGGGTGAGTCGAAGCAGCAGACGGACCAGCCCCGGCAGGAGGGGGAGGCATGACCCTCGCAGCAGCAGCCGGTTCCCTCACGGCCGCCACCGAGACGCACGGCTTCCTCTCCCCGACCGGCGTCGAGATCGCCTTCCTCCTCGTCGGCCTGGTCACCTTCGGCGCCGCACTGGTCACCGTCACCACCAAGCAGCTGGTGCACGCCGCCCTGTGGCTGGTGGTGACCCTCGGCGGGCTCGCCGTGGAGTACCTCCTGCTCACCGCCGAGTTCATCGCCTGGGTGCAGGTCCTCATCTATGTCGGCTCCGTCGTCGTCCTCCTCCTGTTCGGTCTGATGCTCACCAGGGCCCCCATCGGCCGCTCCCCGGACGCCGACTCCGGCAACCGCTGGGCCGCCCTCACCGTCGCCGTCGCCGCCGCGGCCTCCCTGGTGTGGGTGGTCGTCGACGCCTTCCGCACCACCTGGATCGACCTGGACGGTCCGGCAGCGGGCTCCACCGAGACCACCGGCGCCAGCCTCTTCCAGAACTGGGTCCTTCCCTTCGAGGCCCTTTCCGTCCTCCTCCTCGCCGCCCTGGTCGGTGCGATCGTCCTGTCCCGCAAGACCAAGGCGGAGGCGTCGGGGACAGGCCCGCGTGTCCCCGGCACCCGGGACACCCGGCGCGACACGGAAGGGGCCGGCTGATGCACCTCGCCTATCCCGCTGTTCTCGCCGCCCTCCTCTTCTGCACGGGCCTGTACGGCGTACTCGCCCGCCGCAACGCGATCCTGGTCCTGATGTCGGTCGAGCTGATGCTCAACGCCGTCAACCTCAACCTCGTCGCCTTCGACGTCTGGCTCAGCCGGACCGCCGAGGAGACCCTGCACTCCGGCCAGGCCCTGACCCTGTTCACCATCGCCATCGCCGCCGCCGAGATCGGCATCGGCCTGGCGATCGTCCTCGCCGTCCACCGCAACCGCGGCACCGCGGACATCGACAAGCTCCGCGACACCGCCGAGGGCCACGAGAGCCCCCCGGCCGACGGCTCCGACGGTTCGGACGGCTCCGACAGCGACGCCCTCACGGCCGGCCCGGCCGACCGGGCCGGGAAGGCTGAGGCCACCGCGTGACCACGACCACCCTCGCCGTCCTCGTCCCCCTCCTTCCGTTTCTGGGCGCCGCCGCCGGCCTGCTCCTGGGCCGCACGGCCCCAGGCTTCGTCCGCCCGCTCGCCGTCCTGCCGACGCTCGCCGCCCTCGCGTTCGCGGTGGTGGTCGCCGTGCGCCAGGGCGGCGACCAGGCCGTCGACGCCGCCACCGAGCTCACACCCACCGGCTCGGTCCCGATCGAACTCGCCCTGCACATCGACGGCTTCGCAGCCCTCGTCGCCGTCCTGGTCGGCCTCGTCGCCACCTGCGTGCAGATCTACTCCACGGGCTACCTCCGCGACGACCCGCGCTACCCCTCGTACGCCGCCCTCGTCTCCCTCTTCACCTCCGCGATGCTGCTCGTCGTCTACTCCGGCGACCTGATGGTGCTGCTGGTCGGCTGGGAGATCATGGGCATCTGCTCGTACTTCCTGGTCGGCCACTACTGGGAGACCCCGGAGGCCCGCGCCGCCTCTCTCAAGGCCTTCCTGGTCACCAAGCTCGGCGACGTCCCCTTTCTGATCGGCCTGTTCGCGCTGGCCATCGACGCCGGGTCCTTCCGCATCACCCGTGTCCTCGGCGCCGTCGCGAGCGGCGGACTCGACCACCCGACCCTGATCGCCCTGCTGCTCCTGGCCGGCGTGGCAGGCAAGTCGGCCCAGTTCCCGCTGCACACCTGGCTCCCCGACGCCATGGCGGGCCCGACCCCCGTCTCCGCGCTGATCCACGCCGCGACGATGGTCGCCGCCGGTGTCTACTTCGTCGCCCGTCTCCTCCCGGTCTTCGAGGCCTCCCAGGCCGCGATGGTCGTCCTCGCCGTCATGGCCGCGGTCACGATGGCCGGCTCGGCGCTCGCCGCGCTCGCCCAGGACGACATCAAGCGGGTCCTCGCCTACTCGACCATCGGCCAGCTCGGCTACATGACCGGCGCCCTCGCGGTCGGCGACCGCGGAGCCGCCGTCTTCCACCTCCTTACGCACGGCGCCTTCAAGGCGCTGCTGTTCCTCGCGGCGGGCGTGATCATCCACGCCGCCGGCACCAACTCGCTGGCGGCCATGTCCCGCATGAGCAACCTGCGCGACCGCATCCCCGACGCCTACTGGACGATGACCGTGGCGCTCCTCGCGCTCGCCGCGATCCCGCCCTTCAGCGGCTTCTTCTCCAAGGAGTCCGTCCTCGGCGCCGCCGAACACGTCGCCACCGGCCACACCGAGCACGCCCCCGGCGCCGCGGGCTGGACCGTCCTCGTCGCCGGACTGCTCACGGCCCTGCTCACCGCCGCCTACGCGACCCGCCTGTGGCTGCTGGCCTTCCGCGGCCGGGGCGCCGAGGCCCCCGACCACGGCAGGCAGCCCCTCACCATGACCGTGGTGCTGTGGGTGCTCGCCGTGCCGTCCCTCGCCGTCGGCGCACTCGCCTACCGCGTGCTGCCCGACTGGTTCGACGGCCGTGACCTGACCCCGACCCCGACCACCTCCGTCCTCGGCACGGGCGTGGCCCTGGTCGGCGGCCTCGTCACCTACGCGGCCTGGCGGCACACCACCGCGCTCGCGTCCCGCGTCCCGCTGGGTGCGGTCGCGGCCCACCCCGAGGGCGACGCCGGACAGGTCGAGGCCGAGGCCATCGCCAGCCACAAGCCGGCCTACGGAGACGTGGCCTACGCCCCCGACCCGGCGGACCCGGGACGTCTCCTGCTCGGCCCACTGCACCGCCACGCAGCCGTCGGCTTCCACCTCGACGCCGTGTACGCGACCCTCTTCGTCCGTCCGGTCCAGGCCGGAGCCACCCTCGTCCGGTTCCTCGACCGTGAGGTCGTCGACACCTACGTACGCGGCGCGGGTGCGCTGCCCCGCCTGCTGGGAGCCGCCGTCCGGCGGGCCCAGACCGGCAATCTGCAGACCTATGTGAGCGCGCTGCTCGCCGGCACCGTCGTCCTGGTGGTCGCCGCCGTCCTCGTCGCCACGGGAGCGTGAGCAGGCGTGATCGATATCAACGAGTCCGTGATGCAGGTCCTTCTGGCGTTCATCGTGGTCGGCCCGCTTCTCGGCGCCGCCGCCGCTCTGCTGCCGGCCCCGCCCGCACTGAAGGGGAAGTCACCCGAGCAGGCCGTGCTCCGGCACGGTGTGACCGTGCTCCGGCACGGTGTGACCGTGACCGGCACGGTCCTCATCGCGGCGATCGTCCTCGCGCTCGGCTTCGACCACGACCACCCGTCGAAGATGCAGGCCACGACCGACATCAGCTGGATCCCCGCACTCGACGTGCGGATCCACCTCGGCACCGACGGCATTTCCCTCCCCCTTCTGGTCCTGACCGCGCTGCTGACCTTCCTCTGCGCGCTCTACTCCTACTTCAAGATGCCCGCGGGCCCGACCCCGAAGGCCTTCGTCGCACTCCTGCTCGTCCTGGAGTCCGGCACCCTCGCGACCTTCGCCGTCCTCGACCTGCTCCTCTTCTTCCTCGCCTTCGAGATGGTCCTCATCCCGATGTACTTCCTCATCGCCCGCTGGGGCGGTGAACAACGGACCCGAGCGGCCTGGAAGTTCATCCTCTTCACGCTGCTCGGTTCCGTGGTCATGCTGCTCGGCCTGCTCCTGATCGGAATCAAGGCGGGCACATTCGACATGATGGCACTCGCCACTGACAACGGCCGGTCGCTGACCACATCCGTGCAGGTCATCGCGGTTCTGGCGGTCGGGATCGGGCTCGCGGTCAAGACGCCGATGTGGCCGCTGCACAGCTGGCTGCCCGACGCCCACACGTCCGCCCCGACCGTCGGCTCGGTCCTGTTGGCCGGCGTGCTGCTGAAGATGGGTACGTACGGATTCGTCCGTATTCTGCTGCCGATCACGCCGGACGGCTTCCGCACCTTCGCGCCCTACCTCGCCGCATTCGCCGTCGTCGGCATCATCTACGGATCCCTGGCCTGTCTGGCCCTGGCCAGACAGGGAGCGAAGGGTGACCTCAAGCGGCTCATCGCCTACTCGTCCGTCGGCCACATGGGCTTCGTTCTGCTCGGCATCTCGACCATGACCCCGACCGGCGTGAACGGCGCCCTGTTCGCCAACATCGCCCACGGCCTCATCACCGGCCTCCTCTTCTTCCTGGTCGGCGCGCTGAAGGACCGCACCGGTACGTCCGACCTCGACACCCTCGCCGAGGAGACCGGCGCCGCGCTCTACGGCAAGGCTCCCCGCCTCGGCGGCCTGCTCGCCTTCGCCGCCGTCGCCTCGCTCGGGCTGCCCGGGCTCGCCGGATTCTGGGGCGAGATGCTGGCGCTGTTCGGCGCGTTCGACCCCGGCGAGGGCCTCAGCCGCCCCGCCTTCCTCACCTTCATGGCGATCGCCGCGTTCGGCACGCTGCTGACGGCCGCGTACATGCTGATCGTGGTCCGCCGCGTCTGCATGGGCGCGGTACGGCAGGAAGCCCCCAAGCTCGCCGACGTCAGCGCCTACGAGCTCGCGGCCTGGACCCCGCTCGTCGTCCTCACCGTCGTCGCCGGACTCTGGCCGAAGGCCCTCCTGGGCCTGACCGACCCGGCCGTGCAGCAGCTCCTCGCAGGAGGCACCCGATGAGCGCCCTGGCCCAGCCGCCGGCCGCGAACCTCGTCCAGTCCGTCGACTGGCTCGCCATCGCGCCGCCCACCATCACGGCGGTCGTCGGACTCGTCGTCCTCGTCGCCGACCTGTTCGTCGGCGACAAGAAGAAGGCGCTGCTCGGCTGGGGATCGGTCGCGGGCCTCGCCGCCTCGACGCTCATGCTGCTGCCGCTCCTCGACGGCGACCGCAGCACCTTCTGCCTGACCGGCGCCCCCGACGTGTGCAGCTACACGGCCGACCGCTTCACCCTCGTCCTCCAGCTCCTGGTCCTCGGCGGCGCCCTCCTCGCGGCCCTCCTGTCGGTCACCGCACTCAAGGACGCCGACAAGGGACTCCCCGAAGGGGAGTACTGGTTCCTCCTGCTGTCCTCCGCGGCCGGCGCCGCCCTCCTGCCCGCCTCCCGCGACTTCGCGACCCTGATCGTCGCCCTGGAAGTCGCCTCCCTGCCCGCCTTCGCCCTCGTCGGCCTCAGGCACGGTGACAAGAAGTCCTCCGAAGCGGCCCTGAAGTTCTTCCTGTCCTCGGTCACCGCGACCGCGGTCAGCCTGATGGGCATCAGCTTCGTGTACGCCTCCACCGGCACCCTCTACCTCACCCAGATCGCCGACCGCATCCAGCACGTCGACGGACAGCTCCACACCCTCACCCAGACCGGCGTCGTCCTCACCCTCATCGGCTTCGCCTTCAAGACGGCCGCCGTGCCCTTCCACTTCTGGGTGCCGGACACCTACGTGGGCGCGCCCCTCCCGATCGCCGCCTACCTGTCGGTCGTCGGCAAGGCGGTCGGCTTCTCCGGCCTCATCCTCATCACCGTCGTGGCCCTCCCGTCGTACGCCGACGTCTGGGGCCCGGCACTCGCCGCCCTGGCCGCCCTCACCATGACCGTCGGCAACGTCGGCGCCCTGCGCCAGCAGGCCACGCGCGCGTACAGCGCCGTACGACTGCTCGCCTGGTCGTCCGTCGGCCAGGCCGGCTACCTCCTCGTCCCGATCGCCGCCGCCGCGTACTCCGACGACGCCGAGAAGTCGATCGGCTCCACGGTCGCGTACGCCCTCATGTACGCCGCCGTGAACCTGGGTGCCTTCGCGGTGGCCGCACTGGTCGGCCGTACGAAGGTGCTCAACCGGGTCTCCGACTACCGGGGCCTGTACGCGTCGAACCCGCTCGCCGCGCTCCTCCTGGCCTTCTTCCTGCTCTGCCTCGCCGGACTGCCGCCGGGCATCATCGGGCTCTTCGCGAAGGTCACCGTGTTCTCCGCGGCCGTCGACGCGGGCCTCGGCTGGCTCGCCGTGGTCATGGCCGTCAACGTCGTGATCGCGCTGTTCTACTACCTCCAGTGGACGGCCCTCCTGTTCCGCGCGCCCGAGGGCGAAGTCGCCGAACACCGCGTCCCGGCCCCCCTCACCGCCGCGATCGCCCTCACCGGCGTCCTCGGCATCGCCCTCTCCGGAGCACCCCAGTTGGTCCTGCGCTTCACCGACACCGGCCTCTTCTGAGCGCGTACCGCTGCCCTCACCCGGACGGCCCACGCATGCCCCTGTACGCACAAGGGAACTAGAGACCCCCGCCTGGCGTTGACCAGAACGGGAGGGTCCACTGGACGTGACACCACGGCGCCAGTGGCATCGGAGGCATTGAGCAAAGCTCAGTGACTGAGATCAGCAAGCAAAGGGTTCCCCTGCTGCACGACTTGGAGGGCGTACCGTGCACCGCCGGCACAACGGGCTCAGGACCGCAGTACTCCTCGGGGGACTGTCCGCACTCATCATCGTCATCGGCAGCTTTTTCGGCCGAATGGGGCTCGTCGTAGCGGTCGTGATCGCCCTGGGGACCAACGCTTACGCGTACTGGAACAGCGACAAGCTGGCTCTACGCGCGATGCGCGCCCGCCCGGTCAGCGAGTTCGAGGCCCCCGGCCTCTACCGCATGGTCCGCGACCTCTCCACCCAGGCGCGCCAGCCCATGCCCCGCCTGTACATCTCCCCGACGGAGGCGCCCAACGCCTTCGCGACAGGCCGCAACCCGCGCAACGCCGCCGTGTGCTGCACGGAGGGCATCCTGAGCATCCTGGACGAGCGCGAGCTGCGCGGCGTCATCGGCCACGAACTCAGCCATGTCTACAACCGCGACATCCTGATCTCCTCGGTCGCCGGCGCCCTCGCCTCCGTGATCATGTTCCTGGTCAACTTCGCCTGGCTGATCCCGATCGGCCGCTCCAACGACGACGACGGCCCCGGCCTCCTCGGCATGCTGCTGATCATGATCCTGGGCCCGCTCGCGGCCAGTCTCATCCAACTGGCCATCAGCCGTTCCAGGGAGTACGAGGCCGACGCGTCCGGCGCCCAGCTCACCGGTGATCCCCTCGCCCTCGCCAGTGCCCTGCGCAAGCTCGAACTGGGCACCAAACAGCTCCCCTTGCCCCCTGAGCCCCGCATCGAGACCGCGAGCCACATGATGATCGCGAACCCCTTCCGCCCAGGCCAGGGACTCTCCAAGATGTTCTCGACACACCCGCCGATGGCAGAACGCATCGCCCGGCTCGAGAAGATGGCAGGTCGCCCCCAGTGAAAACCATCCTGAACGTCATATGGCTCGTCCTGAGCGGCTTCTGGCTGTTCCTCGCCTACGTGGCAGCGGGCCTGCTCCTGTGCATCACCATCATCGGCATCCCGTTCGGCCTAGCGGCCTTCCGCATCGGCGTCTACGCCCTCTGGCCCTTCGGCTACACCACGGTCGAGCGCCGCGACGCGGGTGCCCCCTCCTTCCTCGTCAACGTGCTCTGGCTGGTCCTCGCCGGCTGGTGGCTGACCATCGGCCACATCGTCACCGGCATAGCCCTGTGCGTCACGATCATCGGCATTCCGTTCGGCATCGCCAACTTCAAGCTGATCCCGGTCTCGCTGTTCCCGCTGGGCCGCGAAATCGTGCCGACCGACCAGCCGTTCGCGACCCGCTGACGGGCGGGGCCCGGGGGTCCCTCCCCTCGCCGACCGCCACATCACGCTGCCCACCTGACCGCTGATGCTCCACGGTCGGGCGCCCTCGGCCCGGCTTCCACGCGGTGTCCGCGGCAGGTGTGGGTTTTCCACAGGCCGGCGGTTGTCCACAGCCCCGCCCGATCGTCAGGGCGGCATCGCATGATGAACTCACGGCCGAGGGCGCCCGATTGCCGGCACGGGCGGGCGACCGGGAGTGCCGTCACACCCTTCCCACGGCCGCTACTGCCCGCGACCAGCCACCAGCCGCCGTACGCCGTACGCGACCGCCCCCAACGCCAGCACACCCACCCCCACCACTACCGACATCCCCGGCAGCGCGAAGGCCAGCACCACGCACCCGAGCAACCCCACCGCCGGCACCACTCGCGCCATCGGAGCCGAACCCAGCGTCCAAGCCGACGCGTTGGCCACCGCGTAGTACGCCAGCACACCGAAGGAGGAGAACCCGATCGCGCCCCGCACGTCCACCGTGGCGGCCAGGACGGCGACCACCGCGCCCACGGCCAGTTCGGCCCGGTGCGGCACCTGGAAGCGCGGATGCACGGCGGCCAGCGCGCCGGGCAGATGCCGGTCCCGCGCCATGGCCAGCGTGGTGCGTGAGACACCCAGGATCAGAGCGAGCAGCGAACCCAGCGCGGCCACCGCGGCGCCCGCCCGCACCACCGGCACCAGCCCCGGCACCCCGGCCTCCCGCACCGCTTCGGCCAGTGGCGCGGCCGCGCTCCCGAGCCCGCCCGCCCCCAGCACGGAAAGGACCGCCACCGCCACACACGCGTACACCACCAGCGTGATGCCCAGGGCCAGCGGGATCGCGCGGGGGATCGTGCGCGCCGGATCCCGCACCTCCTCGCCGAGGGTCGCGATCCGCGCGTACCCGGCGAACGCGAAGAACAGCAGACCGGCCGCCTGAAGCACGCCGCCCACCCCGCCCGACACCCCGACGTCCAGCCGCCCGGCATCGGACGAGCCGGAGCCCAGACACACGACCACCACGCAAGCGAGGACCGCCAGCACCACTGCCACGATCGCCCGCGTCAGCCAGGCCGACTTCTGGACCCCGCCGTAGTTCACCGCGGTCAGCGCCACCACGGCCGCGACCGCCACGGCGTGCGCCTGCCCCGGCCAGACGTACGTCCCCACGGTGAGTGCCATCGCCGCACAGGAAGCCGTCTTCCCGACCACGAACGACCAGCCCGCGAGATATCCCCAGAACGGCCCGAGCCGCTCGCGCCCGTACACGTACGTGCCGCCGGAGGCCGGATACAGGGCCGCCAACCGAGCAGAGGAGGTGGCATTGCAGTAGGCGACCACGGCGGCGACCGCCAACCCGAGCAACAGACCGGACCCGGCCGCGTGCGCCGCCGGCCCCAGGGCGGCGAAGATGCCGGCGCCGATCATCGAGCCCAGCCCGATGACCACCGCGTCTTTCACCCCCAGCGTGCGCCGTAGCTCGGCTCCGGAACGTGTCATGTGCCGCACCCTACTGATCGCTGCAACCGCCGGGCACAGCGGTGACGTCCTCTCCACCAACACGGCATGAAACCCGCGCGACGAGCGGTACGCCCACGGCCCGCGAGCACAGCCTGCCGCGACGGAAGTCACAGCGCGGGGACAGTGCGGGCACAGAACGGAAGGGCAGGTTCACGGCATGGGCATCATCAGCTGGATCATCCTCGGTCTCCTGGCCGGAGCCATCGCCAAGTTCCTGCTGCCGGGCCGCGACCCGGGCGGCTTCATCGGCACGACCCTCATCGGCATCGCGGGCGCGTTCATCGGCGGCTGGATATCGGCCCGCTGGCTCGACCACCCGGTCGCCAAGGACTTCTACGACGGTGCTACCTGGGCTGCGGCGATCGGCGGCTCGCTCGTCCTCCTGGTCGGCTACCGCCTCCTGTTCGGCAACTCGCGCGACTGAGCGCGACGAACCCACCGGACCGCAGCCAGCAGGCGAGAAGGGTGGGCACCCGCCGGGAAACCGCCGGGTGCCCACCCTTCCTCGTACAGAGCAGTGTGCCCGTCCGCCTACCGGTAGTTCACGAACTGCAGAGCGAAGTCGAAGTCCTTGCCCTTCAGGAGGGCGATGATGGCCTGCAGGTCGTCGCGGCTCTTCGAGCTGACCCGCAGTTCGTCACCCTGCACCTGGGCCTTCACGCCCTTCGGGCCCTCATCGCGGATGATCTTCGCCACCTTCTTCGCGTTCTCCTGGGAGATGCCCTCCTCGATCGACGCGAAGATCTTGTACTCCTTGCCGGAGAGCTGGGGCTCGCCCGCGTCCAGCGCCTTCAGCGAGATCCCGCGCTTGATCAGCTTGGACTGGAAGACGTCGAGGACAGCCTTCACCCGGTCCTCGGAGTTCGCCTCCATCAGGATCTTGTCACCGGACCACGAGATCGAGGCACCCACGCCCTTGAAGTCGTAGCGCTGCGAGATCTCCTTGCCGGCCTGGTTGAGGGCGTTGTCGACCTCCTGCCGCTCGACCTTCGAGACGATGTCGAAACTGGAGTCGGCCATGTCCTGTGGCTCCTTGTATCGAGGGTGCGTGTCGGGTGCGTACGTGCGTATCGGCGTACGTGGGGGCGGGCGCCGAGCCCGGTGTGGTCCCGGGCCGCATCCGGCCAAGCCTAGCCACCCCCCGACCCTCGAGCGCAGATCAATCGGGTGGCGAAGCACCCCTCGGTATCGGGTATTGTTTACGTCGTTGCCACGGAGCACCGCCGAAAAGCGGCTCGAAGGGCAGCAATCCCCGGCGGTGTGCCCGAGCGGCCAAAGGGAGCAGACTGTAAATCTGCCGGCTCAGCCTACCCAGGTTCGAACCCTGGCGCCGCCACACGGGAACCAAGGGCCCGTGACCTGCGAATAAGCAGGTCACGGGCCCTTGGTCATGTCCGTTGCCGCTCAGCAGGACGTCCTCCGGGACCGGCGCCTCACCGGCGACGACGATTGCCGACGCCTGGGCCTGGTGTCCGTCGGCGGAGGCGATCAGACGCGTTCCGCGCCGAGGACGTGTTCGCTGACCGGGAACCCATGGTCGGCAGAGCCAGTGAGGAGCCGGGGGCGGGGGACACTGATCCCATGTCCACCCGCCGCAGACACTGCCCCGAATGCCGTCGCGAGATCGCAGTCGTCGCCGGACGCTTCGCCCGGCACGACCCGCCCGGCGCACGCGAGAGCGGCGAGCTCGTCTCCTGCCCGGGATCTCGGCGGCAGGCGGAACTCGGAGCCGCACAACCCACGTTGGACGGGTACACAGTCTCCGTTTTCCCCGGGCAACTGCCCCTGTTCTAGCCCGGCCGCGAACTGCCATGCCCACTGGGCGCGGGCACCGTCCGGCATGTTCGACCAGTCCCCGTCCGGAGCCGGGCACCGCGAAAGGAAGACGTCACGCTCGTCCGCGAGAAGACCCCGAACATCTGCGGCAGCAGCGCCCCCCGCGCCGCCGCGCCCACCCGAGGTCGTCACCCTCAGTTTCCGGCCACCGATTTCACCGCCACCGACACCGGCGAGGACCCGCTGATCAGCTCCAGGACCAGCCCGGCCGTCGCCCGCGTGTCCACCAACTCCGCCAGTACGGCCGCCACGTCGTCCCGCGGCACCGCGCCCCGGCCGGTGTGCGCCTCCAGCCGTACGAGCCCGGTACCGGCGTCGTTCGTCAGCGAACCCGGGCGCAGGATCGTCCAGTCGAGGGCGTCCAGGCCACTGACGTACGCGTCCGCCTCGCCCTTGGCGCGTTGATAGACGTCGAAGATCTCGTCGCCCTCGTGCGCCGGATCCGCGCCCATCGACGACACGACCACGAAACGCCGTACGCCGGCCCGGACCGCCGCGTCCGCGAACAACACCGCCGCGCCCTTGTCCACCGAGTCCTTGCGGGCCACCCCGCTGCCCGGGCCCGCGCCCGCCGCGAAGACCGCCGCGTCCGCACCCTGCAGATGCGCCGCGACCTCCTCGACCGAGGCGGACTCCAGATCCAGCAGAACCGGTTCGGCCCCGGCCTCCCGCAGGTCGCTGCCCTGTTCGGCACGGCGGATGATCCCCGCGACCTCGTCTCCGCGCGCGGCGAGCAGTCGCTCCAGCCGCAGCGCGATCTGACCATGACCACCAGCAATGACAATGCGCATGCGTCCGACCGTACGCCCGCGCAGCCGCATTCGCCGCACGACTCCGGCCACACGCCAGGAGCCCACTTCCCGCACACCCACGGGCCGCACGCGCCCCGCCCGTCCCCCTACGACAACTCCCCACGCCCCTGCCGAGGAAGCCCCAACTCCGCCGTGACCGCCGTGTTGCAGTACTCCCGCACCGCGCTGGTCCGCGCCACCACGCGCCCCCGGTGCACCACGATCCGGCTGTACGCGAGCGAGAGCGCCCCCGACAGCCGGTCACCCCGTACCGCGAGCAGCTCGGCCGGAAATCCCGCCTCCACGCGTACCTCCGGGAGTCCCAGTACCGCCCGGGCCTGCCCGCTCACCGCGTCGTACGCCTCCTCGGGACGCAGGCCGTAGCGCGAGGCCAGCAGGTAGGCCGCCTCCAGGGGGTCGCCGCGCCCCACGGGGTTCGAGACGTCCCTCATGGCGCCGCTGCCGGCCGCCACCCGGACTCCGGCCGCCCGCAGCAGCCGTACCGGCGCCGTGCCCCGCCGTTCGACGCCCCCGCAGCCGCCCTGCGGCAGGCACACCACCGCCACCCCGGTCGCGGCGAGTTGGTCGGCGGTCCGGGACGCCACCTCGGCGGGCAGACTCTCCAGGCCGCCGCACGGCGCGAGCGTCACCCCGGGGCGCAGTCCGCCGGCCATGGCCGCGAGCCGGGACAGGCGGGCCGGGTCGGCGGCGTCGGTGTGCAGGTCGACGGGGCAGCCGTGTTCGGAGGCGACCTCCAGGACCGCCTGCACATACCCCGTCGGATCAGGGTCGAGATCCGGACAACCGCCCACCACGGACGCGCCCATCTTCACCGCGTCCCGCAGCATCGCGAGCCCGTCGGCCCCGGCCACCCCGGTCAGCACCCTCGGCATCGCCACGGTCGTCAGCTCGGCGAGCCCGCGCAGCGCACGCCGCGCCTGGAGTACGGCGGTCAGCGCACCGAGCCCCTGGACGTCCCCGACGCGCACGTGTGCCCGCAGCGCGGTCGCCCCGTGCCCGAGTTGCAGCAGTGCGGCCTCCGTGGCCCGGCGCTGGACGTCCTGGGCGTCGTACGAGACCGGTCCCTCGCCGTCGGCCGACAGAGCGGTGTCGCCGTGGGCGTGCGGTTCGGCCGGGGCCGGCAGGAGGAGATAGCCACCGAGGTCCACGCGCACGCCACGCGCGCGTGTCCCGCCCGCCGCGAGGCTGCCGACCGTACCGACCGCCTCGATGCGCCCGCCGCCCAGCCGTACGTCCACGGTCCGGCCGTCGGTGAGCCGCGCACCGCACAACAGGAGGGACGTCCCCTCGACCTGCCCGGACGAGGAACCCGACGACGAACCGGACGACGAAGGGGGCGGCTGCGGCTGGCTGTCGGGCATCGCGCTCCAGTGGCTCGGGGGTGCGGGGCTCGGGGGCTGCGGAGGACGGGGGCGGGTGAGGGCGCAAGATCACGCAGAGTGAGTCGAGCCTAGGGTGACGACCTGCTCACAACGGGGAGGAGCGCAATAGTCGTACCGGTGTGGTCCGTCGTACCGGAGAGGCGTCCGGGACCCGTGGGAGAAGCCCGGATCAGGGCCGGACGGGAGCCGCGAAACGGATTTGGGTGAACGGCGGCCTAGCGTGTAATGTCTTCATCGCTCGCCCCAATAGCTCAGTCGGTAGAGCGTCTCCATGGTAAGGAGAAGGTCTACGGTTCGATTCCGTATTGGGGCTCTGGTGTGAGAGGTTCCCGTCGCAAGGCGGGGGCCGATCGCATCACAGCGGTGTAGCTCAGTCGGTAGAGCAAGCGGCTCATAATCGCTGTGTCACCGGTTCAAGTCCGGTCACCGCTACTGACGGTAGCCGATTGCGGGGTCGGTCCTTCGATCGGCTACTCTTCTATGCGTTAATGCGTTCATCGTCCCATCCGTTCGTCAAGGAGCACTCCTGTGGCTGCCACCGACGTCCGCCCGAAGATCACGCTGGCCTGCGTGGAGTGCAAGGAGCGGAACTACATCACCAAGAAGAACCGGCGTAACAACCCGGACCGACTGGAGATGAAGAAGCACTGCCCGCGTTGCAATGCGCACACCGCGCACCGCGAAACGCGATAAATCAGGCTCGTACGTGAGGCCGCCCCCGCAGTATGGGGGGCGGCCTCACGTCGTTTTCGTGCAGCAGACATCAGGAGGTGCCGAGCCATGGCGCTCGACCAGTCCTTCGTGGGGCGGAGCTACCCGCCCACCGACCCGTATGAAGTGGGCCGGGAGAAGATCCGTGAGTTCGCGGAGGCAGTGGGGGACGCCAACCCGGCGTACACGGACCAGGAGGCCGCCAAGGCGCTCGGCCACCCCGATGTGATCGCTCCGCCGACCTTCGTCTTCTCGATCACCTTCAAGGCGGCGAGACAGGTCGTCCAGGACCCGCAGCTCGGCCTCGACTACAGCCGGGTGGTGCACGGCGACCAGAAGTTCGTCTACGTGCGTCCCGTGCGCGCCGGAGACCGGCTCACGGTCACCTCGACCATCGAGGCGATCAAGTCCATGGCGGGCAACGACATCCTGGACATCCGCGGCGAGGTCCACGACGAGGCCGGCGAGCACGTCGTGACCGCCTGGACCAAGCTCGTGGCCCGTGCGGCCGAGGAGGCGTGAGCAGATGACCGCCAACATCACGTACAGCGACGTCGAGGTCGGCACCGAGCTGCCCGCCCAGACCTTCTCCGTGACCCGCGCCACCCTCGTCCAGTACGCGGGCGCCTCCGGCGACTTCAACCCGATCCACTGGAACGAGAAGTTCGCCAAAGAGGTAGGCCTCCCGGACGTCATCGCGCACGGCATGTTCACCATGGCCGAGGCGATCCGTGTGGTCACCGACTGGACCGGCGACCCGGGCTCGGTCGTCGAGTACGGCGTCCGCTTCACCAAGCCGGTCGTCGTCCCGAACGACGACCAGGGCGCCACCATCGAGGTCAGCGGCAAGGTCGCCGCCAAGCTCGACGACAACACGGTCCGTGTCGACCTCACCGCGACCAGCGCTGGCCTGAAGGTGCTGGGGATGTCGCGGGCGGTCGTGCGACTGGCCTGAAGCCAGGAGCCATTGGGCGGAGTCATTGGTAAGGGGCGTTCCCCGTGGCGGGGCGCCCCTTACTCATGGGCACTGGGGGCCGGCCGGAGTGCACCGGCTGCCCGCTCCTTGACGTAGTTAGTGATTGAGTACTAACTTTCTCGTATGGTCAGGATGAGCGCAGAAGAGAGGCGCGAGAGTGTCATCCGCGCGGCGACGGCCGAGTTCGCCCGTGGTGGGTACCACGGCACGTCGACCGAGGCGATCGCCAAGCGGGTCGGTGTCTCGCAGCCTTACCTCTTCCGGCTCTTCCCGGGCAAGAAAGCGATGTTCCTCGCGGCGGCCGAGCGGTGCGTGGAGGACACCATCAGCACCTTCGAAGAGGCCGCCAAGGGGCTCGAGGGCGAAGAGGCCCTGCGTGCCATGGGAAACGCGTACACCAAGGTCATCGCGGAGCAGCCCGAGCGGCTGATGATGCAGATGCAGATGTACGTCGCCGTGGCCGCCGCCGAGGAGGCCGGTGAGCACGAGTTCGGCGAGGCGATGCGGGCCGGCTGGATGCGGCTGTGGGACACCGTCCATCTGCCCCTCGGTGCCGACGTCAACGAGACGACGACCTTCCTGGCGCACGGAATGCTCATCAACTGCCTGGTGGCCATGGGCTTCCCGCCCGAGCACCGGGTCTGGGAAGGGCTCTGTCCGCCGGAGCAGCTCGAGGGTCGGCAGGAGCAGCAGTAGGAGCAGAGCCGAAAAGGCCTTGAGGTGCGATTTCCTGCGACCCTGAAAGTTAGTAATCAATAACTAATCGAAATTGACGATCACTCTCTGGGGGAGCGATGTCACAGCAGGCAGCACGTCGCGGAGGGGCCGTCTGGGCCCTGGTCATCACCAGCGTCGCCGGGTTCATGGCGGCCCTCGACAACCTCGTCGTCACCACCGCCCTGCCCTCCATCCGGGCGGATCTCGGGGGAGCGCTGGACGACCTCGAATGGACCGTGAGCGCCTACACGCTCACCTTCGCCGTCTTCCTGATGTTCGGCGCGGCGCTCGGCGACCGCTTCGGCCGTCGCCGGCTCTTCATCATCGGCACCGCCGTGTTCACCGCAGCGTCTGCCGCAGCGGCGATGGCGCCCGGCATCGACTCCCTCATCGCGGCCCGCGCGGTCCAGGGCGTAGGCGCGGCGATCATGATGCCGCTGACGCTCACTCTCCTGACGGCAGCCGTGCCCGCCGCCAGGCGCGGAATGGCGTACGGCATCTGGGGCGCCGTGAACGGCCTCGCCGTGGCCTCCGGCCCGCTCATCGGTGGCAGCCTCACCGAGCACATCTCCTGGCAGTGGATCTTCTGGCTGAACGTGCCGCTGGGCATCGCCCTCCTGCCGCTCGCCCGCCTCCGCCTCGCCGAGTCCTACGGCACCGGCGCCCGGCTCGACATCGCCGGCACCCTGCTCGCCAGCGGCGGCCTCTTCGGGATCGTCTACGGCCTGGTCCGCAGCCCGGTCGACGGCTGGACCAGCCCCCTCGTTCTGACCGGCCTGTTCGCGGGTACCGCGATGCTCGCCGGCTTCGTGCACCACGGCATCCACAACAAGAACCCCATGCTGCCCATGCGGCTGTTCCGGAACCGCGCCTTCACCGGCATCAACGCGGCGAGCCTGCTGATGTTCCTCGGGATGTTCGGCTCGATCTTCCTGCTCAGTCAGTACATGCAGGGCGTGCTCGGCTACTCGCCCACCGAGGCCGGCCTGCGCATGCTGCCCTGGACCGGCATGCCGATGCTCGTCGCCCCGATCGCAGGCATCCTCTCCGACCGCATCGGCGGCCGCCCCGTCGTCGCCGCCGGCCTCTTCCTCCAGGCCGCCGGTCTCGCCTGGATGGCCTGCGTGGTCACCGCGGACGCCTCCTACACGATCCAGCTGCCCGGCCTGATCATCAGCGGCATCGGCATGGCCCTGTACTTCGCCCCCGCCGCCAACCTGGTGATGTCCAGCGTCAGCGCCCACGAACAGGGCATAGCCTCCGGCGCCAACAACGCCCTGCGCGAGGTCGGGGGCGCGCTCGGCATCGCGGTCATGGCGTCGATCTTCGCGGCGCAGGGTGGCTACGAGAGCGGGCAGGCCTTTGTGGACGGGCTGCGGCCGGCGCTGGTGACGGGGGCGGCGGTCGTGGCTGTCGCCGGGCTCGCGGCGCTGCTCATCCCGGCACGGCGGGGGGCGGCTCGGACAGCGAAGCCGGCTCCGGCCGAGCCGGCGCAGGTCCTGGAGACCACCGGTTCCTGACCGGATGGCGGCGCCGGGTGCGGGCCAACGGGGCACTCCCCGTTTCCCCGGCACCCGGCGCCCGTCCGGACGTCCCGGGGGGGGGGGGGGCGCACCCCCCCCCCCCCCCCCCCCCCCCCCCCCCCCCCCCCCCTCCCCACCCACCCCCCCCCCCCCCCCCCCCTCCTGGGGGGCGGGTGGTCACCCCCCCCCCCCCCCGCCGCCGTGGACGCCTGGGCGCTGCGGGCGT
>NZ_JBVIPA010000077.1:0-23997 GCF_055578365.1 Streptomyces sp. NPDC033131
TCGATCTCGCCGGACTGCACCTCGTCGACCGCCTTGCGGCCCTCCGCGGGCGGGAGGTCGAAGAGGTAGGGCGGATTCGCGGTCGCCTCGGCGAACGCGGCGGCCGCAGGCTCCAGGACCGGCTGAACCGGAAGGGCGGCGTCGGACATGTGACTCTCCTGAAGTGTCGTGCTGAAACGCGGGTTCTCTCACCGCGGGTACTCCGCCCAGCACGCTAGTTCCGGAAATACGGCACGCCTTGCCCATGAGCGCACCGGCGCTGACCTCACAGCGCACGGCTGCGCCCTGTGCGAGAGGGGTACCGTCTCCCCGGTCCGTGGCCGGGACCGTCTGAACCTGCCCAGGCGCGGTCGGTGCAGGAGGTCAAGCCGGGGGTGCCGGCGGCCCTGCCGGCGCGGGCCGGTCTGTGCGATGGGCGACCGGTGCGGCGCCGGCGGTGTGGCCGAGGTGGGTCAGCACGTGAGGTCGCCGGTGAGCCCCGGCTCGTTCGCGCCCGTGGAGAGCAGGATCTGCTTGACCTTCCCGGTGTAGGCGCCCACCGCTCCGTCGTCGGTCGCGCCGTCCGAGTAGTAGATGGCGTGTGCCCATGGTTCGGCGTCCTTCTTGACCTCGGCGACCACGCTTTCCAGTCGCTCGCTACCGAAGTTGACGTTCAGACAGCCGCCCTCCAGATACGACCAGTCGGCGTTGATTCCCTCGGTCTCCTCGTCAGCCGAGGCGTCGGACGGGAGAAGGGCGAGCACGGCGTCACGGGCCCGAGCCTCGCCGACCGGCGAGGCGAACACGACGTCCACGCTGATGAGGTGCTTCTCGAGGCTTTTCGCCGGCGGCACGGTGGCGCAGACGACGGCGTCGTCTGCGAGCCGGTAGGCGACGGGCTCTCCCGTCGGCTGCCCGGTCTGGGTGGCGCAGACCTTGGACCAGGAGACCCGCTGGTAGCGGGCCTCCCACCACCACAGGGGGGAGGCGAGGCCCCGTCCGCCCCGCGGGTCCTTGGCTGGGCCGCCCAGCGTCTGCTTCGGCAGCGCGGCCTCTTCGTAGGGGGCGACCTGGGGGCAGAACTCCTCCCGCAGGAAGTCCGCCATCGCGGCAGCCTGCTCCTCGGACGCGCCCGCGCTCACGTCCGAGGCCTGGAGCCCTTCCCAGGTGCGGTGTCCCACGGCCACGTTCCGGCACGTCTCGACCTGCGTGCTCGCCAGCCTGCGCCGGGCCTCCAGGTCGGTCGCGACATCCACGCCCAGGCCGTAGCCGTTGGCGTCGCCGACCTCGCCGAGCCGGTTCACCAGTGCGTCGTCCACATCAGCGGTACGGAGGAAGTCGACGACCGACGTGTCGTCCTCGTCCGCGGCGGGCTCGGCCGCCTCGGTTTCGTCCGGCTCGGCTTCGTTCCGCTCGGCCGAGCGCGCGCCCGCGTCCTCGGCGGCCGACGAGGCGGTCCCGGTCGAAGCGTCGTCATCGCCTCCGCAGCCGACGAGCGTGAGTGCCGAGACCATCAGCAATGTGGTGGCGACGGTATGACGGGTACGGAACACCGGGCTTGACTCCGAGGCGCTGGTCACAGGACGGGGGTGTACGGCAGGCAGGGTTCGGGCCCCGGGGGCCCTAGGCTCCGCCGAGGCGCCGTACAGCGGCCTTGATCGCACCGAGCTCGCTCATGAGCCGGTCGACGGCGGCGTCCAGGAGCAGTACCGGGTCGTGCGCGGACCAGAAACGGACGACCTCGCCCAGTTCGTCGTCCCAGTAGGTGTCGGGGTCGTTCACCGGCAGTTGGAGATGCCGGGCCAGTTCCACGAACCCCGGACCGGGAACCCGCGAGTCCTGCGCCACGACCAGGGCGGAGAGCATGGGCCTGCCGTGCTCCACCTCGTACATGCTGACGTGCCCGAGCGCCGGGAACAGCGTGCGGAAGGGGGGCCGGCTCATACCGCTGTGGTGACCCTCGGGGTCGATCAGCAGTCCCAGTTCCTTGTACGTCAGGCACGCCGCGCGCGGCTTCGCCAGGTCGGCCTCACGTGCGCGGGTGCTGAGGACACGGTGAATGTCGCGTTCCGTCGGTGTCAGGGTGATCACGAAGACTCCCGGAGTCGGAACGGCCCGTGGGCCGTGCGTCCGTAAACGGTGGCCCGTAGGCAAGCGGCAACTGTAGGCCATGGCGCATCAGTGGGGAAGTAGGCCTATTCCAGGGGATGTTCGGGCCGCGGTGGAGGGGGCCGGGCCCGGCCGGGCCGCTTGCCCGCACCCGCCCGACGGTGCGACCCCTACCTCCAATGGCGCCCGCCGGCTGGGGACACACCCGCACCCGTGCCTATGTTCGCCTCGGTGTGTCCGACCGGAAGGTTCCCCAATGGACCAGCAGATCGTGCAGCTGAAGATCCACCCGGCGATCGGTGTCGCGCGCGTGGGCAACAGTCCCGCCGCGCCGTTCATCGGCCCCGAATCACCGCACCAGAAGCCGCTTCCCCCCGGCTCCTACAAGGACGCGTCCGGGGCGATCGTCAAACAGGCCGCCCGGTTCCGGATCTACGGCTGCAACCAGGCGGGTGAAGTCGTCCGGGAGCTGAAGCTCGGCCAGGACGGCGTGAGCGAGATCCGCTGGTCGGTGCACCTGGCCAACAAGAAGGCCGCCTGGTACCGCTTCCACATCCCGCTCGACATCGACGAAGCGGCCGGACTCACGGCCGAGCAACGGGGCAGGCGGAACGCCGCCGTGACGGGCACGGAGCGCAGGAAGCTCGTCATCGACCCGGGCATCCGCACCATCCGCGCCTCCCTGCACGACGTCGGCACCTTCGACACCGGCACGATCATGGGCCGCAAGGTCCCGCTCGGCAGGATCTCCACCGAACCCACCGGGCGCCTGCTGGTCGTCGGCGGCAACGGGAAGTCGGCCTCCTACGCCACCCCGGAAAAGCCGATCTCCGGCGTCACCAACAACGACACCTGGTACGACGACGTCTCCGACGGCCCCGTGACGGCACAGGTCACCATCGGCGGGCAGACGAAGACCGCGACGGCGGCATGGGTCGTGGTGGCCCCACCGCACTACGCGCCCGGCGTGAAGACCGTCCGCACCCTCTACGACGTCCTCCAGGACGTGTTCACCACCGAGGGCACACTGCCGGGCGCGGACGTCGTCTCCTACGCCGACCACATCGAGCCGATCCTCAGCCGGTTCTGCGCACTGCAGTGGACCAACCACGGCTTCGCCACCCAGTTCGGCTGGAAGGGCCCGCACGACTTCCTCGATCCGGAACTGCGCGCACGCCTCGCGGACCCCGGAAGCAGCAGCCAGGAGCTGCGCCGGCAGATCTACGTCCAGATGCGCGACTGTGACCGGGACGGAACGTCTCCGCTGCCGTGGCCCTGGCTGTACGGCGACGCCATGTCCAGCGGCAGGGGCACGTCGGTACGGCAGCACATCAGGCTCTCCCCGACCCAGGACCGGCTGCTCGCCCGGTGGGCCGAGGGCCGCTTCCAGCCCGGCCCGCTGCACGAGCGCCACGAGGACGTCGACACGGCACCCGTCCGCGAGCAACCGGCCCTGCTCGACCGGGCGGCGCTGGAGAACTGCGCCGCGGACGCCTTCCACCCCGGCTGCGAGGTCACCTGGCCCGTGCGGCACAAGACCATGTACTCCGAGCCCTTCCGGATCCTGCACCGCGGGCCGGACAACCCCGAACGCGACTACGGCGAGGTCCTCAGCGACCTGGAGGTCAAGTCCAAGGACGGCCCGCTGTACGCACAGGGCCCGGGAGACCTCACCCGCTGGATGGCCGCGCCCTGGCAGTGCGACGCGGCCAGCTGCCGCTCCGGCTACCAGGTGCTGAGCGGTCTGGGCCCGCGCTACAGCCCCTACCTGCCCACCTTCTGGCCCGCCCAGGTCCCCAACCACGTCCTGAAGCGCGCGGACTTCGACATCGTCAACGACCCGGGCGCCGACGAAAAGGCCAGAGAACAGGCCTTCGAACGCCGGGCCGTGTGGCTGCGCGGCCTGACCGGCTCCGACTTCAACAAGCAGCGCCGTCAGATGATCGACGACTGGCCGGACTTCGGCGTCGTCGAGGTGCACAGGTACGAAGGCGCGGACGGCAGGTTCCCGGAGTTCATCCAGGTCGAGTCGGTCCCGGGCGAACAACTCAGAGACGCCCCCGACCACGCGAACCTCGTCAACGTGCAGGTCCCGCAGGCCGCCAGTCCCCAACTGGCCGCGGAGGCCGGCACCTGGAGAGGGGAACTGTCGGCCGAACAGGTGGAGACCGCACTGGTCACCCAGGCCATCGGCGAGGCCATGCGCGCCACCGGCCACGACGAGGCCGCGATCGCCGCCGGCTACCTGGAGAAGCTCGACCCCCTCCACACATCCCGGTGACCGCCGGGACGACGGCGTACACCCCGCCACGCGACCACTACGACGTGGTGGTCGCGGGCGGCGGTCCCGCCGGCTGCGCCGCCGCCCTGACCCTGTCCGGAGCGGGCCGTACGGTGCTCCTCGCCGACTCGGCGACCGGCCCGCCGAAGACCGGTGAGGCCCTCGTCCCGGTCGCGCGCCTGCTCCTGCACGACCTGCGGGTCGCCGACCTGGTCCTGGCGGCCGGACATCTGCCGTGCCACGGCACCCACTCCTCCTGGGGCTCCGCCGCCCTGCACACCGTCGACTTCATCCACGATCCCTACGGACACGGCTGGCACCTGGACCGGCCGCTGTTCGACCGCACCCTGCGCGCCGCGGCCCGCGCGGCCGGAGCGGACGTGACCGAACGCACCGCCGTACACCGCCCCGTGCGCCGCCCCGACGGAACCTGGCGGCTGACCCTGCGCGCCGCCCACGCCGGACACCGCACCGTGACCTGCCGCTGGATCGTCGACGCCACCGGCAGACCAGCCGCGATCGCCATCCCGGCCGGTGCCCGCAGACAGGTCGAGGACCGGCTGACCGCCCATTACCTCGCCCTCGACGCCCTGCCCGGCGCCACCGACGGCCACTCCCTGGTCGAATCCGCCCCCGACGGCTGGTGGTACACCACCCTGCTGCCCTCCCGCCGCCGTCTCGTCGCCTACTTCACCGACCCCGACCTGTTCACCCCCGCGGACTTCCGACGCCGCCTCCTCACCACCCGGTACGTGGCGCCCACCGCCCGCCCGCACGGCCTCAACACACCGGACCCTCCCCGCCGCGCCCCCGCCCACAGCGCCCACCTGGACCACGTCCACGGCGACGGCTGGATCGCGGCAGGAGACGCCGCCCTGGCGTTCGATCCGCTGTCCGCCCAGGGCATTCTCACCGCCCTCTACACCGGACTCGGCGCGGGCCAGGCGATCGACGCCCACCTGCGTGGCACCCCGGGCGCTCTGGACGCGTACACGGCCAAGATCACCACCGCCCGCACGGCGTACCAGCACGCGCACCGCACCGCCCACACCCAGGAAACCCGCTGGCCCGGCCACCCGTTCTGGTCCCGAAGACAAGGGCCGGCCGCGGCACGGGCGGACTAGGGCTCCCGCACCATGCCGCCGCCCTCGATGCGGCCTCGGCAGCCCTTGCCTCCCGGGTGCCGCGGTCGGCGCCATCTCTGCAGGTCGCCGAGAAGTACGGCTCCTACCAGGTCTGACCCGTACACCGGACAGTAAGAGGAATGCGCACGTCATGATCGAGAAACTGAACGGAAAGGTCGCCCTCGCCAGGAGACACTGACACAACCGTGAACAGCGCGGCGACGGGCACGCTCTTCCCGGCCTCGGGCGTGGAAGGGTCCGCGGAGGGATTCAGTCGGTGATGCCGTAGATCCTGTGGGACCCGGGCCGGTGGCGCCGGGGAGAAGCTGCGATCGGGCGTCCCTGGAACACCACGCGGAACCATTCGTCCTCCAGCAGTACTGTGACATTTTCGCCGCAGTACTGCAGGCCCACGTGGATTGTCTGCCGGTCCACCATGATCTGGCCGCTGTTGTGGACCTTCCGGGTTACATGAAGCTCGTCGGCGAGGTCCACGGGTGGATCCGCGGAGACGGTGCTCGGCTCGACAACCGGGGGCGGTGGCGTCACGACCGGCCGGTCAAGGAGTTCCAAGGCGCGCTCGCGCAGCTTCGACATGGCCTTGGATTCGACCTGACGAACGCGTTCCCTCGTGACTCCCAGAATCTGGCCTATGGCGTCGAGGGTCAACTCGGCCCCTCCGTCGAGCCCATGCCGCAAGGTGATCAATCGGCGCTCTCGTACGCTGAGACAGTCGAGGAGATCGTGGACCTCCTCCAGAGACAGATTCCAGTGGTAGGCGTCGGATTCCGCCCAGTGCGGTCCACGGATGCTCCGGTCCGCCTCCTCGTGCAGCGCGGCGTCACCGATCGCCTCGGTCAACTCCTCGAACGGGACGGTACGACGCACCTGTGACAGGAGTTCGGCTGCCTTGTCCGGTGACATCCCCGCACGCGCGGCCACGGCCGGGAGGGCGTCGGCCGGAGCCTCGTGTCCCAGCTCCCGCGCGGCCCTGTGCAGGGCCGCCACCATGTCGTGCGCATACACCGGAAGCCGGATCGTTCGGCTCTGGTCGGCGATGGCCCGCCGGATCGCCTGCTGGATCCACTGGACGGCATAGGTCGAGAACTTGAAGCCCTTGCGATGGTCGAACATCTCGATCGCGTGCACCATGCCGGCGTTGCCCTCCTGGATCAGGTCCATGAGGTCCAGCCCGTGCCTGGTGTATCTGAGGGCGACGCTCACCACCAGTCGGAGGTTCGCCTGGATGAACTCCGTAAAGGCCCGTTCACCGAGCAGGACGAGCTGTCCGAGCTCCCGGCGGAGCTTGGGGGCGATCTTCCTGCCGCGCTCGTCCACTTGCTCGCGCGCCAGAAGTCCCGCCTCGATGGCCTGGGCCAGTTCCACCTCCTGCTCTCGGGAGAGCAGCGGGTACTTGCCGATCACCTGGCGGTAGTACTTCAACGAGTCGAACACGGGTCGGCCTGTGGGGGAGTCCTCGAAGGCAGCGTCGGCAGCATCGGAGGCGGGGCGCGGCGGGGCCTTCGGCCGCGATACGGGCGGGGGCACCTCCGGGCGCAGCGTTCGTACCGTCAGTGCGGTCAGATCCAGTCGGCTGTCCGGGCCCAACTCGATTGTGAAGCGCGGGCCGGACGCCTTCTGGGCCGGTATGGCGGGGAGCCGGGTGGTGACGGGCGCCCCGTTCGGAGTGTGCGCGGGCGTGGGGCGGTCAACATCGGACGACGTCACAGGGCCGCCGACCGGCACGCCGAACGAGGCCGCCACGTTGGCGGGAAGCGTGACGCCCTCCCGTACGACCCGGCTCAGTGCCTCGACGAGCACGGCCTGGTCCGCGCCGACCAGCAGTCGCCGCAGAGCCATCAGGGTCAGTAGGCGCTCCGGACCCGCCGCGGCCAGAAGTTCCGCGTGCAAAGCGGCCGACGCTCCCGCCTCGACATCCGTCGTCATGGACGTACCCCCCGATGTACTGAAATGCAGTGCGACAACCAGTCCGTGTGCGCATACAACCACCCACCACTGACAATGCGTCACGTCCGTCGGCTGCATCCTCTTTCGTCCGTGGAATCCCTGTGGTTCCGACGTGAAGGAATGGTAAAAAGGTAAACATCAGCCGGTCTGTACTGCAAGGAAGTACGGACCGGTGGGGGAGGGAAATATGCTGGTGGATCCCGCGCGGTTGCTGGACGACTGCGAGCGGGCGTGGCGCGAGGCGGGGGAACCGGCGACCACCGGCACACCGGAGTCCGTCCTCCGGCGGATCACTCTCGTCATGGAAGCGCTGGTGGCCTACGCGCTGCTTGCCGACCGGTCGGATCTGCCGCCGGACACCGTCTTCGCACGGTGGCCCGCCTGCACGGTCCATGCCGTGGCCCTCGGCGAGCAGGGTGATGCGCCCGGCCTCGTACAACTGCTGTCCGAAGCGCGGGCGCGGGTGGTCGCGGCCCGCCCCGAACTCGGCCGACCCCGTGGCGTCCCGAGTGCACCGACGACCGACGCGCGTTGGATCGCGGCCGCACAGGAGGCGGCGCGTTCACTGGGCTGGACCTGGCACCCGTCGACCGCCACGGATCCGGCGCACACTCCTCCGAGCGATCCCGTACCCAGGGCTGTGACAACTCCCCCGGAGCTCCGGCTCGGGCCCGGCGGGGGCAGCGTTGTGCTGACCCTGCCCGGCCATCGCGAGGCGCCCACCTGGCAACTGGCCGCAGACGGCGCGTCGTTCACCGCGTCACCACCGCACTGGGTTCTGCCCGGCCCCGTCCGGCGTATCGAGGCCACCGACCCGGCGGGAACCACCCATGTGTCGGGCGTCGTCGACCCGCACACCGCCCTGCTGGCCTTCGCCGCCGACGGCCACCGGATGCCCCTGGACGAGCCGTTGCCCGCGGCCGAGATCCACCTGCTGCATGTGGGTGCCCTGGAGACGGAGGGCGCGCGGGCCGCTTCCGTCGAACTGCCGACCCCGTACGGCTGGAGCGGCTGGACCCTGAGCAAGCTGTCCCTGTCAGGTGTGACGAGGCTCCGTACATCCCAAGCCGCCCTGGGCAACTGGCTGGACGTTGCCGTTGGACGGTCGTTCGGCTGGGAGGGCGGCGCGACACTTCCCTGGCTCACCGGCGAGGACGGAGCACCGGTGTGGCACCGCCCGCCCGCGCTCCGACTCCGGCGCCGCCCGGGCGAGGCCGAGACGGAACCCTGGCAGGTCGAGGTGCGACGCCTCGGCCACGAGGAACCCCTGGCCCGCCTCACCGGCGCCCCCGGCGCCCTTGTGGACCCCTGGCAGAACGTACCCGGCCCGCTGGTCGGCCCGTACGAACTCATCGTCCACCGCCCCGGCCGGCAGCGGGGCAGGCGCCGGCTCACCGCCTTCCTCGCCGAGAGCGTCGAGGCCACGCCCACCGCCGAATGGCGCCTGCTCGCCCCGAACGGCGGACTGGCGCCGGTGCGGCTGGACGTCCGCACCGACCGACCCGTCACCGTCTCCGAAAGCGCGGTCCGGTTCGCCCCGTACGAGATCGCCAAAGGGCTCGTACTGAGCGACGGAACCGACGCGTACCAGCTCCGAGCCCTCGTCCCGCACTCCGAAGTCCGCCTGGAGCTCGACGGCCGGCCCCTCTCGTGGTCCGTCCGGCCACTCGACATCGACGGGGCCGACCTGGTGCGGGACAGTGCCCTGACCGTGCGCCTGCCGGAGCAGGCGGTGGCAGTGACTCCCGAACTGGCGCTGACCGTCGAGGGCGCGACCCTGCACACCCTGCGGCCGGAACGCCGTACCCGGGCCCGCAAGGGAGACCTGCGCTATGCCCTGGCCGCGTTGACCGACACCGTCCGCGACTGCGCCAAGGCCGAAATACGGCTGCTGGTCGCCGGGCAGAGCATCCATGTGGGAACCGTCCGCACGCAGCCCATCGCGGAAGACGTCGTACCGGACGGCACCGGACTGCTGCTGCGGGGACTGCGCCACCCAGGAGCACTGGCCGCCCACCTTCACATGGTCCTCGCCCCATGGCAACAGCCGCTGACCGTGCCCGTCGACCCCAGCGGTCGTATCCCGTTGCCCGCCGCCTGGCGGGCGGCGGGACCGCTCGTCGTGACCCTGCGCGCGGGAACCCCCACGGCCGGCGCCGCACCCGCCTGGCCCCGCCGACGCGACCGCGACACCCTGGTGCTGCGCCGCTCTCCCTGGACACACACGATCACCGACGGCACTGCCGCAGTCAGGACCACCGAGTACCTGGGAGGCCGCGGAACGCTGCCCCGAGGCACCGACGCCATCCCCTACCAGTGGATCGTGGCCGCCCGCGGGCGGGACCTGCAGGCGTGCGGAGCGAAGGAGACCGCACCGGCCGAGTGCCTGCACGCCCTGGGAGACGCCGGCCCCGACGCCCTCGTGGGAGCGGCCGACTCAGCCCTGCGCTCCGGCGAGCTCGCCGGAGCGCTGGTGGGCAGCGGCCTGGCCGCCCTGCACATCCGGGAGGTCACGAACCCGGCCGCCGTACGCCCCGTCTGGCGGCGGGCTCCGCTGTGCGCGCTGCTGCTCACGGCACCGCTGCTGCCGTACCTGTCCGACGACCCGGCTTACGAAATCGACGAGTTGTACCCCGAGGAGGCCGAACTCCTGAACGAGGTGGGGCAGTTCCTGGGGGATGTGGGCCCGGCCCTCCTGGCCGGCCACGAGGACCCGAGCCGCACCGTCGGTCGGTTCGACGCCCACGCCCGGGCCCTGGACGAACTCCCCGAGATCCAGCAGCAGGCCGTGTGGCGCACCGCACGGGTCGTACCGCGTGGCCTCCTGGACACCGACACCCGGGCTGAAGCCGCCTGGCAGGCGTTCCGCGACCGGCGCACCCTCCAGTACTTCGCCGTGCGCGAGGAGTGCGGCGACTGGCTGGACGCGATCACGATCTTCCTCGAAGACGGACACTCCCTCCTGACGCGAGCGTTCCGCGACCGTGGACCCGGCACGCTGCACGGCCCCGCAGAGTCCTGGATGCGGGTGCCCCAGTTCTCCCTCGGATGTGCGCTGATCGCCCGGCTGGCCGCCGCCGGAGACGCGCGGGCAGCCAAACTGGAGCGGGGCCTACGACCGTTGTGGACGTCCGTCGCCGCCCACGCGCCCGACCTCACCGCCGTCGACCTCGCTCTCGCGGAATGCCTGGTCACCGCCGAGGCCGTGCAGGCCACCGGCTGAGGGGGCTTCGCACCATGCCCGGCCGGAGATCACCTCCCGGCCGACGCGAACCGGCCGCACCAGCCTTCGGCCGCAGTTCCGCACCGCACACCCGCCCCGCCCAATCCGCCGCCCTTCGGAGCCAGCCCGTTGCACAGCCTCGACCCCCTCGCCACATCCGCGCTGATCAGCGACACCTACCGCCGATACCTGCGCTCCCTGCTGCCCCTGCGTGAACCCCGCCTCGCCGAGGCACTCGCCCACGCCATCGACACCAGCCCACTGCTCACCAAAGGTCCTCTGCTGGAGGCAACCCCCGCATACGCGCCGGGCGCCACCCTGAACGAGCTCATCGGCGAGGGCGTCCTGGATCCGGCGTTCCGGCAGCTGACGGGCACCGCCCTGCCCGCCGACCGCCCCCTGTACCGCCACCAGGAACAGGCCCTGCGCAAGGCCGTGGCCGGACGCAATCTGGTGGTCGCCACCGGCACGGGCTCGGGCAAGACGGAGAGCTTCCTCCTGCCCATCCTCAACACGCTCGCCGCCGAACACGCCCGCGGCACCCTCGGCCCCGGCATCCGCGCCCTGCTGCTGTACCCGATGAACGCACTGGCCAATGACCAGATGAAGCGTCTGCGCCGACTGCTGACCGCAGCCCCCCACATCACGTTCGGCCGCTACACCGGCGACACGAAGGACGACCCGCGCCGCGCCGCCGACACCTTCGAACAGCTCAACCCCGGCGAGCCCCGCCTGCCCAACGAACTGCTCAGCCGCCGCGAGATGCGCGCCACGCCGCCCCACATCCTGCTCACCAACTACGCCATGCTGGAGTACCTGCTGCTCCGCCCCCAGGACATGGACCTCTTCGAAGGGGAGCATGCGGGCGGCTGGAAATTCATCGTCGTCGACGAGGCCCACGTCTACGACGGGGCACGCGGCGCCGAACTCGCCATGCTGCTGCGCAGACTGAAGGACCGGGTGGGCCAGGGACGCGACGTCCAGGCCATCGCCACCAGCGCCACCGTCGGCGCGGAGGAAAACCCGGCCGCCGTCACCGCCTTCGCCCAGGCCCTCTTCGACGCCCCCTTCCGCTGGGACGCCGACGACCTGGCCGCACAGGACCTCGTCACCGCGACCCGGGTGGGCACACCCGACGGCCCGCACTGGGGGCCACTGCCGACCACCGAATACCTGCGCCTGGCCACCACGGCCGATCCCGGTCCCGAGATCGTGTCGGCCGCGCGCATACACGGACTGGCCACCACCACTCCGGCGGCCGCCCTCGCCGCCGAAGCCGGCATCGCCGCCCTGCGCCGTGCCCTCGCCGAAGGGCCCCGGCCCGTGCGCGAGATCGCCCACTCCGTCTTTCCGGACGACCCGGTGGGACCGGCCGCCGTCACCGCACTCATCCAGCTCGCCAGCCGGCTGACCGACACCGACGGCGCCCCCGTGCTCTCCGCCCGCTACCACCTCTTCGCCCGCGCCACCGAAGGCGCCTTCACCTGCCTCGACCCGGCCGGCCCCCACCTCGACCTGGCCCGCCATGAGATCTGCCCGCACTGCGCGCGCCCCTCCTTCGAACTGGGCGCCTGCCGCCGCTGCGGCGCCGTTCATCTGCACGGCAGCCTCGACGGGCACGGGGGACGGCCCCGTCTCGTGCACCGCAAGTCCCCCGACAAACCCCACACTTGGCTGCTCCTGGACGGCCACGACTCGGGCGCGGGCTTCGACGAGGACGACGAAACCCTCGGCGAGAGCAGCAAGGGCGGTCTCAGCGAGCGCCGGCTGTGCACCCGCTGCGCGGCCGTGCACCCCGCGGGAACGGCGGCCTGCACGGCGGACGCATGCCAGGGCACCGAGCTGCGCCGCGTCCACCAGCTCGACACCCACGAGGGAACCCCGGCCTCCTGCCTGGCGTGCGGCGCCCGCGGCCACGGCATGATCCGCCTCTTCCAGACGGGCAACGAGGCCGCGGCCTCGGTCCTGGGCACCGCCCTCTACCAAGCGCTGCCCCCGGCGACCGAAGGCGCCGCCGCAGCGCTGCCCGGCCAGGGCCGCAAACTCCTGTTCTTCAGCGACAGCCGGCAGGCCGCCGCGTACTTCGCCCCCTACCTCGAGGACTCCTATACCCGTATCCAGCACCGGCGCCTGATGACACAGGCCGCTCTGAAGGGCTGTCCCGATCCGGACGAGCCGCTGCACATCGACGATCTCGTGGCCCACACGGTCCGCGCCGCCGACCGCGCCGGAGTCTTCCGCCGCACCGATTCCCGCCAGACCAAGCAGCGCGAGGTCGCCCTGTGGGTCATGCAGGAAGTACTCAGTCTCGACGACCGTCAGTCACTCGAAGGCGTCGGCCTGCTCCGTGTCGACCTCGACCGTGAGCCCTTCTGGCAGCCACCCTCCACCCTGACCTCCCTCGGCCTGACGGACGACGATGCCTGGCGGCTGGTGCAGGAACTGCTGCGCACCGTGCGCAATCAGGGTGCCCTCACCATGCCCGAGGACGTGGACGCGGGCGACGAGGTGTTCGCTCCCCGCCGCGGACCCGTGTGGGTCCGCTCCAAAGGGTCCGACGCCGCGCGGAAGGTGATCAGCTGGCTGCCCAGCGCCGCGGGCGTGTCGAACCGCCGCGTCGACTACCTGGAGCGGGTGCTCGACGCACTAGGTCACCCGGGTGACCGGCGAGCCGCCGCGTTGGAGACACTGAGCCGCCTGTGGACCGATCTCAGCACCGGACACCTCGCCGACTGGCTGCCGGGGGAGAGCCGGCCCGGGATCGGCGCGGTCCGCCGCCTCGACCACGCCTGGCTCCGGCTGCGGCCCGTCACCGCGGAAAGCGAACCCCTCCACGCATGCGACCGCTGCCGCCGCGTGGTCGCCGTGTCCGTGCGGGGAGTCTGCCCGACACTGCGTTGCACCGGCCGCCTTGAGGAGTACAAGCCCACCAACGAGTCGGACGGCCACCTCCGCCGCCTCTACCTCACCTTCGGCCCCGTCCCGATGCGGGCCCAGGAACACACAGCGCAGTGGACCGGCGAGAAGGCCGCGGAGATCCAGGGCGAGTTCGTCCGCGGGCAGGTCAACGCCCTGTCCTGTTCCACCACCTTCGAACTCGGCGTGGACGTCGGCGAGTTGCAGGCCGTCGTCCTGCGCAACATGCCACCCTCCACAGCCAACTATGTGCAGCGGGCCGGACGGGCCGGGCGGCGTGCGGACTCCGCCGCCCTTGTCCTCACCTACGCCCAGCGACGCCCCCACGACCTCTCGCGGTACTCGGAACCCGAACGGATGATCGCAGGGGAGGTCCGGGCCCCGATCGTCCCCGTCGACAACGTGCGGATCGACCGCCGCCACGCCCACTCCATCGCCCTCGCCGCCTTCTTCCGCGCCATGAAGGAGGAACGGCGCCGCATCTGGCGTACGGCGGGCGAGTTCTTCCTGCCCGACGACACCACCGGGGAGATCGCTGCCCACGCCGTGCGCGACTGGCTGACGCCCGTTCCGGGCGATGTCACCGCTTCTCTCCGCAGGGTTCTTCCCAAGAACGTCCAGGACGAGATCGGTGTGGAAACGGACGCTTGGGTAGGCGAACTGGACCGTCTCCTGAGGGCCGCGCAGCAGATCCTCGACCAGGACGTCATCGCCTACAGCGAACGCCGTGACCAGGCGGCCGCCACCCGCAAGTACCGGCTGGCGGAGGTGTACCAGAAGGTCATCCACACCCTGACGAAGCGCGACCTGCTCGGCGTGCTCGCCAACCGCAACGTCCTGCCCAAGTACGGATTCCCCGTGGACACCGTCGAACTGCGCATCCCGCAGGACGGCGGCGCCGTCGCCGGCCAGCTCGAACTCACTCGCGACCTGAGTGCCGCCGTCCATGAGTACGCGCCGGGTGCCGAGATCGTGGCCGGCGGCCGGCTGTGGTCCTCCGCAGGCGTCTACCGCCTGCCCGACCGCGAACTGGTGAGCCGTCACTACACGGTGTGCGGCGCCTGCGGGCGCTACGGGGAGGCCACCGAGCCCGTGGACCCCACCTGCACGGCCTGCGGCGCGGTGTCCACCACCGCTCCGCGCCGGTACATCGAGCCCGTATACGGCTTCGTGGCCGCACGCGGGGCCCAGCGTCGGCCGGGGCAGACCCCGCCGCGCCGGTCCTGGTACGGCGACGTCCACATGTCCACCGCCACCGCCGACGTAAGGGACGGGGTGACGGCTTTCGCCTCCGGGCACACCACGGCCTGGTCGGCGGGAGCACGGGGCGAGATGGTCGTCGTCGCGGAGGGGCCGGGCGGCGCAGGCTACGAGATCTGCGACTGGTGCGGCTGGGGCCGTCCGCACGCCCGGGCGGGCAACCGGCGTGCGGGCCACCCGCACCTGTTGAAGGACGCCCAATGCACCGGTCCCCTGCGGGTCGTCTCTCTCGCGCACCGTTATCAGACCGACTTCCTCCAGATCCACCTCGACCCGTTCACCGCCCTCTCCGCACCGCAGGAACGCCTGCGTTCCGGCGTCTACGCCCTGCTGGAAGGCGCGGCGACCCACCTGGAGATCAGCCGAGACGACATCGACGGCACGGTCCACACGGGAGCCGAGGGAATGCCCTCGCTGCTGCTCTTCGACACCACGCCGGGCGGCGCGGGGAACGTGGTCCGGATCGGAGATCATCTCGGCCGGGTCGTAGAGGCCGCGCTCTCCCGCGTGAGCGCCTGCGAGTGCGGCCTGGAGAGCAGCTGTTACGCATGCCTGCGGAGCTTCCGCAACGAGCGATTCCACGAACTGTTGAGTCGCCGTGAGGCCATCGAGCTACTCGATGCCTTGGCAGGCACGAGGGTCCGTTGAACGGGGCGGAGCACTTGAAGTGTCGCGCGGGTCCGCCGCGCACGGAGCGTCCGGCAGATGCGCGCCCGAAGCTTTGTCACGGCACGCTCACCTGACGGGGCCGAGCCGATCCCGCCGGCCCGGAACATCGCTATGAACTGACCGCCTTCACAAGCTCCTGGAGCGCCTCGTCGCCGACGGGCTCGTCACCCCTTGGGGAGGGCAGGGCCTGGCTTTCGCGCAAGGTCATTAGCAGGTATCAATGTGGAATTCAACCGCTTTTTCGAAGGTGTACCCCAGCCTTCTCGCCGCGGGTGTCCACGCTACGAGAGTTCTCAACCTCGGCCCCGGTGGTGCAGGCCGCATTGATTACCGACTCCGGTGACGGGCCCCGGCCGCCCGGTGCTTACGGCATTCCGACCCTCTCGTTCGGGGGCCCTCGCTGGATGGCGTTCAACTGCTCCCATGCCGCAGTTGAACGCCAACGCCCGTGCGGCACAAGGGGGATCGCCTCTGTGGCGCTTGCGGGCGATTCGTTCCCACTAGGGAGTAGATTGCGAGATTGGATATTAATCGTCCGGTAAGCGCGATATCCCGCCACGGACCCGAAGGAGCGGAGCGACACCAACCCTCGACAGATCCGCGCGGACGACGGACCATGTGATCGTGTTCGAACGGGAGTTGGACGCCTCCGTGGACTCACGGAGCAGCGCTGTCAGGGGAGACGGGTCGCCGACCTGTGTGGCGACCGCGTGCGCGGTGCGGGGTGAGTGTGATGCTCGATTTCGGCGCATTCGATTGCGATGGGGTATTTGTCGCCCACGGGGAGTGGGGTCGCTGTAATCCTGCTTCGCATTCCGCTCGAATGCCCCGAATTCTAATTCGCGCATGCCCGTAGGTGGTGACGGGTGCAGTTGTTACATCTGGGAAAGCATTTCGCAGCAAGTGATGCTTATCGTCAATTCCGGGCGGGGGAGTAAGCATGAGACGATACGATACGATCGATCTTTTAAAATCCAAGCCGAAAGGTGGGAGCGCCGACCTGGCCGAATCGGCATCGGCTGCCGGGAGTAGCGAGCGGGCGATCATATCGGTTCCTATTTCGTTACTACTTCCCGGTGATTCCCCTCGCCTTGGAGGTCATGATGCGGATCACGTCGCGCGGCTGGTGGAGCTGGACACCGAACTTCCGCCCATCCTCGTGCATCGGCGGAGCATGAGGGTGATCGACGGGCTTCATCGGCTCATGGCTGCCTTCCTGAAGGGCGATGAGACGATCGATGCCGAGTTGTTCGACGGCACCGCCGACGAAGCGTTCCTGCGGGCGGTGCAGGCGAATGTCACGCACGGTCTTCCGCTTTCCAGGGAAGACCGCCGGGTCGCAGCCGCGCGGATCATCTCTTCCCACCCTGAGATGTCGGACCGTGCCATAGCACGGGTCGCGGGTCTGGGAGCGAAGGCCGTCGCCGCGGTCAGACGCAGAGCGCTCGACACTCCGTCGGTGCGGGCCCGTATCGGCAGGGACGGCAAGGTGCGCCCGCTGAACAGTGAGGAGGGCAGGAAGCGCGCCGCCGAGCTGGTTGCGGAGAATCCGCAGGCGTCGCTGCGCGAGGTGGCGAGGCGCGCCGGTATCTCGCCGGCGACGGTGAGCGATGTCAAGAAGCGGCTGCTGTCCGGCGAGTCCCCGTTGCCTGAGCGAAGACCCCAAGCGTCCAGGGACGAAGCTGAAGAGTCTGTCGCAACGCTTCCTCAGCAGCTGACCGAGCAGAGTGCCGGACGGAAAGTGCGGCACATCCAACCGGATCCCGCATCCTTGGTGGAGCGGCTCCTGCGTGATCCGTCACTGCGGCACAAAGAGGAAGGGCGGCACCTTCTCAGGGTTCTGCAGCAGAATGCCATGGTCGAACAGCGCTGGGCGAGATTGGCTGCCGCCGTTCCGTCGCACTGCGGTGGGATCATCGTCGACCTTGCCCGGCAATACGCGGAGACCTGGACGGAGTTCGCCAGTGAACTGGACAGCCGTATTGTCGGTGACTCCCCGCAACGAGGAGCCACTTCGTTAGCGCCTAGAGCATAGATCTCGCTACGGCAGGGGAGCGAACACGGCGCGAGTGACCTTCGAATGCGCCGGATTCGTTCCCCTGTTTTCTTGTGCCCCGGTTCCGAAATGCGGGCGACCTTGACGTTCCAGCGCTTAGCGTGTCAGCGTACGTTTCCTGCGGCCAGTCGCCGTTTCTGCTAATTCACGATTCTCGAACTCGAGCGCATTTGGAGAGGTGCCCGCATGCAGGGTGATTCGTCTCAGAAGGCACCCCGGATCAATCTGGTGGATCCCGCGCTGTATGCGGACGGCGACCCCTTTGAGCAGTGGCGCTGGCTGCGTGCGAATGCACCGGTCTACTGGCATCCGCCCACCGACCTTCCCGGCTTCTGGGCGCTCACCCGATACGAAGACATACGGACGGTCTACCGCGATGCGGCGACCTTCAGCTCCGCAAGGGGAATTCTGCTGCGGCCGGCCGAGCACGGGGAGGACCCGGGCGGCGGGCGCACGCTGGCGTTGACGGACGCACCGCGGCACCGGCAGCTCAGGGGGCTGGTCGACGAGTGGTTCGCGCTCCGCTCAGTGCGGGGATTCGAACCGGAGATGACGGAGGTCACCCGTCGGGTCGTGGACGAGGCGCTGGAGTCGGGGACGTGCGACTTCGTGACAGACGTCGCCGCCCGTGTGCCGCTGTACGTGATCTGCCGCATGATGGGCGTGCCCAGCTCAGACTGGGACCACCTGTTCAAGCTCACCAGTCAGGCGTTCGGGGCCAGCGATCCGCTGACCCAGAGGTTCGCCCATCTGGACATCATGAGCTACTTCGAGGAACTGCAGGCGGCGAAGGCGGCGAATCCAGGCGACGACCTGGTGAGCATTCTGGCTACGGCCGAAATCGACGGGGTGCGACTGACCCCGGACGACATCCTCCTCAACTGCGACAACCTGCTGGTCGGCGGCACGGAGAATACGCGAATCGCGGCAGCCGGCGGCATGCTGGCGTTCCTGGAGCACCGGGACCAGTGGGAGGAGCTGGCGAAAGAGCCGGAGCTGCTGCCCTCGGCGGTGGAAGAGGTGCTCCGCTGGACGTCCACCGCGACGCACATCATGCGCACCGCGGTGCGCCCCATAGAGATCCACGGGAACCAAGTGGCCACAGGTGACCGCGTCACGCTGTGGCTGCCGTCCGCGAACCGCGACGAGAGCATCTTCGACCGTCCCGACGAGTTCGACATCCGCCGCAAGCCGAACCGGCATCTGGCCCTGGGCTTCGGTGAGCATTTCTGTCTGGGAAGCGTGCTGGCCCGGAGCGAACTGCGGATGCTGTACCACGAGTTGTTGCACCGCGACGTACAGATCGAACTCGTGGACACACCGACCCGCCTGACGTCGATCGTCGTCAACGGCCCCGAGACCCTGCCGGTCCGGCTGACCGCCGGCCCGGGCGCGCGCCCGCAGGCGGCGACTGGATAAGCCGGCGAGCGAGCCGGTGAAGGTGAACGAGCCGTCCGCCGCACCAACGCCGCCTGTTCGAAGATCCACTGTTGACCGTACAGACGCGGGCCTTGAGACTGTGTGCTGTCGGAGTGTGAATTCCGAATTCGTCGGATCGCGCACTGCGACATGTCTCCGAGGCCCGCACTGCCATGTTCAACTGCTGCCGGAGCGCAGTTGAACATGGGGGGCGCTGATCACCAGGATTGATTGGGCATGCGGACTGGCCCATAGTGAACTGGGTCCGCCCGAGGCTGCCGCATGACCTTTGTGGTCGACCGGCAGGTCGTCGCTGCCTCGCCGGAGAGTGGTTGAAATGAACTGGCTGCATGGAGAGTAAGTGCATTCGATGATGGACCTGCCGGTTCGACTTTCACTTGCCTTGATTACAAGTTGCCCCTGAGGGTTCGCCCTATCTGAGACGCGGTGTGAGCCCAGCCGCGGTTTTTTGTAAACAGGAGGAATTCCGATGATCCCGTTGTCGTATGCGCAGCGCCGGCTGTGGTTCATCGGCCAGTTGGAGGGCCCGAGCGCGACGTACAACATTCCGATGTCGTTGCGGCTGACCGGCCGGCTGGACCGGCAGGCGTTGGAGCGCGCGCTGTTGGATGTGCTGGGGCGGCATGAGGTGCTGCGGACGGTGTTTCCGGTGGCGGACGGGGAGCCGTATCAGCGGATCCTGCCGGTGGAGGAGTGCGGCTTCGAGCTGGCCGTCGCCGAGGTGAGTGAGGACGAGCTCGGCGGTGCGGTGTTGGAGGCGGTCCGGTATGCCTTCGACCTGGCGACGGAGATTCCGCTGCGGGCGAGCCTGTTCGGGGTGGGTCCGGATGAGCATGTGCTCGTGGTGGTGGTGCATCACATTGCGGGTGATGGCTGGTCGATGGGGCCGTTGGCGCGGGATGTCTCGCTGGCGTATGCGGCGCGGCGTGAGGGCTTGGTGCCGGTGTGGGATGCGTTGCCGGTGCAGTATGCGGATTATGCGTTGTGGCAGCGGGAGTTGCTGGGTGATGAGGGTGATCCGGCAAGTGTGTTGTCGCGTCAGGTGGAGTACTGGCGTGGTGTGTTGGCGGGGGTGCCGGAGGAGCTGGTGTTGCCGTATGACCGTGCTCGTCCGGTGGTGGCGTCGCATGAGGGGCATGCGGTGCGGGTGGATGTGCCGGCTGGGGTGCATGTGCGGTTGCGTGAGGTGGCGCGTGAGTGTGGTGTGACGGTGTTCATGGTGTTGCAGGCGGCGCTTGCGGTGACGTTGCACCGGCTGGGTGCGGGGACGGATATTCCGATCGGGTCGGCGATTGCCGGGCGGACGGATGAGGCGCTGGATGATCTGGTCGGCTGTTTCGTGAATACGTTGGTGGTGCGTACGGATCTGTCGGGTGATCCGTCGTTCGCCGAGTTGTTGGAGCAGGTGCGGGAGACCGGTCTGCGGGCGTTCGAGCATCAGGATGTGCCGTTCGAGCGGCTGGTGGAGGAGCTGGCGCCGGCCCGGTCCGCGGCACGGCATCCGTTGTTCCAGGTGATGCTGACGGTCCAGAACAACGAGCAGGCGGTGCTGAATCTGCCCGGTCTGGGCGTCGACGGGATCAGCACCCAGGAGCTGTCGGGGGAGCACAGCACCCGGTTTGACCTGGACGTCATGGTTACCGAGGCCATCGACGAGGACGGCGCCCCGGCAGGCCTCACCGGTCGGCTGGTCTTGGCGGCCGACGTGTTCGACGCAGTGACGGCCGAGCGGTTGGCGGAGTGGCTGCTGCGTGTCGTCGAGGCGGCGGTGCAGGCGCCGAATCTTCGGCTGGGTGCGCTGGACATCCTGAGCCCGGGCGAGCGGTCCTTGGTGCTGGAGCGCTGGAATGACACGGCTGCCGAGGTGGCGGAGGGCTCGGTGCCCGAGCGGATCGCGGCCTGGGCGGCCGTGGATCCGGATGCGTTGGCAGTGATGTGCGACGGAGTGGAGCTGTCGTACGGGGAGCTCGATGCCCGGGCGAATCGGCTGGCTCATCTGTTGAGGACTCTTGGCGTGGGTGCGGAGTCAGTGGTCGGTCTGTGCCTGCCGCGGGGCGTGGAGATGGTGGCGGCGGTCGTGGGTGTGTGGCGGGCGGGGGCGGCGTATGTGCCACTGGACCTGGAGCATCCGGCGGAGCGGCTGGAATTCATGCTGGCTGACAGCGCGGCCGGGGTCGTGGTGGGTCGTGGTGGGGCGTTGGCCAATCTGGCCGTGCCCGGGGTGCGGGTGGTCGACCTGGACGAGCCGGGTGTCGTGGTGGCGCTTGCGGAGTCGCCGGTCGTGGCGCCCGACGTGGTGGTGGACGGCGCCGGGCTGGCGTATGTGATCTATACGTCGGGTTCCACGGGGCGTCCGAAGGGTGTGGCGGCCACTCATGGCGGTCTGGTGAACCTGGTGGGGGCGCTGGGGCCGCTGTTGTGTGCGGAGCCGGGCGTTCGGGTGCTCCAGTTCGCGTCGTTCAGTTTTGACGCGTCCGTGCTGGATATGGCAGTGACGCTGGCGTCGGGCGGCACGTTGGTGGTGGCGTCGGCGGTGGAGCGGTCCGACACGTCGCTTCTGGTGGAGATGGTGCGGCGGAGCGGTGTGACGGCGACGAGTGTGGTGCCGTCGCTGTTGGGAGTGCTGGACCCGGCGGAGTTGCCGGAGCTCTCCACGGTCGTGGTGGGCGCGGAGCCCATCAGCGTGGCGCAGGCTGCCGCGTGGTCGTGGGATCGGTCGCTGATCAACACGTATGGACCGACCGAGGCGACTGTGATGGTGACCACCGGTTCGGTGGACGGGTCGGGGCCGGCTGTGCCGATGGGGGCGCCGGTCGTCAACACGCGTATCTACGTCCTGGACGAGTGGCTGTGTCCGGTGCCGGTGGGTGCGGCGGGTGAGTTGTACATAGCGGGCGCGCAGTTGGCGCGGGGATACGTAGGTCGTCCGGGGCTGACGGGTGAGCGGTTTGTGGCGTGCCCGTTCGGGGCCGTGGGTGAGCGGATGTATCGGACGGGAGACCGCGCGCGCTGGACGGCGGAAGGTCGTCTGGTGTTCGCGGGGCGTGCGGATGAGCAGGTGAAGATCCGTGGTTTCCGGATCGAGCCGGGTGAGGTTCAGGCGACTGTGGCCGCTCATCCGCAGGTCGGTCAGGTGGCGGTGGTGGTGCGGGAGGACACCCCGGGTGACAAGCGCCTCGTCGCCTACGTGGTCGGTGAGGTGACGGGTTCCGGGCTGCGTGATTTCGCGGCGGGGCGGTTGCCGGAGTACATGGTGCCGTCGGCTTTCGTGGTCATGGGTGAGTTGCCGTTGACGGTGAACGGGAAGCTGGACCGTAAGGCGTTGCCCGCTCCCTCCTATACGGCGGGTGGGGGCCGGGCGCCGGCGTCGGTGCAGGAGGAGATTCTGTGCCAGGCCTTCGCGCAGGTTCTGGGCCTGGAGCAGGTCGGCGTGGATGACGACTTCTTTGTGCTGGGTGGGCATTCGCTGTTGGCGACGCGTCTGGTGAGTCGGGTGCGTGCGGTTTTGGGTGTGGAGGTGGGGCTGCGGACCCTGTTCGAGGTGCCGACGCCGGCGGGGCTTGCGGGCCGGTTGGGCCAGGGGGGTGTGGCGCGTCCGGCTTTGGTGGCGGGGGTGCGTCCGGAGCGGGTGCCGTTGTCGTATGCGCAGCGGCGGCTGTGGTTCCTGGGGGAGTTGGAGGGCTCGAGCGCGACCTACAACATTCCGATGGCGGTGCGGTTGTCGGGTGGGCTGGACCCGCAGGCGTTGGAGCGCGCGCTGTTGGATGTGCTGGGGCGGCATGAGGTGCTGCGGACGGTGTTTCCGGTGGCGGACGGGGAGCCGTATCAGCGGATCCTGCCGGTCGAGGAGTGCGGCTTCGAGCTGGCCGTCACCGAGCTGAGTGAGGACGATCTCGGCGGTGCGGTGACGCAGGCGCAGGCGTATGCCTTCGATCTGGCGACGGAGATTCCGCTGCGGGCGAGCCTGTTCGGGGTGGGTCCGGATGAGCATGTGCTCGTGGTGGTGGTGCACCACATCGCGGGGGACGGTTGGTCGTCCGCTCCTCTCAAGCGTGACCTGCTCTTCGCGTATGCGGCGCGGTGTGAGGGTCGGGTGCCGGTGTGGGATGCGTTGCCGGTGCAGTATGCGGATTATGCGTTGTGGCAGCGGGAGTTGCTGGGTGATGAGGGTGATCCGGTAAGTGTGTTGTCGCGTCAGGTGGAGTACTGGCGTGGTGCGTTGGCGGGGGTGCCGGAGGAGTTGACGCTGCCGACGGACCGGCCGCGGCCGGCGGTTCGTTCGTTCCGTGGTTTCCAGGCGGGGCTGGAGGTTCCGGCTGGGGTGCATGTGCGGTTGCGTGAGGTGGCGCGTGAGCATGGTGTGACGGTGTTCATGGTGTTGCAGGCGGCGCTTGCTGTGACGTTGCACCGGTTGGGTGCGGGGACGGATATTCCGATCGGGTCGGCGATTGCCGGGCGGACGGATGAGGCGCTGGATGATCTGGTCGGCTGTTTCGTGAATACGTTGGTGGTGCGTACGGACCTGTCGGGTGATCCGTCGTTCGCCGAGTTGTTGCAGCAGGTGCGGGAGACGGGTCTGCGGGCGTTCGAGCATCAGGATGTGCCGTTCGAGCGGCTGGTGGAGGAGTTGGCGCCTGTTCGTTCCACGGCGCGGCATCCGTTGTTCCAGGTGATGCTGACGGTGCAGAACAACGAGCAGGCGGTGCTGGATTTGCCTGGGGTGCGGGCTTCTGGGTTGTCGGGGGTGTCGGCGGAGCGGGTCGGGGTCGCGGCCGTGAAGTTCGACTTGGATGTGATGGCGACGGAGGTGTTCGACGCTGAGGGTGCGCCGGCGGGTGTGCGGGGTGCGGTGACTGCGGCGGCGGATGTGTTTGATGCGGAGGCGGCTGTTCGGATTGGGGGTTGTTGGGTTCGGGTGTTGGAGGCGTTGGTGGGGGATCCGTTGGTGCGGGTGGGTGGGGTGGAGGTTGTT
>NZ_JBVIPA010000078.1:0-23409 GCF_055578365.1 Streptomyces sp. NPDC033131
AGGGGTGTCCGTCCTCGGAACGGCGCGGAATCGGTTGCCTACCGAGGTGCCGGCGTTGACGCGCCAACCGCTGCGGGCGGACACCCCCCGACACGTCCCCTTGCCGCCGTACGCGGGTGCGGGTGCGCGCACCTTGTGACGCCGGTGGCGGCCGGGCGAGGCCCGCCTCTCGGCCGACCGGGTCGGGTGGTGGGGGGCACAGGTCAGGTGGTCTGAGGGTGCAGCCCTCAGGAGAGGTTCACCTTTCGGCCGACCGGGTCGGGTGGTGGGTGGGCAATAGGCCCGGGGGTCTGGGGGCGGAGCCCCCAGGGGTGCTTGCACCGGCGCCGGGTGCGGTCAGGCGAGTGGCATGGTCATCGCGCGGCGCGGATGTTGGCCTCGTCGGCGGGTGACGCGTCCCGCAGGAGGCAGGTCAGGCGGGCGGTGCACACCCGTCGCCCCGCCTCGTCGCTGATGACGATCTCGTACGTCGCCGTGGACCGTCCTTGATGCACGGGCGTCGCGACTCCGGTGACCAGTCCCGACCGGGCTCCCCGGTGGTGCGTGCAGTTGAGGTCGACGCCGACCGCGATCTTCGAGCTGCCGCCGTGCAGCATCGCTCCCACGGAGCCGAGTGTCTCGGCGAGTACGGCGGACGCGCCCCCGTGCAGCAGCCCGTACGGCTGGGTGTTCCCCTCGACCGGCATCTTTCCGACGACCCGCTCCGCCGACGCCTCGACGATCTGTACGCCCATCCGCGTGCCGAGGTGGCCCGCGGAGAACAGTGAGAGGAGGTCCACCCCGAGCGCGGCGTATTCGTCGATGACCTCTTGCGGGAACTTCACGTGCTGCTGCTCGCCCATGGCGCCCGGCTCCGTTCGATCGGTACGGCTGTCTCGGCTGAGCAAGCGCTCAGTCGGTTGCCGATTGTTCCAGACGTACGACGACGGACTTGCTGGCCGGGGTGTTGCTGGTGTCGGCGGTGGCGTCGAGGGGGACGAGGACGTTGGTCTCGGGGTAGTAGGCGGCCGCACAGCCCCGTGCTGTCGGGTAGTGCACGACCCGGAATCCGGGTGCCCGCCGCTCGGTCCCGTCCTTCCACTCGCTGACGAGGTCGACGTACGACCCGTCGGTGACGCCCAGGGTGCGAGCGTCCTCGGGGTTCACCAGGACGACCCGGCGGCCGTTCTTGATGCCTCGGTAGCGGTCGTCGAGGCCGTAGATCGTGGTGTTGTACTGGTCGTGCGAGCGCAGGGTCTGCAGGAGGAGGCGGCCTTCGGGCAGCTTCGGGTACTCGACGGGCGCGGCGGTGAAGTTGGCCTTGCCGGTGGCCGTGGGGAAGCGGCGTTCGTCGCGCGGGGCGTGGGGGAGGGCGAAGCCGCCGGGGTCCGCCACGCGCGTGTTGAAGTTCTCGAATCCGGGGATGACGCGGGCGATGCGGTCGCGGACGGTGGCGTAGTCCTTCTCGAACTCCTCCCACGGCACCTTGCTGTCCTCGCCGAGCACGCGGCGGGCGAGGCGGCACACGATCGCCGGCTCGGACAGCAGGTGGCTGCTCGCGGGCTCCAGGCGGCCGCGGGAGGCGTGCACCATGCCCATGGAGTCCTCGACGGTGACGAACTGTTCGCCGCTGCCCTGGAGGTCGCGTTCGGTGCGGCCGAGGGTGGGGAGGATGAGGGCACGCGCACCCGTGACGGCGTGTGAGCGGTTGAGTTTCGTCGACACGTGCACGGTGAGGCGTGCGCGTCGCATGGCCGCCTCCGTGACGTCGGTGTCGGGGGAGGCCGAGACGAAGTTGCCGCCCATGGCGAAGAAGACCTTCGCCTTGTCGTCGCGCATCGCGCGGATGGCGCGTACGACGTCGTAGCCGTGGTGCCGGGGCGGCGCGAAGCCGAACTCCTTCTCCAGGGCGTCCAGGAAGTCGGGCGAGGGGCGTTCGAAGATGCCCATGGTGCGGTCGCCCTGCACGTTGGAGTGGCCGCGCACCGGGCACACGCCCGCGCCGGGGCGGCCGATGTTTCCGCGCAGGAGGAGGAAGTTGACCACCTCGCGGATGGTCGGCACGGAGTGCTTGTGCTGGGTGAGGCCCATCGCCCAGCACACGATCGTGCGCTTCGAGGCGAGGACCATGCCGAGGGCTTGTTCGATGTCCTGCTGGGAGAGGCCGGTGGCGGTGAGCGTCTCGTCCCAGTCGGCTGCCCGGGCCTCGGCTGCGAACTCCTCGTATCCGTGGGTGTGTTCGCGGACGAACTCCTCGTCGACCGCGCCCTCCGTCTCGAGGATGAGCTTGTTCAGGAGGCGGAAGAGGGCCTGGTCGCCGCCGATGCGGATCTGCAGGAACAGGTCGGTGAGCGCTGCGCCCTTGAGCATGCCCTGGGGGGTCTGCGGGTTCTTGAAGCGCTCCAGGCCGGCCTCGGGCAGCGGGTTGACGCTGATGATCTTCGCGCCGTTGGCCTTGGCCTTCTCCAGGGCGGAGAGCATGCGCGGGTGGTTGGTGCCGGGGTTCTGGCCGGCGACGACGATCAGGTCGGCCTTGTAGAGGTCTTCGAGCAGGACGCTGCCCTTGCCGACGCCGATGGTCTCCGTCAGGGCGGAACCGGAGGACTCGTGGCACATGTTGGAGCAGTCCGGCAGGTTGTTCGTGCCGAGCTCGCGGGCGAAGAGCTGGTAGAGGAAGGCGGCCTCGTTGCTGGTGCGCCCGGAGGTGTAGAAGAGGGCCTCGTCGGGGGAGGCGAGAGCGGTGATCTCCTCGGCGACGATGTCGAAGGCGCGCTCCCAGGTCACCGGCTCGTAGTGGGTGCCGCCTTCGGGCAGATACACGGGGTGGGTCAGCCGGCCCTGCTGGCCCAGCCAGTAGCCGCTCCTGGTCGCGAGGTCGGCGACGGGGTGCGCGGCGAAGAACTCCGGGGTGACCCGGCGCAGGGTGGCCTCCTCGGCGACCGCTTTCGCGCCGTTCTCGCAGAACTCCGCCGCGTGCCGGTGCTCCGGCTCCGGCCAGGCGCAGCCCGGGCAGTCGAAGCCGTCCTTCTGGTTGACGCGCAGGAGGGTCAGGGCGGTGCGCTTCACGCCCATCTGCTGCTGCGCCATGCGCAGGGAGTGCCCGATGGCCGGGATCCCCGCAGCCGCATGCTTCGGCTCGGCGACCTGTGGCGCGTCCTGAACCGGATCTGCCTTGGGCGGCTTCGTTGCCATCGCGCGCTCTCCTTCGCATGTGAAGTACCTCTTCGATCCTCCCACGTGCCGGTGACAACGACCGGGTCGAGGTCGGTGCGGGCCAGGGCGACGGTTGCGGTGGGTGCCGCTGGGGAGGGGCCGTCGGCGGCGGGCGGGTCTGAGTGTCAGTGGCTCGTGGCAGGATCGGGGGCGTGGCAGAAACAGCATCGAAGACGACCGCACACACCTCCGGCGGCGACCGGCCCCGCCTGATGCTCATGGACGGGCACTCGCTGGCTTACCGCGCGTTCTTCGCGCTGCCCGCGGAGAACTTCACGACCGCGACGGGCCAGCCGACGAACGCGATCTACGGCTTCGCGTCGATGCTGGCGAACACCCTGCGCGACGAGGCGCCCACGCACTTCGCGGTGGCCTTCGACGTGTCCCGCAAGACCTGGCGCTCCGAGGAGTTCACCGAGTACAAGGCGAACCGCTCCAAGACCCCGGACGAGTTCAAGGGCCAGGTCGAGCTGATCGGCGAGCTGCTCGACGCGATGCACGCGCAGCGCTTCGCCGTCGACGGCTTCGAGGCGGACGACGTCATCGCCACCCTCGCCACGCAGGCCGAGGCCGAGGGCTTCGACGTGCTGATCGTCACCGGCGACCGTGACTCCTTCCAGCTGGTCAGCGAACACACCACGGTGCTGTACCCGACGAAGGGCGTCTCCGAGCTGACCCGGTTCACCCCGGAGAAGGTCGTCGAGAAGTACGGCCTGACGCCCGCGCAGTACCCCGACTTCGCGGCCCTGCGCGGCGACCCGTCCGACAACCTGCCGGGCATCCCGGGCGTCGGCGAGAAGACGGCCGCGAAGTGGATCAACCAGTTCGGCTCGTTCGCGGACCTCGTCGAGCGGGTCGAGGAGGTCAAGGGCAAGGCCGGGCAGAACCTCCGCGAGCACCTGGAGGCCGTCAAGCTCAACCGGCGGCTGACCGAGATGGTGCGGACCGTGGAGCTGCCGAAGACGGTCGCCGACCTGGAGCGCGCGCCGTACGACCGCAAGGCGCTCGCGATGATCCTCGACACCCTGGAGATCAGGAACCCCTCACTGCGTGAGCGGCTGCTGGCCGTCGACCCGGGTGCCGAGGAGGCCGAGACGACGCCGGTGATCACGGGCGGCGTCGAGCTGGACGGCACGGTGCTGGGCACGGGCGAGCTGTCCGGCTGGCTCGCCGGGCACGGCACCGGCATCCTCGGCGTGGCCACGGTCGACACCTGGGCGCTCGGCACCGGCTCGGTCGCCGAGATCGCGCTCGCCGCGGCCGGCGGGCCGGCCGCCTGGTTCGACCCGTCCCAGCTGGACGAGGCCGACGAGAGGGCGTTCGCGGCCTGGCTCGCCGCCGCGGACCAGCCGAAGATCCTCCACAACGCCAAGGGCGTCATGCGCGTCTTCGCCGAGCACGGCTGGACGGTCGAAGGCGTGCGCATGGACACCGCGCTCGCCGCCTACCTGGTCAAGCCGGGCCGCCGCTCCTTCGATCTGGACGCGCTGTCCATGGAGTACCTGCACCGGGAGCTGGCCCCCGCCGCGGCGGCCGACGGCCAGCTGGCCTTCGGCGCGGACGACGGCGCCGAGGCGGAGTCCCTGATGATCCAGGCCCGAGCCGTCCTCGACCTGGGTGAGGCCTTCGAGGGCCGCCTCCAGGAGGTCGGCGCCGTGGAGCTGCTGGGTGACGTGGAACTGCCCACCTCGGCCCTGCTGGCCCGGATGGAGCGGCACGGCATCGCGGCCGACCGGGCCCATCTGGAGGCCATGGAGCAGATGTTCGCGGGTGCCGTGCAGCAGGCCGTGAAGGAGGCGCACGCGGCGGCGGGGCACGAGTTCAACCTGGGTTCGCCCAAGCAGCTCCAGGAGGTCCTCTTCGGCGAGCTCGCCCTGCCGAAGACGAAGAAGACGAAGACCGGCTACACGACCGACGCCGACGCCCTCGCGTGGCTGGCGACCCAGACGGACAACGAGCTGCCGGTGATCATGCTCCGGCACCGCGAGCAGGCCAAGCTGCGCGTCACCGTCGAGGGCCTCATCAAGTCGATCGCGACGGACGGCCGCATCCACACGACGTTCAACCAGACGGTGGCGGCGACCGGCCGTCTCTCCTCGACGGACCCGAACCTGCAGAACATCCCGGTCCGCACCGACGAGGGCAGGGCCATCCGCCGCGGCTTCGTGGTCGGCGAGGGCTTCGAATCGCTCATGACGGCCGACTACAGCCAGATCGAACTGCGGGTGATGGCCCACCTGTCTCAGGACGCGGGCCTGATCGAGGCGTTCACCTCCGGCGAGGACCTGCACACGACGGCCGCCGCGCAGGTGTTCGCCGTGGAGCCCACCGCGGTGGACGCCGAGATGCGGCGCAAGATCAAGGCGATGTCGTACGGCCTGGCGTACGGGCTGTCGGCCTTCGGCCTCTCCCAGCAGCTGAACATCGAGGCGGCCGAGGCCCGCACCCTCATGGACGCGTACTTCGAGCGGTTCGGCGGGGTGCGGGACTATCTGCGCCGGGCCGTGGACGAGGCGAGGGCGACGGGCTACACGGCGACCCTCTTCGGCCGCCGCCGCTACCTCCCCGACCTCAACAGCGACAACCGCCAGCGCCGCGAGGCGGCCGAGCGCATGGCCCTCAATGCCCCCATCCAGGGCACCGCCGCGGACATCGTCAAGATCGCCATGCTCAAGGTGGGCCAGGCGCTGGAGAAGGCGGACCTCAAGTCCCGCATGCTCCTTCAGGTCCACGACGAAATCGTCCTGGAAATCGCCCCCGGCGAGCGAGCGGCCACCGAAGAACTCCTCCGCCACGAAATGGCCAACGCCGTCCACCTCCGGGCCCCCCTGGACGTCTCGGTGGGCGTCGGCCCGGACTGGGAATCGGCAGCGCACTAGCCTCCGGGTGGCCGGGCGGAGGCCTCGCTCGTCGCACGGGACGCGACGACGGGCCCTCCGCCGTTCGGGGCACGGCTCGGGGTGAGGGGTCTTGTGCTGTTCGGGGCCTGGTTCCGGGCGAGGGGGCCGTGCCGTAGGGGCCCCGCTTCGGACGACGGGCCCTCCGCCGTTGAGGGCTCGGCTCCGGCGGGCGCTGGGTCTGGGGAGGACTCCGTCAGGGCCGGGCCTGCTGCGGAGCGCTCGGCGCGGGTTGCGGCCGGCTCGGGGACGCCCGGCTCCGGGTCAGGCTGGTTCGGGGACGCCCGGTTGCGGGTCAGGCTGGTTCGGGGACGCCCGGTTGCGGGTCAGGCTGGTTCGGGGACGCCCGGTTGCGGGTCAGGCCGGTTCGGGGAGCGCCCGGCTCCGGGTCAGGCTGGTTCGGGGAGCGCCCGGCTCCGGGTCAGGCTGGTTCGGGGAGCGCCCGGCTCCGGGTCAGGCCGGTTCGGGGACGCCCGGCCCGCACAACCCCGCCCCGCCCCGGGAGGGCCCCGTCACTCGCGTGGCCCCCGCGAAGACGCCCCCCGGTGCCCGCGCCCGTAAGGATGCGGCCATGGGTATACGCACGCTTCACCGCCGGACGGCCCACGCACGGGCGCACGCCGAGACGGCCCCGCCTGCACCGCCCCCGCCGCCGGTCCCGGCCTTCGCGGCCGCCGCAAGCACCGCCCGCATCCCCGGCGATGTGCCGACCGTCCTGGGCCGGGTGACCGCCGCCGTCCCCGACGGCCTGGCAGCGCCTCTTCGCCGGGCCACGGCCGCCGGCAGCGCCAGCATCCCCGTCGGCCTCGCGACAGCGGTGCGTCACGCCGTCGCAGGCACTCGGCGTCGTCTGGTCCGCCGCGAGCGGAACGCCGTACGGCAGGAACGTGAGGCGCCCGTCTGGCGGCTGTGGGCGGATCTGGGCCGCGGTTACCTGGCGCTGGCCCTCACCCTGCTGCCACGGTCCCGACAGATGCCCACGTTCACGGTGTTCACCGCCGTCAGCGAGCGGCCTGACCGCTCCGCTCTCCCTCGCCCACTCCCGCAGCGTCGGACCGGCGGGCCGGACGCCACACCCTGACCCCGGCGGCGTACAGCACAACCCCCAGGACCAGGCCCGCGCCCGCCCCGAAGCAGAGCGTCGGAATCAGCTCCCAGGGTTTCGCGGTGGACCCCCAGTAGTCCCACCATCGCGTCGCCCGCTGCACCGCCCCGACCGCCGCGCACCCGCCGATCACGGTGCCGGCCCACCACCGGTCCCGCACCGACAGCGCCGGAACGCCCACCGGGTCGGCCGCGGGCGCCCGCCGCAGCGCGTACGCGACGAACACGGCGATCACGACCGCGGCCACCGCGGAGCCGCCGTACTGCAGGTACCAGTACAAAGGGGAGCCCGCCACCTTCTCGCCGAGGACGGGGAACATTCGCATCCCCCACCGGTCGAGGTGGGTGAACGCGTCCCACACGACGTGGGTCAGCGCACCGAGCGCGGCGGACACGTACCACCACGCCGCCGAAGCGGGCCGTACGCGCGCGCGTGGTGTCCCGCAGCGCGACAGCGTGGCGACGCGCCCCTGCCGGGCCGGCGGCAGCAGCGCCACCAGCGGTTCGCGCACCAGCAGCCACAGTCCGACGAGCGCCCAGGCCACCAGCACGTCGAGCGTGAAGACTCCGGGGAAGGAGTGTGTGAACTCGCCGAACCCCATGGCCCCTGGCACGACACTCGCCGCGTAGTAGGTCATGTCGGGCGCGAAGGAGCCCGCCACGAGTGCCGCGGGCACCAGTCGGCCCCGGCCGCTTCCGTCGGTGCGCACGGCGGGCAGTACGGCTGCCGCATGGCTCAGGGTGAACGGCAACGGGGCTCCTTCAAGGCGATTGACCGATCACGACACGATCCCACATGGCCAACCGGTGAAAATCGGGCACGAACGGGTGCCCGAGGAAAGGAAGTTGTCGTAGGGTCGCTTGGGTCGCCGGGCCGGGGAGCGTGGTCGGACAGCCGAACGGGACATGAACCTCGCCGCAGGGGGCAACCCTCGGGGCGAGTCGATCGTCACAACAGGTCGAACGCAGTCGAGCACGACAGACACAGACGGGCGCTCGGGCGTCCGCGGGAGGGGTTCACTTTATGGCGGCGCAATTCGGCAGGAGGCTGCGCAAGAGCGCGGCAACCACCGCCGTGGCCGCGCTCGCGGTCGCGGCCCTGTCCGCATCGCAGGGACCGGGCGCGACGGCCGACGACCAGAGCGGCAGACCGGCCACCACCGGCGCCGACAGCGCGCCCGACGTGACCGCCGACAAGGGCGGCGCGACCGGCAACTCGCCGTACTACACGGACCTCCCCCCGCTCAACAGCCCGAGCCCTTCGCCGACCATCGGCACGCCCGCCTCCCGGGGGCCGACCGAGGCGGGCATCCCCGCGACCGTCCTCGACGCCTACAAGAAGGCCGCGTCCGCACTGCAGTCGGCCAAGCCCGGCTGCAACCTGCCCTGGGAACTCCTCGCCGCCATCGGCAAGGTCGAGTCGGGCCAGGCCCGCGGCGGCAAGGTCGACGCGAACGGCACCACGACGTCCGCGATCCTCGGCCCGCAGCTCGACGGCAACGGCTTCGCGCTCATCAAGGACACCGACAACGGCGCGTACGACGACAACAGCGCGTACGACCAGGCCGTCGGCCCCATGCAGTTCATCCCGTCCACCTGGAAGTGGGCGGGCCGCGACGGCAACAGCGACGGCAAGAAGGACCCCAACAACATCTACGACGCCGCGCTCGCGGCCGGCCACTACCTGTGCCGCTTCGGCTGGGACCTGTCCACCCAGGCCGACCTCAACAGCGCGATCCTCAGCTACAACCACTCGCAGGAGTACCTGAACACGGTCCTGTCGTGGCTGGAGTACTACCGCAAGGGCACCCACGAGATCCCGGACGGCACCGGCACCGTGCCCGGCAACCGCAGTGACGACAACGACACGGTGAGCCCCACGCCGCCGCCGCCGTCGCCGCCGGCCTCGGACCAGCCCAGCCCCAGGCCGGAGAAGCCCGGCACCGGCACGCCGAACCCGACGCCGCCTCCGACGACCCCGCCGAACACCACGCCTCCGTCCACGCCCCCCACTCCCACCGACACGGTGGACCACCTGGAGGACGCGGGCACCGCCAGGCTCACCGCGCAGGCGGGCGACGTGTTCACCGAGAAGGTCAGCACCCGGGCCGAGACGAAGGCAGGCGCGGCCGTCGCCAAGGTCCGCGTACGGTTCACGATCGTCGGTGCCACCGACGCCACCTTCACCGGCGGCGAGAGCGTCGCCACGGTCGTCACCAACAGCACCGGTGTGGCCGTCGCGCCCGCGTTGCAGGCTGGCGAGAAGACGGGCGACTTCACCGTCCGGGCGACCGTGGTGGGCCGCTCGATCACCGGCCTCGACTACAAGGCCACCGTCGCCGAGCGCGCCGCCGACACCCTCACCCGCACCAGCGACACCGCGCTGACCTGCGTAGCGGGCGGCGAGTTCGCCGAGCAGGTCGAGGTGAAGGCGACGTACGACGGCGAGGTGGCGGACAAGGTGGCCGCCACCGCCACGCTGATCACATCGGTGCTCGACCCGACCGAGAACGACAAGGGCCCCTACTTCAAGGACGCGGACGGCAAGACCGTACGCACCCTGACCGGCCTGGAGACGGACGCCAACGGTGTGTTGAAGCTGCCGAAGCTGTACGCCGACGACAACGCCGGCACGTACCTGCTCCGCATCACCACGGCCGGTGGCGCGGCGATCAACGTCCAGTTGACCGTCGCGGCGGCCCAGACGTCCTCGCCGAGCCCGTCGGCGAGCCCCTCCGCGTAGCTGACCTCCGTACGACCACGACGGCGCCCCTCCCGGCGGAGGGGCGCCGTCGTTGTGTGTGCAACGTGTTCTCATCTCGGCCCCCCGTTGCTACCGTGCCGGACCTGACGATGTATCAGTTCCAGTTCCGGAGGCAGGTATGCGCGCCCTGATCGCCGCCGCGACCGGTCTCGCCGTCGCGCTCGCCCTGGTCCTCACCGTCACGGCCATGGGCGCGCCGACGGGCGAGACGTCCCCGAAGCCGCTGTTGACGACGGTGCCCGCACACCCGTAACGACTCGCGAGGGAGACCGAGATGCGCCGCAAGTCCAGTCTCGTCCTGCTCGCCCTCGCCGTGTTCCTCACGGCCCTGTCCCCACTGCTGCGCTGGTACGCCTTCCCGCGCCTGGCCAAGGTCCCCGCCCACCAGTACCAGGACATGGTGCTGGAGGCGAAGGACGCCACCCTCCTCGACTACGGCTCCATGAAGGCGAAGAAGGTCCCCAAGGTCACCGTCGTCCAGACCCTCAAGGGCAACGTGGAGGCCTCCGAGGACATCGAGAAGACGACGGGCAGGGACGTCGTGGTCTGGGACGGCCTGTCCTACGTCCAGGGCCCCGACGGCAACATGGTCTCCAAGATGCCCGAGCGCTACATCTTCGACGCCCACACCCAGGAACCCGTCCACGCCACCGGCGAGTCGGTCGACGGCGACCCGGTCACCCGCAAGGGCCTCGAGTTCAAGTGGCCCTTCCTGACGGAGAAACGGGACTACGAGTACTTCGACGCGCAGGCGCGCATCACGGCCCCCATCCACTACAAGGGCACCCAGGACTTCCGGGGCGTCGAGGTCTACTACTTCGAGCAGACCGTTCCCTGGACCAAGGTGCCCTTCCCCAAGACCCTGCCCGTCCAGGGCATCACCCCCGAGTCGGTCGCCGAGACCGGCACCACCCGCTGGTACACCACGGTCCGCAGGTTCTGGGTCGAGCCCCTCACCGGCGCCCCCGTCTACGGCGAGGAGATCCACCGGGAGGAACTGCGCGGCGGCAGCCTCCTCGGCGGCAGGGAGAAGGTGACCGCGTTCGCCGGCCACGTGAAGATGCGCGAGGACTACATCGAGCACACCGTCGACCTGGTCAAGTCCAACCGCACGCTGATCCTGCTCCTGACGTCGTACCTGCCCTGGGGCTTCCTGGCGCTGGGCATCGCGCTGCTGTCCCTGTCCCTCTACCTGGAGGCCCGCGGCCGCCGCCCGGACGGCCCGGCCGCGACGGACGCCACGGAACCGGAGCCGGTCACCGCCTGAGCCGCGCGTTGGTGTACCGCGTCGGCTCCGCGCCGGCCGGATCCTCCGGCCACGGATGCTTCGGATACCGGCCGCGCAGTTCCGCCCGTACGCCCTTGTAGCCGTCCTTCCAGAAGGACGCGAGGTCGGCGGTGACGGCGGCGGGCCGCCCGGCGGGGGACAGGAGATGGACGAGGAGGGGGACGCCCGCCACCGACGGCGACTCCTGCAGGCCGAACATCTCCTGCAACTTCACGGCCAGTACGGGCTGTTCGGGATGGGTGTAGTCGATCCTGATCCGGGACCCGCTGGGTACGGCGATCCGCTCGGGCGCCAGTTCGTCCAGCCGCCCGGCCTCGCCCGTGGCCCAGGGAAGCAGCCGGTTGAGCCCCTGCCCGGCATCGATCCGCGCGAGATCGGCACGCCGGCGCGCCCGCCCGAGCTCGGGCTCCAGCCACTCGTCCACGCGCGCGTGGAGCGCGTCGTCGCGGACGTCGGGCCACGGCTCCCCGAGGTGCTGGTGCACAAAGGCGAGCCGCTGCCGCAGTGCGACGGCCTCGGCCGGCCACCGCAGCAACCCGAACCCCTCTTGGCGCAGCCCTTCAAGGAGCGCTTCCCGTACGAGAGCGGCGTCGGCGTTCTTGAGGGGGCGCACCGCCACCTCGACGGCCCCCAGCCGCTCCACCCGCCGGGCGACGACGTCACCGTCGGCCCAGTGGACTTCGTCCCGCGTCTGCGCCAGCGTCCCCGCCGCCCGCCGGGCGACGTTCTCGTCCACCACGGCACCGAGCCGCACGCGTGCGTGCCCCTTGCCGACGGGCCGGTCGGCGACGGCGACGGCGATCCAGGGGGCACCGCGCAGGCCGGTGCCGTCGCCGACCTCGGCACGGGTCCCGGACACCATGAGGTAGGAAGCGCCGTCGGACTTGGCGACCCGCTCGGGGAAGGCGAGAGCGGCGACGAGGCCGACGAGACCGTCCTCACCGGCGTACGGCGACGAACCCTCGTCACGGGTGGGCGGCCGGGAGGTCTCCGTGGCGAGGGCCCGCAGTCGCCGCACCTCCGCACGCCACCGCCCGGCATAGGGGTCACCGCCGCGCCGGGCGGCCCGCAGAGCAGCCGCCAGGTCGTCCCCGTACTCCCGGGGCGGCTCCTCGCTCAGCAGGGCGACCACCTCGGCGGCCCGCTCCGCCCCCACCACCGCGGCCGAGTCCAGCAGCGCCCGCCCCAGCCGGGGATGCAGGCCCAGCCGGGCCAGCCGCACCCCTCGCTCCGTGGCCCGGCCGGCCCGGTCGACCGCTCCCACGGCCGTCAGCACCGACCGCGCCGCCGCCATCGCCCCACCCGGCGGTGGATCCAGCAGCGCCAGCCCGGTGGCCTCCGGATCGCCCCAGCAGGCCGTCTGCAAGGCGAACGCCGTCAGGTCGGCCACCTTGATCTCCGGCGAGGGGAAACGCGGCAGACGGGCGTCCTCGGCCTCCGTCCAGCACCGGTACACCGCACCCGGCGCCTCACGCCCGGCCCGCCCGGCCCGCTGCCGCCCCGCGGCCTGCGAGGCCCGTACCGTCGTCAGCGCGCTCAGCCCGCGCGCGTGGTCGACCCGTGGCTCCCGCGCCAGCCCGGAGTCGACGACGACCCGCACCCCGGGAACCGTCAGCGAGGACTCGGCCACGGAGGTCGCGAGCACCACCCGGCGCCGCCCGGCGGGGACCAGCACCGCGTCCTGCACGGCCGCGGGCGCCCGCCCGTGCACCTGGAGCACGTCCACCCCACCGAGATCGCCCAGCTGCCCGGCGACCCGGGCGATCTCGCCGACGCCCGGCAGGAAACACAGCATGTCCCCCGCCCGCTCGGCCATCGCCCGCCGCACCACCGAGGCCACATGCGTCAGCAGCGCGGGGTCGACACGCATCCCGTGCGGGGGCCGTACGGGACGCACCGGCGGCGCCCACACCACCTCCACCGGATACGACGTCCCCGCCGCCTCGACGACCGGCGCCCCGCCCAGCAGCCGCGCCCAGCCCTGCGCGTCGGTCGTCGCGGACGCGGCCACCAGCCGCAGCTCAGGCCGCAGCGTCTCGCGTACGTCCCACAGGAACGCCGCCACCGTGTCCGCGTCCAGATGCCGCTCGTGGCACTCGTCGAGCACCACCACGTCGACCCCGGCCAGCTCCGGGTCGCGCTGCAACCGCTGCAACAGCACACCGGTCGTGACGACCTCCACGCGCGCGCGCCGCCCCACGACCCGCTCGCCGCGCACGGTGAAGCCGACGCTCTCACCGACCTTCTCGCCCAGCAGCCACGCCATCCGCCGGGCCGCCGCACGCGCCGCGATCCGCCGCGGTTCGGCCACGACCACCCGCCGCGCCGGCCCCTCACCCAGCAGACCGGCCAGGACAAGCGGCACCAGGGTCGTCTTGCCGGTGCCGGGCGGCGCGACGAGCACCGCGGTGCCGTGGCCGGCCAGGGCGTCGCTCAGACCGGGCAGGGCACCGCGTACGGGGAGGGCGTCCAAAGCGTCGTAACGGATCACGCCCCCAGTGTCGTACGCCCGCGAGAGGACCCCCCGCGCGCGTGCGTTCCTCTTTCCAGACCTGTTCGCAGTTGTTCAGTCCCGCTCGCACACGAAGATCGCCGTACCCGGGATCAGGTTCCCGCGCAGCGGGGACCAGCCGCCCCACTCGGCGGTGTTCCAGGCCGGCCACTCCGGCTCGACCAGGTCCACCAGGCGAAAGCCCCCGGCCACCACGTCGCGCACCCGGTCGCCGATCGTCCGGTGGTGCTCGACGTAGACCGCGCTGCCGTCGTCTTCCTGCTCGACGTACGGCGTGCGGTCGAAGTAGGAGGCGGAGACCGACAGCCCCTCCGGGCCCGGCTCGTCCGGGAACGCCCAGCGGATCGGGTGCGTCACCGAGAACACGAAGCGGCCGCCGGGCCGCAGCACCCGGCGGACCTCCTTCAGGACCAGCACAGGGTCGGCGACGAAGGGCAGCGCGCCGTACGCCGAGCAGGCCAGGTCGAAGGAGCCGTCCGCGAAGGGGAGCGCGCCCGCGTCGGCGCAGACCAGGGGGAACGCCGCGCCGATGCGCAGTGCGTGCTGGAGCTGGCGGTGGGAGAGGTCCAGGGCGACCGGGCGGGCGCCCTGTGCGGCCAGCCACCGCGCGCACTGGGCCGCACCGGCGCCGATCTCCAGGACGTCCTTGCCCTTCAGCTCCTCGGGCGGGCCCAGCAGCTCGGCCTCCACCTCGTCCAGGCCCTCGGGACTCCACACGAAGCGGTCGTCACCGAGGAAGGTGCCGTGCTCGATCTGGTACTCGTCCGCGTTGCGGTCCCACCAGCCCCGGTTGGCGCGGGAACTCTCCGTGACACCGGCGGTGCGGCGGGTGGCCTCGGGCTCGGACGCTTCGGGCTCTTGGATGATCGGCTCCCTCGTACTAGTCTGCGGCCTCTTCCGTCCGACCTGTCGCGGCGGACGGCACGCAGGGGACCTCATCGGGCCCGCGTGGCCTCGTGAGACAGGTTTTGTGCCGGGTATGCGGCGATCCGCCCCGGGTGTGCGGCTTCGCGCATTGACCCTGTCCGGCTGCCCCCGTATGCTACAAGTTGCGCTGCGGGCCTGCGCACCTCAGACGTAGCAGGTCGCGCTCGCATCTGTTGTATGTCCCCTCGGTTGTCGAGGCGCCACCAGTGGTTTTGTGTGGCGCTTCCTTGGCTGTCCGGCTTCTTCAGAGCGAAACGGGCTCCCGGCGTAAGCAGTACCTACGACTCACTGTCCGTACCGGAGCCCTTTCCCACATGACGAGCAGCACCGAGACCACCTCTACCACTCCGCAGGTAGCGGTCAACGACATCGGTAACGAGGAAGCTTTCCTCGCCGCGATCGACGAGACGATCAAGTACTTCAACGACGGCGACATCGTCGACGGCGTCATCGTGAAGGTCGACCGGGACGAGGTCCTGCTCGACATCGGTTATAAGACCGAAGGTGTCATCCCGAGCCGCGAGCTCTCGATCAAGCACGACGTCGACCCCAACGAGGTCGTCGCCGTCGGTGACGAGATCGAAGCCCTTGTTCTCCAGAAGGAGGACAAGGAAGGCCGCCTGATCCTCTCGAAGAAGCGCGCCCAGTACGAGCGCGCCTGGGGCACCATCGAGAAGATCAAGGAAGAGGACGGCATCGTCACCGGTACCGTCATCGAGGTCGTCAAGGGTGGTCTCATCCTCGACATCGGCCTCCGTGGCTTCCTGCCGGCTTCCCTCGTCGAGATGCGCCGTGTCCGCGACCTCCAGCCCTACGTGGGCAAGGAGCTCGAGGCCAAGATCATCGAGCTGGACAAGAACCGCAACAACGTGGTCCTGTCCCGCCGTGCCTGGCTGGAGCAGACCCAGTCCGAGGTCCGCCAGACGTTCCTCACCACCCTGCAGAAGGGTCAGGTCCGTTCCGGCGTCGTCTCCTCGATCGTCAACTTCGGTGCCTTCGTGGACCTGGGTGGCGTCGACGGCCTGGTGCACGTCTCGGAGCTCTCCTGGAAGCACATCGACCACCCCTCCGAGGTTGTCGAGGTCGGCCAGGAAGTCACCGTCGAGGTTCTCGACGTCGACATGGACCGCGAGCGTGTCTCCCTGTCGCTGAAGGCGACGCAGGAAGACCCGTGGCAGCAGTTCGCCCGGACCCACCAGATCGGCCAGGTCGTGCCCGGCAAGGTCACGAAGCTGGTTCCGTTCGGTGCGTTCGTCCGCGTGGACGAGGGCATCGAGGGTCTGGTCCACATCTCCGAGCTGGCCGAGCGCCACGTGGAGATCCCGGAGCAGGTCGTCCAGGTCAACGACGAGATCTTCGTCAAGGTCATCGACATCGACCTCGAGCGTCGCCGGATCTCGCTGTCCCTCAAGCAGGCCAACGAGTCCTTCGGTTCCGACCCGGCCTCGGTCGAGTTCGACCCGACGCTGTACGGCATGGCCGCGTCGTACGACGACCAGGGCAACTACATCTACCCCGAGGGCTTCGACCCCGAGACCAACGACTGGCTCGAGGGCTACGAGACCCAGCGCGAGGCCTGGGAGCACCAGTACGCCGAGGCGCAGACGCGCTTCGAGCAGCACCAGGCTCAGGTCATCAAGTCCCGCGAGGCCGACGCTGCGGCTGCTGCCGAGGGTGGCGAAGCTGCCGCTCCGGCCGCGTCCGGTGGCGGTGGCGGTGGCGGTGGCGGTTCGTACTCCTCCGAGGGCCCGGACAACTCCGGTGCGCTGGCCTCGGACGAGGCGCTTGCCGCCCTGCGCGAGAAGCTGGCCGGCGGCCAGAGCTGATCACGTATCACTGAGCGGTAGCTCTTGAAACCAAGGGCCCGTACCCCCCGTGGGGTACGGGCCCTTGGTGTGTCCACCGACGCCTGACGGGGCGTTCACCTTCGCGCGCAAGGCCGCAACCGCCCTCCACGCGCGCGTGCTTGCCGTCGTGGGTCCGCCGGCCGCACATCCGGTGCCGCAGTGCCCCGGTGCAGGAAAAGGCCGTCAGAGGTGCCTGATCAGGGGCGTGAGCGGGAATGCCCACGCTCTGCACCGTGTTGTGCAGTACGAACACGAGGAGGAGCGGTCACAGTGCTTGATCCGCAGGGTTTGTACGCATGGGAGCCGAAGGGCCTCGCCGTGGTCGACATGGCGCTCGCCCAGGAGTCGGCCGGTCTTGTCATGCTCTACCACTTCGACGGATACATCGACGCGGGTGAGACCGGCGACCAGATCGCCGAGCGGCTCCTCGACTCGCTGCCGCACCAGGTCGTCGCCCGCTTCGACCACGACCGGCTGGTGGACTACCGTGCCCGCCGCCCGTTGCTGACGTTCAAGCGCGACCGCTGGGTCGAGTACGAGGAGCCCACCATCGAGGTGCGCCTCGTCCAGGACGCCACCGGAGCGCCCTTCCTGCTGCTGTCCGGCCCCGAGCCGGACGTGGAGTGGGAACGCTTCGCCGCGGCCGTCCAGCAGATCGTGGAGCGCCTCGGCGTGCGCCTGTCCGTGAACTTCCACGGCATCCCCATGGGCGTCCCGCACACCCGCCCCGTGGGCCTCACCCCGCACGGCAACCGCAACGACCTCGTCCCGGGCCACCGCAGCCCCTTCGACGAGGCCCAGGTGCCCGGCAGCGCCGAGGCCCTGGTCGAATACCGCCTCATGGAGGCCGGACACGACGTCCTGGGCGTCGCGGCGCACGTGCCGCACTACATCGCCCGCTCCCCGTACCCGGACGCGGCGCTGACCGTCCTGGAGGCCATCACGGCCGCGACCGGGCTGGTCCTGCCCGGCATCGCGCACGCCCTGCGCACGGACGCCCACCGCACACAGACCGAGATCGACCGCCAGATCCAGGAGGGGGACGAGGACCTCGTCGCCCTCGTCCAGGGACTGGAGCACCAGTACGACGCCGCCGCGGGCGCCGAGAGCCGCGGCAACATGCTCGCCGAGCCGGTGGACATCCCGTCGGCGGACGAGATCGGACTCGAGTTCGAACGGTTCCTGGCGGAGCGGGAGGGCGAGGGCTGAGCCCCGTCGTGCTCCCGCCGGGAGCGTTGTCGGTGGCAGGCCCTAAGCTTCGGCTCATGCTGAAGGTGGGCCTGACCGGCGGCATCGGTGCCGGTAAGAGTGAGGTGTCGCGGCTCCTCGTCGCGTGCGGTGCCGTGCTGGTCGACGCCGACCGGATCGCGCGTGAGGTCGTCGCGCCGGGGACGTCCGGGCTCGCCGCGGTCGTCAAGGCCTTCGGCGAGGAGGTGCTCACCCCCGACGGCGCCCTGGACCGGCCCAAGCTGGGGTCGATCGTCTTCGCCGACCCCGAGAAGCTCGCCGTCCTCAACGCGATCGTCCACCCCCTGGTCGGCGCCCGCTCCCACGAACTCGAGGCCGCCGCCGCCGATGACGCCGTCGTCGTCCATGACGTCCCGCTCCTCACGGAGAACGGCCTCGCCCCGCTGTACGACGTCGTGGCCGTCGTCGACGTCGCCCCGGAGACCCAGCTCGACCGGCTCGTCAGGCTGCGTGGAATGACCGAGGCGGACGCACGCGCGCGCATGGCCGCCCAGGCGACGCGCGAGCAGCGCCTGGAGATCGCGGACGTCGTCATCGACAACGACGTACCGCTGCCGGAGCTGGAGCGTCGCGTGCGGGACGTATGGGCGGACCTCGTGCGCAGAACGCACGCGCGCGGCGCCGAGCCCCAGCCGCCTCAGGAATAGCGGCCCCTGTCCGGGCGTTGAACCCTTCGAGTGAGGGAAGGACTGTGCCGTGCCCGAGACCAGCGGTTCCACCGGACGTACTCCGGAGACGCACGTCATCGACTTCCGTGCCGCCGAGCAACTGCTCGCCGCACGGGACCCCCGGGGCGCGGTGAAACTGCTCGACTCGGTCATCGCCGTACACCCGGAGAACACCGCCGCCCGGCTGCTGCGCGCCCGTGCCTTCTTCGCGGCCGCCCAACTGCGTCCCGCCGAGCTGGAGTTCACCATCGTCCTGGAGCGTGAGCCGGACAACGCGTTCGCGCACTTCGCGCTCGCCCGGACCTATGAGCGCCTGGCGCGGCCCGACCAGGCCAGGCGCCACTTCCGCCTCGCGGCGGCGCTGGACCCGAACCCGCAGTACCTGCAAGCGGCCCGCTTCGAGTCGTGAAGGCCACCGGCCAGGCCGGCGGTCGGTCAGTCGGTCGGTCGGTCGAGGGTGATCCGCGGTGTGGTCCGGTGCCGGCCTGCCGAGGGTGGCGTTCTAAGACCGGCGGTCGTCCGGCGGCCGGTAGGGCGGGATGTCGGGGCCCGGCTGGTAGTGCGGGCCCTGCCGCATGTGCCGGAGGATCACCGCCAGGTCGACGGTGATCACCAGCCACAGCACACCGCAGGCGATCGCCCACCCGGTTCGCCCGGCGAGCGCGAAGGCGACGGTGCCGAAGACGGCCCACACCAGTCCCCACACGGTCAGCCAGAAACGGAACCGCAGCGCACTGCGCGCTGTCCTCGGTTCACTGCCAGTACGCATCCGGATCACTACTCCTCTTTGCAACGTACCCTTCGTGGCGGACGTCCACAAAGGGGCCCGAACCGAGGGGGCAGTGTGCTTCCGGATGCCGATGAGCTGGCCGAGGTGCTGCTGGACCTCGCCGTACCGCACGATGACATCAACGAACTCGTACGCATGGGCCGACGGGTCACGGACGACCCGGAGCTGCTGCGCCTGCTGGAGGCGTCGGTCGAGGAACTGGTCCGGGGGCCGGGGGAGACCCACGGCGCGGTCGACCTGTTCGACCTCGACTGGGCGTCGGGCCCCCTGCAGCGGTGTTTCCCCGTGTACGTGTTCGTGGCGGCGCTGCCGCACACCCGTGCGTACCACCGCGAGCGCGGCATCCCTTCCGATGTCTCCCGTCGCACCCTCGCCGACCTCGGGCGATGCATGACCGTGCACCGCAGGCGGTACGGCATCACGGGTGTGCAGGACCCGCGGTGGCTCACCCGTCACTTCCGCGGCGAGCTGTACCAGCTGGGCCGGCTGCAGTTCGAGCGGGCCAGGCACGGCGAGCGGACCGGGCGGGCGCTCGCGTCGGCCGGGCTGGACGTGGCCCCCGGAACGCCCTGTCTGAACCTCCACATCCCCGACTTCCTCGGCCCGCTGTCACCGGCCGCCTGTGATCGCTCGCTGGCCCTGGCCGGTGCGTTCTTCGCCCGGTACTTCCCCGAGGAGAAGTACCGGGCCGCGCTCTGTCACTCCTGGCTGCTGGACCCGCAGTTGAAGCGGTACCTGGCGGCCGACTCCAACATCGTCCGGTTCCAGGAACGCTTCCGGGTCGCCCGCGAGGACACGGAACCGGTGGACACCGAGCCGGTGCGGTTCGTGTTCGGGGATCCGGAGCTGGAAGCGGACGCGCTGCCGCGGCGTACCGCGGTGGAACGGGCGGTGGGGGAACATCTGCGGGCCGGGGGCCACTGGTACATCGGCCACGGCTGGATCCCGCTGTAGCTCGAACGGGTGAACCCCGGCCGGGTGGGAACGGGCGTGCGGACGCGGCCCGTTGGAGGGGCATGGAGCTGAACATGCGAGCGGGACATCAGGGGACGGGACCGGGGGCCATCACCCCGGACGGCTGTGCGGTCGAGCTCTACTCGCGGCTGCCGGTGGGGGACGCGCCGGACGTCGTCAGCGCCGCCGTGCCGGCGGGAGCGCGCATCCTGGAACTGGGCTGCGGCGTGGGGCGCATGACCCACCCGCTGCTGGAGCGGGGATTCACGGTCACTGCGGTCGACGAGTCCGCCGAGATGCTGGAGCGCGTCCGCGGAGCCCGCACGATACGCAGCACGATCGAGGACCTCGATCTGGACGAGCGGTTCGACGTGGTGATGCTCGCGTCGTTCCTCGTGCACACCGGCGACCCCGAGGAGCGGCAGGCGCTGCTGCGCACCTGCGCGCGGCACGTCGCGACGGACGGCTGCGTGCTGCTCCAGCGCGAGGGCGAGGACTATCACACCAACGTGCCGCGCGAGCGGGTCGACCCCAGCGGCTTCACGCTGCGCATCGCGTCCTCGGAACCGGTCGGGGACGGCGTGAACTCGGTGCGTGCGGAGTACGAGTTCCCGGACGCGACATGGACCCAGACGTTCCTGGCCAGGCCCCTGACGAAGGAGCAGTTCGAGGAGGCGCTGGCGCGGGCCGGTCTGGAGGTGGACAGCTATCTGACGGACGATGGGATCTGGGTACGGGCGGTACCGGCGGCCCGGGCATAGGGAGGCAAGTCGCCTGTGAGCGATGAGTTTTGGGGCGGGGGCCGGTCTACCTCTGTGAAAACACCACGGACCGCTTCACACAGGAGACCCCGATGTCCGAGACCGCAGTCCCCGCCACTGCCGCCACTTCTGCCTCCGCCGCCACCTCCGCGGGTGCGTCGCGTCCCGTCCTCGCCGAGTCCGCGACCCCTCGCGGCCGCCGTGCCCGGATCGCTCTGCGTGGCCTTCAGGTGTTCCTCGCCCTCTTCTACGTGATCGCGAGCGCGCTCCCCAAGCTGATCGCGCACCCCTCGGCCGCCGAGGCCTTCGACGAGATGGGGTGGGGCAGCGCGGGGATGTACGCCATCGGCGTCCTCGAACTGGCCGGCGGGGTCGCGCTGTTGATCCCGGTGCTGCAGTCGGTGGCGGCCGTGGCGCTGAGCGGGCTGATGGCGGGGGCGTTCGTCGTCACGCTCACGTACTTCAACGGGGAGAACGCGGCGACACCGCTCATCCTGATCGTGCCGCTCGCCCTCATCGCCTGGGCCCGGCGTGGTCACAACGAGCAGCTGCTGCGGCTGGTGCGGGTGCGGGTGCGGGTGCGGCGACAGGCGTGAGGGTGTGTGCCGTGCCGGTGACGGTGGTGGTGTCCGGGTCGGTTCTCCGCCCCGGGCGCCACCGCCGTCACCGGCCTGTCGGTGCGGGCAATGGTCCCCCGAGGTCAGTGGTCCTCCGGCGGGCCTTCCAGCAGTCCGCGCAGGCGTTCCAGCTCACGGCGGTCGCGCTTGGTCGGGCGGCCCGTGCCGCGGTCGCGGATGCCGGCGGGGGCGATGGCCTCGCGGGGCGGGGGCGGGGGGCTGTTGTCGACGTAGCACTGGGCGGCCACGGGGGCGCCGACGCGCTTGCGGATCAGACGCTTGACGAAGACGACCCGCTCCCAGCCCTCCTGGCGTACGCGCACCTCGTCGCCGACCTTCACGGAGTACGCGGGCTTCACGCGCTCGCCGTTCACCCGGATGTGCCCGCCCCGGCAGGCGGTGGCTGCCATCGACCGCGTCTTGACCAGCCGGACCGACCAGACCCAGCTGTCGAGGCGCACGGTCTCGCCGCTTTGCAGACCGGCCGCCTCGGCGGCTGCCACCGCCGCGGCGATCTTGGGGTCCGTGTCGTCGGGGGCCGCGCCCTGGGGTTCCGCGTCCGTCGGGCCGGGCTTCTGGCCGGCCACGTCCTCGGCGTCGGGCCCGCCCGCGCCGGACCGGCCGGACCAGGCGGAACCGTCGGCCTTGTTCGTCCGGTCCGTCCTGTCGTCGTCCGTGTGCTCAGCAGCCATGCCTCCGACTTTAGTGCCCTGCGCCGTGCGGGTCGGATGGGTTTTCCCGGCCGGCCGGGACCGGGGTGCGGGGCCCGGGCGGGCTGCCGAGGGCGGGGCTTGCCCACGGTTCAGTACCGTTCCGTACGGTGGAGGGATGGACATCAGCGGGCGCTCCGGTCACGTGGGTCGCGTCGGGCTCGACGGACTAGCCGGCCTTGACGAGCGGATCGCGGGCTGTCGGGCCTGTCCGCGGCTGGTCGAGTGGCGCGAGGAGGTGGCCCGCGCCAAGCGCGCCGCGTTCGCCGACTGGACGTACTGGGGCCGGCCGGTACCCGGCTTCGGTCCGCCGGACGCCCGTCTGCTGATCGTCGGCCTCGCCCCGGCCGCGCACGGCGGCAACCGCACGGGCCGGATGTTCACCGGCGACCGCTCCGGTGACGTCCTGTACGAGGCGCTGTACGACGTGGGGCTCGCCTCGCAGCCCACCTCGGTCTCGGCCCACGACGGCCTGGAACTGCACGGCGTGCGCGTCACCTCGCCGGTGCACTGCGCCCCGCCCGCCAACAAACCCACCCCCGAGGAGCGGGACACCTGCCGGCCCTGGCTGCTCCAGGAGCTGAACCTGCTGCGGCCGACGCTGCGGGCCGTGGTCGTACTCGGCGCCTTCGGCTGGCAGGCCGCGCTGCCCGCGTTCACGGAGGCGGGCTGGCGGGTGCCCCGGCCACGCCCGCCCTTCGCCCACGGCACCCACGTGTCACTCGACGGCCTCGAACTCTTCGGCTGCTTCCACGTAAGCCAGCGCAACACCTTCACCGGCCGGCTCACGCCCGTGATGCTGCGGGACGTGCTGCGCACGGCGGCGGAGGCGGCGGGGCTGCGGGCAGGGTCGTAGGAGGATCAGGGGCGCGTTGGCGCCGCAGGGCGGGGGCGGTTTCTGCCGCACGGCATACGGCCGGCGGCTGTCGGACCCGGCCGCCCGGAACCGGTCCCCGTGCCGCACTGACGACCAGTACGCGGCCCGCTAGGACCTGTCTGGCCGGTCATGCCGCAGACGCGGGGTGTGGCACGCGTATCTGCCGCGTTGTCGTCGGTTGCCGACTCCCCCACTCCCGACTTCGCTCGAGCGGGGGCACCCCCATCGCGTCGACGCCCTCCTCCGCCTTGCA
>NZ_JBVIPA010000079.1:0-22807 GCF_055578365.1 Streptomyces sp. NPDC033131
CGGCCGCCGGACTGGCGGTATCGGCCTGCGGAGCGCCGGTAAGACCTGGAGCAATCCCGGCACAGCGCGAAGAAACAGGAAGCCACGGATCCTCGGCCGCACCCTGTGCCGCGTAGCGGCACAGCAACGATCGAGAAGGCCAGAATCCTCGCCCTTCAGGGCAAGGTGCAAGTCAATCACCCGTGGGTCGGTCCGCGGTCTCCGAGAGGACCTGTTCCGCCGAGGTGGCGGTGATGGCGCGGTCGAACCAGAGGTCGAGGACGTCAAGGTCGTCGCACGACGTGACGCGCTCGCGGTCCGCGTCCGAGACCTCGACGCCACGGCGGTCCAGCAGTCGCAGGATGTCTTCTACTCTCGCCTGGGCACGGCCCTCGTCACGGATCTCTTCCGAGATGTAGGACTTGTAGAAGGAAAGGTCCACGGCCACCAGGTTCCTCCAGAGTTCTCCGGCCCGGCGATTGACGCCGAGGCCCTGTGCGGTGAATTCGATGATGGGGTCGGCGACGGCTTCGGGCACGTCCTGCAGAGCGGTGGAGAGGGCCTTCAGTATCCCATCGACGGCCGGTTCCTTCGCGTGGGTGATGGCGGACAGTGTGGCCAGTGCCAGGTCGGCACGGGCCTCGTCCGGATCGTTGATCACGGGCATGTTGTGCGGACCGGCCACCAGCGGGTGGAGCGTGAGGGCAGCCCACCACCGGGGGCCGATGGATACGGGCTGGGCGGCCCACTCGGCTGTGGCCCGGTCCTGGCAGACGACCAGCAGCAGGGGCGGGGTCTTGTACTCGGTGTGCAGGAAGGACAGGTAGTAGGCCCAGCTGGCGGGCTTGTTCGGGTCCTTCGCGCTCTGCGCTTCGACGGCCAGCAGGACCGGCTCCTCGCCGTCGAACCGCAGGAGTGTGTCGACGCGGCGTTCGACGGGCTGGATCTCGGTGAGGTCGGTCGGCAGAACCGTGACGGACGTGGGCTGGATGAACGGCAGCCCGAGGGCCTTGGAGACGCCGGTGAACAGGCCGGGGTACTCCTGGAAGATGCGGTGCATCGCCTCGTGGGACGAGTTGACCATGCGGTTCCTTGTGCTGGGGCGGGCCTGTGGATCCTCAGACGGGGGCGGGCGACGGGGCCCGGCAGTCGCGGCAGTGGCCGGGTGCGGGGGAGCGGAAGGCGCGGTCGCAGGCGTCGCAGGTCTGGAGTGGGTGCCGGGTGGCCGGTGGCGGCGTGGGTGCGCGGAACGGGGGTGGGGGCGGCAGTTGGGCGGTGAGGCGGTGGGCCAGGAGGGCGGCGGGGCGTCGTAGGCCCTCGGGTGGGAGATCCGCGGTCAGGGCGTGACGTACGGCGGTGGGGCTGACGTCGCGTTCCAGCCAGGCGGCGACGCCGGGGGCCAGGTGGGCCGTGTCGCAGGTGGACAGGAGCAGGCCGGGGTCGTGGCGGCGGAGGCCGGCGAGGAGGTCCGTGGCCCTCTGGAGGAGGGCGGGGGCGGGATGCGCCGGGTGCGGCACGGGGGGTAGCGGCTTTCGGGGTGCCCGTTTCCTCGGGGCGGGGTGTGCGGGGCGTACGACGGGCTCGTGGTCGGCGTCGCGGTGCCGTCCGGGCTGGTTGCAGGAGACGGTCCGGGTGATGATGCGGCCGCCGGGGACGCGTACGCGGGTGCGGCGCAGGTAGCCGTGGGCCTCCAGCTCCCGCAGGGCGGCGGCGATGCGGGTCGCGCCCTCGGGGAAGCGGGCGGCGAGGGTCTTGATGTCGACGCGGGCGCCCTTGGGCAGCGACTGGATGTGCGCGCCGAGCCCGATCGCGAGGAGCGAGAGCTCGGGGTGCTGGGCGAGGTGGTTGCCGATCACCGTGAAGCGGGTGGTGTGGCGGGTGTGGTCGTGGTCCAGGCCGCCCCCGGGGTGGGCGTGCCGGTGGGGGTGGTTTTTGCCCGCGGGCCGGGACTGGGCGTGCGGGGGCACGCTAATGTCGTGCGTATCCATCGGGAAGAGGTCCTGTCTTCCTTGGTGGTCAGGCCCTCGCACTGGGATTGCCGTCCCGGCGAGGGCCGTCGCATGTCTGCGGTTGTGTTGAGCTGAGAGTAGGGCAGGCAACCAGCCGGAAATCCAGCCGAGTTGGCGATGTTCACTCGCCCGGGTGAGGCGGCGTGCGGCGCGGCGGGAGGGTGGGGTGGGGCTTGGTGGAGGTGCTTTCACCGTGGTTCTTTGGGGAAGGCGCCCCTGTCACCGAAGCCCGCGTTTCTGAGTGCCGGAGATTCAGTTCCGCCCAGACGGTCTTGCGCGGGTGCGGCCCCCGGGCGACGCCCCAGCGGTCGGCGAGCGCCTCGACGAGGACGAGCCCTCGGCCTGACTCCGCGTCGGGGTCGGGGACTTGGAGGCTGGGCAGGCGGTCGCCGCAGGTGTCGGTGACCTCGATGCGGAGGGTGTCGGCGACGACGTAGAGGGTGACTTGGAAATCCCGGCCGGGGACGCGGCTGTGGGTGGCGGCGTTGGCGGCGAGTTCGGCGACGAGGTGGCGTGCCGGGTCCAGGGGGAGCTGCCACGAGCGCAGTTGCTCGGTGGCGAGCAGACGGGCGAGGCGGGCGCCGCGGGGCGTGGGGGACAGCTGCACGCTGAAGTTGCGGACGGGGGCGGCGGTTTCGTGGATCACGTCACTCAGAGTGGCCGCCCGCGCCTACCGTGAACAGTGACGACTCCGTTGCGTACGGTGACTGTCCGGACGTTGTCCGGTGGTGTCCGGGCTGTCCGGAACGGCCGTACGGGTAGGGGCCGTTGAGGTGTGGCGGCACGACGGAGAGGTGCGCAATGTCCGTGGACGGCGAAGTGCGGCGGCTCAAGAGTGAGGCGGACGAGCCGGGGTGGGAGATGGACCCGGACGATGACTGGGGCGTGGCGGTCGTCGCGACCGTCGGCCGACAGCTGAAGCTGCGACGCGAGGCGGTGGGGATGCGGGCCGTGCAGTTCGGGGAGGCTGTCGGATACGGCGAGGACATGGTCTACAAGATGTGCGACCTGAAAGCCGCACAACCGAGCAAGCGTTGGGACGGAGATATCGACGCTTTCGACCTGTGACCAACTGGTCGATTCCCCAGCCAGCGTGCGGAGGAAGTAATTCCTTGGTGCGGAGCCTGGCCAGCAGACCGAAGGCCGAGACGACCACTGGATCGGTACGGGTCGGGGAAAGTCCGGACGGGTGAACACAAGTGAACCCTTGATGAGGACTCGTAAAGATCAGCCGCCTCAGTGGGATCAGTCGAGGCGGTCTAGGAGCTATCGGGAGAGAATCCCTGCGCGACTCCGGACGACATCTAGTAGGGCTTGGTCAGGTCGGTATCGCTGTGGGTATGTCGCGGTGACAGGTGGGGCAGGCGCCGGTCCAGACCGCGAGGAGTAGCTGCAGTTCGCGGGCGACCTTGTAGAGGCTCAGGCCGGCGCCGTCTCTTTTGGGGACCGGGTGATGCGTTGGAGGGTGCAGAAGGCGTGGGCTGCGGAGACGAGGGTGACGTGGTGGTGCCAGCCTCGCCAGGTGCGGCCCTCGAAGTGGGCCAGGCCCAGGACCTGCTTCATCTCGCGGTAGTCGTGCTCGATGCGCCAGCGCAGCTTCGCGGTGCGCACGAGGGTGGCCAGCGGGGTCTCGGCGGGCAGGTTGGACAGCCAGAACTGGACGGGTTCGGGCTCGGTGACGGGCCATTCGGCCAGTAGCCAGCGCACGGGCAGTTCGGGTCCGTCGGTGTTCTTGCGGATCTCGCGTCCGGCGGGACGGATGCGCAGGGCCACGAACCGCGAGTACATCCGTTTCAGGCCGCTGCGGCCGCTGCCCGGGCGGGAGCCTTCCCGCCACTGCACCGGCTTTGCGGCCCGCTTGCCGGCCTCGATGACCAGCTTCTTCACGGCCTGGGCCGGCTCGGGGTAAACGGGCTGCGGTCGAGGCCCGCGGCCGCCGTAGGGCGGGATGTGGGGCCTGGCTTCTTCCGGCTGGGCAGTGGTCGTGGTGGAGATGCCCACCACATAGTCAAGGCCGCGTTCCTCCAGGCCGAGGCGGAAGACCGCGGCATCGCCGTAGCCTCCGTCGGCGACGACGAGGGGGACCTCGATGCCCCACGACCTCGTCTCGTCGATCATGTCCAGGGCCAGCTGCCACTTCTCGACATGACCGACCTCTTCGGGGATGCCGCACTTCGTGCGGCGGGCCACCTTGGCCGGATCGGCCTTCGGCGAGGCGGGGTCCCAGCTCTCGGGCAGGAACAAGCGCCAGTCGACGGCCGCCGACGCTGCGTCGGAGGCCAGATGCAGCGACACCCCTGCCTGGCAGTTGGTGACCTTGCCCGCGGTTCCGGTGTACTGCCGGGCCACGCACGCCGAGGCGTCCCCGTCCTTGAGGAAGCCGGTGTCATCGACGACCAGCGCGGTCGGCGTGATCACCTGCTGCATCCGCCAGGCGAGGCGGGCCCGCACATGCGCCGCCTCCCACGGGCTGGTGGTGATGAAGTGGGCCAGAGCCTGCCGGTTGCCGTCCTCACCCAGCCGGGCGGCCATCGGCTCCACCGACTTGCGCCGCCCGTCCAGCAACAGCCCCCGCAGATACACCTCGCCCCACCGGCGCTGATCCGCCCGCGCGAACGGCTCGAACATCTCCGCCGCGAAGTCCTCCAGATCACACCGGACCGCGGCCAACTCCCCACCCAGCACACCCGCTCAACGACCCAACCGATCAAACGGACACGCCACTGGCGAATGGACCTGACCAAGCACTACTAGCTTATCTGGAGTAGGTCACCGCGGCTCCCGGGTCAGAGAGGGCATCCACCCCGGACGTATCTCGTGTGTGTGGAACAGGGAAACCCCGTAGAGGTCCCTCTGGGTAGGCCGGAGGCAACGAAGGCTGAACTCCTCTGCGGGAAAAGGATGGTTCGAGAAGCGAATGCCGCCACGCCGAAAGGCAAGGGGAAAGGTCGGATACAGGGGCTCCACCCTCCGGCTATAACTCGGCGGATACCGGGCTGATGCCCGGGTCCGAAAGGACGCCCAAGCGGACCGGGTGGGTCTTTGAAGTACCGACGACGAATCGAGTTCATGACAGTGCAAGTTGGACAGGGAGGGCGTGTGGAACATGAGAATGGGTCGGCGCCTTTCTGGAACGGAGCTGTCGACGACGCGGACGCCTGGCATCAGATCGACTGGGGTCGGGTCGACCGTGAAGTAACGAGATTGCGACAGAGGATCTTCAAGGCCGCCCAAGCTGGTGACATGAAGAAGGTTCGAAACCTCCAGAAGCTCATGATGAGGTCGGCCGCGAACACGCTGCTCAGCGTGCGGCGGGTCACACAGGTGAGTCGGGGGCGGAAAACCTCTGGGGTGGACGGGGAAACGGCGCTGAACCCGAAGTTGCGGGGTCGGCTCGCCCGCCATCTCCTGCGGGACGGGGCCACCCGGCCCCGCCCGGTCAAGCGAGTACAGATTCCAAAGGCGAAGGGGAAGATGCGCCCGCTCGGTATCCCGGTTATCCGGGACCGGGTCCACCAGGCCAGGGTGAAGAACGCCCTGGAACCTGAGTGGGAGGCGCGTTTCGAGGCGCGAAGCTACGGCTTCCGTCCCGGCCGGGGATGTCATGACGCCCTGGCGGCCATCTTCCAGGTGGTGGGCAAGCCTGCCAGCCTCCGGAGATGGGTGCTGGACGCCGACCTGTCGGCGGCGTTCGACCGGATCGACCATGCGCACCTGATGCGGTCCATCGGCAGCTTCCCCGCCAGGGACGCGATCGAGGGATGGCTGAAGGCCGGAGTGATGGACAGGGGAGTCTTCGCGCCGACGGTGGAAGGCACCCCGCAAGGAGGGGTCATCAGTCCGCTCCTGCTCAACATTGCTCTGCACGGAATGGAGAAGGCAGCCGGGGTGTCCTGGAAGAAGCAGCGGGGTTCCCGCGTTGTCAAGGAAGATTCCCCGGCACTTGTGCGGTATGCGGACGACTTCGTGGTCATCTGTCACACGGAGCAGGCCGCGCACGAGGCGTATCGGCGGCTCAAGGAATGGTTCACGCCGAGGGGTCTGGCTTTCAATGAGGAGAAGACGAAAGTCCGACACCTCACGGATGGCTTCGACTTCCTCGGGTGCACGATCCGGACCTACGCCAACGGCTACACCCTTGTGACACCGAGCAAGGACGCGGTAATGAAGGCCAGGGAACGTATCCGTGACATCGCCCGGACGCATCGGGGAAGTCCAGCGGGTCGGCTGATCCGCGCGATGAACTCGTTCGTCCGGGGATGGACCATGTACTACCGCCCCTGGAGCTCCAAGAGGGCTTTCAGCGACCTCGATCGGATCATGTTCGGACAGTTGTGGAACTGGGCGAGCAGGCAGCATCGGCGGAAGGGAAAGCAGTGGATCGCGGCCCGGTACTGGGACAAGCGGATTCCCGGGAGTGAGAACCGCTGGATCTTCGGAGAAGGTTCGGTGCACATCAAACCCGCCGCGATGACCAGTATCGTCCGGCACGTGCTGGTCCTTGGAACCCATTCCAAGGACGATCCGGCGCTGGCCGACTACTGGGCCGAGCGCGCGGCCAAGCGGACAAAACTGAGGCTGGAGAACAAGTTTGTCCAGACTCTTGCCGTCCGCCAGAAGGGCCGATGCGCACGATGCGGCCTCGATCTTGTCGAAGGAGCCGAGTTCGAACCGGACAACGTGCACGACTGGGTGTCCTGGTTCGACGCCGTCCGCCGGACGCTGAACGTGCACCACATCGTGCACCGAAAGCACGGCGGCGGAAACGACCTGAAGAACCTCGAACTCCTGCACTCGCAATGCCACCAGCAGCATCACGCGCTCGAAGGCGCGGATGCGGGCAGGCCCATGTGACCTGCTTGAGCCGTGGTGCGGTGAAAGCCGCATGCCCGGTTCTGAGGGGGCCGGGGTCCCAGCAATGGGCCCCGGCTACCCGACCGAGGGCGGGAAGCGGATCCCTCGGGGCGAGTATCTGGACAGGGCCGACGAGGTGCTGGGGGCGGGTGGGCTGCTCGCCGCGATGAAGGAGGACGTGAAGAGGGTCCGGTATCCGAAGAAGGTGCGGGACCTGGCCCAGATGGAGGCCAGGGCGGTCGAGCTCGGCGTGTACGTGTGCCACAGCATTAGTGGGCTGTTGCAGACGGCGGCACACGCGAGGGTCGCGTTCGAGTCGCGGCAGCCTCCGTACTCGGAGGATGAGGTCGAGCGGATGGTGGCCGCTCGGGTGGCCCGGCAGTCCATCTTCGAAAGGCGACCTGCGCCCTCGCTCAGCTTCGTCTTGGAGGAGGCACCGCTACGGCGGCCCCTCGGAGGCACAATGGTGTGGCGACAGCAGCTCGAACGCCTGTTGGAGGTGGGCCGGTTGCGCAACGTCACGCTTCAGGTGATGCCGACGCACTGTGAAGTCCACCCCGGTCTGGACGGCAAGATCGAGTTGCTGAAGTTCGAGGACGGCACGGCGGTGGGGCGCGCCGAAGGCGCATTCAACGGTCGGCCGAGCTCCGACCCGAGGCAGCTCCGCATCCTTGAGTTGCGGTATGGCACCATCCGGGCGCAGGCTCTCCCGCCACGGGAGTCGCTGGCCTTCATCGAGCAACTGCTGGGAGACACATGAACCGCAAGGCCCCCGCCGGCGACGCCTCTGACCTGGCGTGGTTCAAGAGCAGCTACAGCGACGGCAATGAGGGCGACTCCTGCGTCGAGATCGCCCCCACCCCCGACACCATCCACGTCCGCGACTCCAAGCACACCGAGGGCCCCCGGCTCGCGGTCACGCCGGCCGCGTGGGCGGACTTCGTGATGTACGCGTCCGGGGGCTGACCTCGGTATTTCCTCAGAGCATGTCGGTGAGGTCTGGGCCCCGGCCGTCGATCAGATCCGGTGTCTCGACTCCGTACCCTTCCGCCCGCCCGAAGTAGGTCGGATCGCCTGGCTGGGCGGCTGTACCGAGAAGCGCCTCGAGTGCCTGCAGTGCCGCAGCCAGCCGAGGAGCATTCCGCTTCTGAACCTCTGGGTGAGGAGTTCCAGTGAAGTCGCAGTATCCCCAAATATCATGGAATACGGCAACTTCTGCAGCGAGATGACGCTCATCTGGAGACACGGTCACTGAGACAAGATCAGGCTCGACGTGCTCCTTGCTCTCAGCGTTGAACCAGTGCCCGCGGCCGACAACGGTCAAGACACTGACTTCGGCATTCGGGAACCCTGCAGGGCGGCATTCCTGGATCTTCTGCCCAAGATCGACCGCGTCAAGGTGGCCCCTTAGGGCGAGTTTCGTGGTCACGCCGATACTGCCGCGGCCGAATTCGAGCCACTTCCACTCGAGCCCGCTCGGCTCGAGCAACCTGTGCTCCCTCAACAGGCACGACATTCGCGACGCGACGATCAGTGCCGAGTCAATTCCTGGCGGCGCAAAGCCGTCCAGCTCCCATTCCCAGGACGCACACTCCTGAGGTGCGCGCATCAAGATGGACATCTGGATCCCTTATGGATAGATCTGGCCGTCGATGCAGGACGTGGGAAGCCCGGGTCACGGTTGTCAGCCAGCCTCGCGGTCGCGCAGGGCGGTGAGTGCAGCGGTGCGAGGCTCGGATGTCGGGTCCACTTGGCCTGCGCCCTTGTCGTCCGGCATGGCGGACAACTCGACCAAGGCTGCTGCCGGGGACAGGCCCCGGTCGTACGCGGATCGCAGACGCTGCAGCCAGATCAACCCGGCATGGTAGGCCGTGTCGTCGCCGACGTCCCGCGGCTCGAAGCTCGCTGCCGGTTCGGAGTCGGAGACCCACAGATAGCCGAGCACGTCATCGCGATCGCCCTTGACCGGCACGTACCGGACGTCACCCTCGACCGTGCGTCGGTATCCGATCCGTCCGAAACCAGGCGTCTGCGTGAACATCCCATATCGATAGGGGACTTCGAAGCTCCCCCATACATCCAGCGCGTTGGCGTTCTCGTCGAAGAAGTTCTCGGCGCCGGTCTCGTTCGGCTTCGCGAAGTACGTCGGATCGTCCGGGTCCGTCTCCGAGTCGAGTGCCTCGGAAAGATCGCGCAGGGCCGCGGAGAGGCGCGGACCGTTGGCTGCGCAGACGTCGGGCTGAGGCCATCCCTTGAGGTCGTACGGCAACCAGACATCAGTGTGCGTCACCAGATCCACGCTGATGTAATCGAACAGCGTTGAGGCTCCCAGCCGGAAGAGGTCCGCCTCCTCATGGGTGTCGTTTCCGATCACCACCTCGCCGCCGCTACTGGCGCCCGCATACACTGACCCGATTTCGCCGGGACGCATAGAGGCCTCGATCCTCTCGGCCAGTTCCGCCGCAGCGTCCGCGGGAGGGGAGGTTGCCTCTGGCTCGAATTCGCCTTGGAAAAGGTAGGTGTTCTTCGCGCCGGCCTCGTGGACGGACACGGACACACGCGGTGTACCGACCATGAGTTTGTGCTCGCTCAGGACGGCGTACGCGGTGAATAGTTCATGCAGGCAGGCGGCCACGCTGCTGCCGGCGTCGTGATCGCGTCCCCACGTCCAGCGGGCGACAGGGGTGGTGGCTTTCACAGTGTTCCCTCCGGCATGAATTTACCGCCGGGCGGGATGGTCAGGACCCCGTCCTCGACGCGAATCACGAACTGGATTCCAGTCTTGCCGTACACGTCCACGAGACGCTGCTCTGTGCGGAGGGCCACATGATCAGCCAATGTGCCCTTCGTGTCGACCACGAACGTGTTGAAGTCGGCGCCGGAATTCTCCATTTGCTTCATGTTTTCGAAGATCTTCTTCACGACCCTCTTCGGGTTCTGGATTTCCTTGAACTGATACCCGTGAGTCTTGCCGTCCATATCCCGGGCCATCACGTCGAGATCTGTTCCGTCGGCCGTCGTAACCCCCGACTTTATCTCCACGCCCCCCTTGACCTCGAAGGATATGTCGCGGATCCCGCTGTCGTACAGCCGGTTACCGAGACGCAGCTGCTCTATGCCGCCGGACATCTTGTCTGCATGGCTCAGGCTGGATACGACCTGACCGTAATTATCGAGTCCCTTGAACCTGCCGGATGCGATCGTGTCAGCAATCTCTTTGCCCGCCGGGTCGTTGGAAAGGTTAGTCAGAACCCGCTCCAAGTCGTCCGGCTTCACACTCGATCGACGCAACTGGTCACGGATCTGCTGCTCGGTATCGCCGCCACGCTCCATCGGCCCCGACTCATGAGAGGGACGCTCCCAGTTCGCCACGCCACCGTGTGAGCCTGATCCACTGGACGCGTCGGTGTCCGGGCTTCTCGAACCACCGTCGGCGGGCGCCTCTCGGTGGCCACCGGCCGTGTGCCCCTCAGTGTGGCCGCCTGAAGACGGCTGCTCGTGGCCGCCGACGGGTGCCTCATGCGCCTCACCGCCACTGCTGTGTGCGCCGCCACGACCGCTGGGCGTTTCATGGCCGGCAGACGGGCCCGTCTCGGGCTCGTGAGCTGTTCCGCCAGGTAGTTGGTCGCCCGCGCTGCCTCCGGGGAGGTGGTTGCCGGTTCCGCTGCCGGGGAGGTCGCCTCCGGCGTGGGCAGTCGGGGCGTTGTCACCACCCGCGCGTACCCCTGTGTTGTCGGGCACCCGGCCCACATCGCCGAGGTCGCCGCCCACACTGTCGCCAAGCCGCACCGACTGGCCCGCCTGGTCGGCGCTGCGGGCACCCGCGCCCACCAGGGCGGGTTCCCTGGCCGGGGAATCGACTCGGGGCACGTCCGCGCCTGCTGCCGGGGCGCCCGACGCCGGCCCGTCCACCACGTCCCTCGGCGCGTTGTCGACGCCGTCGAGCACCTTGCCGTGCTGGTCGAGGAGGTTGCCGTTGCCGTCCATGTACTGGGCCGGGGAGCCGTCCACGCTCGGCAGTTTCGTCGTGCCCGGGGGGAGGGCCAGGGTGTCGTGGGGGAGTTGGACGGTGCCGTCCGGCAGCCGGGTCGCGCCCTCCGGGATCGCCGCGCCCTCGGGCAGCCTCACCGTGCCGTCCGGGAGGGTCAACGAGCCCTCGGGGAGGGTGAAGGCGCCTTCCGGGAGCGGCGGGACGTGGACCGCGCCCACGCCCCGCAGTCCCTTGCTGATGTCGCCGATCTTCGACAGGCCCGCACCGGCGGCCTTGGCGACGTAGGTCATGGGGTCCACGAAGTGACTCGCCTTGCCCGCCACCGACAGCGCCTTCGCCGCCGCGCCCGCCTTGCCCGCGCCCGACACCCCGGCACCCGCACCGCCCGTGAACACCGTCGTCAGCACGTTGAAGGTGACCGCTCCGGCGGCGCGGCCGGGGTTCCTGCCCCACTCGTCCCACGCCAGCAGGGCCTTGCCCGTCTCCTTCATCGCCGTGCGCGAATCGCGGATCGAGGCCGGGAGCTTGTCCTCGGGCAGCAGCCAGAACGCCGTGCCCAAAATCGGGTTCATGGTGAGGCCGATGCCTGCGCCGAGTTGCGCGAGGCCCTTCCAGGCCTGGCCCATCGCGTCCCAGCCGCCGAAGCCCACCAGCGTGCCCAGGCCTTTGACGGTGCCCCAGACGCCGTCGACGATGAACCCGTCCCACACGAACGACTTCACCCAGTGGCCGACCTCGTACCAGTGGTGCTTCTCCTCCACCGGGTCACCCCACGGCACCTTGGCGTTCTTCATGTCCTGGGCCGAGAAGCCGTACTGGTCCTTGCGGTCGGAGCCGTCCCCGGCGACCATCTGCGCCCCGCCCCACAAGGCGGTGATCTTGTTGTGGCAGGTGCGTTCCGCCGCCCAGAACGCCGCCACCGTCGCCGTGATCTCGTCCCGGATCCGGTTGTGCTCGTCGACCTTGTCCTCGTCGTACTCCCACTCGTCGTCGTCCCTGACCGACGACACGAACGTCCCGGCCCTCGCCTTGAGCTCCTCCAGCTTGGCCGCCAGGGGGCGGACCTCGGTGGCATACGACGAGAGGGCGCCGGTCACCGTCTCGAGGTCGCCGGCGAACGCGTCCGCGCGGTCCGCGACCGGCTTCGTCTTGGCGAAGAGCTCCTCCGCCTCCGACGCGACGTAGTACGCCGACAGCCCCTGGAATCGGGAGTGGACGTCCTCGCCGGTCTTACGGACGTTGCCCGCGTCCTTCCTCAGGTCCGCGCAGTCGATCTCCAACTGATCCAAGTCGCCCCGGAACTGCGGTATTTCTCCCGGCTTGAGCACCCCGCCACTCGCCCCCACTGCTCCCACACGCCACCGACTCGATCATCTGTATCAATCGGCGCGTTGCATCCGCAATGCGGTTCTGGCCAAAGGTCGGGCCCCGGGATGACGCCCGGCCCGCCCGCGACACCGATCCGCCCAGGCGGCCCACGCACCCCCGCCCTCCGAGCGGTACCTTCATCGTCACGCCGATGAGGAGAGTCAACGTGAGTAAGTTCGTGCGGCCCGCGGCCGAGGGTGCTGACCCCTTCGGGACCGCCCGTCTCAGGCGAGGCGTGCTCGACGCCTGGGCCACCAGTCCCGCTCGCTTCCGCGAGGACGCAAACGCCGAGGAGGATCTTGTCCTCGGTGGGTACAGGGACCGGCTCGTCGTGGAGCTCGCGCAGAACGCCGCCGACGCGGCCGGCCGGGCAGGGGTGCCCGGGCGGCTCCGGCTCACCCTTCGTGAGGGTGTCCTCGTGGCCGCCAACACCGGTGCCCCCCTCGACGCGGCGGGTGTGGAGTCCCTGGCCACCCTCCGCGCCTCCGCCAAGCGCGACACCCCCTCAATCGGCCGCTTCGGCGTCGGTTTCGCGGCCGTCCTCTCCGTCACCGACGAACCCGCGGTCGTCGGGCGGCACGGCGGTGTCCGCTGGTCCCTCGCCGAGGCCCGGGAGCTGGCCGCGGACGTCGCCCGGCACAGTCCGGGGCTGGGGGACGAGGTCCGTCGGCGCGACGGGCACGTGCCCCTGCTGCGGCTGCCGTTCGCCGCCGAGGGCACCGCTCCCGACCCGTACGACACGGCCGTCATCCTGCCCCTGCGCGACCCGGCCGCCGCCGACCTCGCCGGACGCCTCCTCGCCGCCGTGGACGACGCCCTGCTCCTCGCCCTGCCGGGGCTGGAGGAGGTCGTGATCGAGGTCGAGGGGGACGCCCCGCGGACGCTGCGGCGTCGGACCGACGGCGACTTCACCGTCGTAGAGGACTCGCGGGACGGTACGACCCGGTGGCGTACCGCCGTGGGGTACGGGCCGCTCACGCCCGATCTGCTCGCCGACCGGCCCGTCGAGGAACGTTTGCGACCGCACTGGTCGGTCACCTGGGCCGTGCCGGTCGACGAGGACGGCACGCCCGCCCGGCCCCGCACCACCCCCTTCGTGCACGCGCCGACCCCCAGCGACGAGCCCCTGGGCGTCCCCGCGCTCCTCATCGCGTCCCTGCCGCTGGACACGACCCGTCGGCACGCGGCCCCCGGTCCGCTGACCGACTTCCTCGTGCAGCGGGCGGCCGACGCGTACGCCGGACTCCTCGCCGACTGGCGCCCGGTGGCCGCCGGCATCATCGACCTCGTGCCCGGCCCGCTGGGCAAGGGCGAGCTGGACGGGGCGCTGCGCCAGGCGATCCTGGAGCGGCTGCCGCGGACCTCCTTCCTGCCGCCGGCCGTGGAGCCCTCAGCAGATGCCTCAGAGGACGAGGACCTGCCCGAGTCCCTCCGTCCCCGTGACGCCGAGATCGTCGAGGGCGCCGGGTCCGACACCGTCCGGGTGCTGGCCGAGGTGCTGCCCACCCTCCTGCCCGCCGGGCTCGAACGGCGTGTGGAGCTGCGGACGTTGGGGGTCGCCCGGGTCCCGCTGACGGAGGCCGTCGACCGGCTGGCCGGACTGGAGAAGGAGCCCGACTGGTGGCGGCGGCTGTACGACAGCCTGGCCGGCGTCGATCCGGACCGGCTGTCCGGGCTGCCCGTGCCGCTCGCCGACGGACGCACCACGATCGGGCCCCGCCAGGTGCTGCTGCCCACCGCCGACGCCGCCCGCATCGACCCCCAGGTCCTCGCCCGGCTCGGCCTCAAGGTCGCCCACCCGGACGCCGCCCACCCCCTGCTGGAGAAGCTGGGCGCCCTCCCGGCCACGGCCCGGGCCGTGCTCACGACCCCGCAGGTCCGGGCCGCCGTCGCAGCCTCGCTCGACGACGAGGGCGGACTGGACTGGGAGCAGGACGCGCCCGACGCCGAGGAGTTGGCCGACACCGTCCTCGCGCTGGTCCGGGACGCGGACCTGGAACCCGGCGACGAGCCCTGGCTCGGCGCCCTCGCCCTCCCCGACGAGGACGGGGAACTGTCCCCGGCGAGCGAACTCGTCCTCCCCGGCAGCCCGTTCCACCAGGTCATGCGCGAGGACGAACTCGCCTCCATCGACCCCGAGCTGGCCGACAGGTGGGGTGAGCAGCCGTTGGCCGCCTGTGGCGTCCTCGCCAACTTCGCCCTGGTCCGCGCCACCGACGTGGTCCTCGACCCGGACGAACTGGAGCCCCGCGACAGCGACTTCGCCGAGCCGGACGACGTCGGTCTGCTCGACGCCGTCGACGTGTGGTGCGAGGACATCCTCGACCGCTTCCCGGACACGCCCGTACCGCCCGTCGCCACCGAGCTGGTCGCCGTACGCGACCTGGACCTGGTCGACGACGACAAGTGGCCGCAGGCGCTCGCGCTCCTCTCCAAGCCGCCCCTGCGTGACGCGCTCACCCAGCAGGTGCGGATGCTGCTGCCGGACGGCACGCACGAGGTCGTACGGCCTTACACCGCGTGGTGGTTGCGCGGGCACCCGGTGCTCGACGGCCGCCGCCCCGCCGGGCTCCTCGCCGCCGGCGGCGACCCGCTTCTGCGCGGGCTGTACGACGAGGCCGACGCGACCGGGTTCGACGACGAGCAGGTGCTGCGGGCGCTGGGCGTACGGACGTCCGTGGCCGCGCTGCTCGACGAGCCCGGCGGCGCCGCCGAACTCCTTGACCGGCTCGCCGACCCGGACCGGGACGTCACCGGTGCCCAACTGCACGCCCTGTACAGCGCGCTGGCCGAGCTGGACCCCGAGCAGGTGACCCTGCCGGACGAGCTGCGCGCCGTCGTCGACGGGCGGGTCGAGGTGGTCGACGCCGCCGACGCCGTGGTCGTCGACTCGCCCGACCTGCTGCCCTTCACCGAGGGCGTCCCGCTGCTGCCCGTACGGCCCGCCCGCGCCGCCGAGCTGGCCGAACTGTTCCAGGTGCGCCGGCTGAGCGAGTCCGTCACCGGAGGAGTCGACTCCGAGGGCACCGAACACGACGTACCGGAGTCGGTGCGGCTGCTGCTGGGGGCGCGGACCCCTGCCACGTACGTCGAGCACGAGGAACTCTTCGTCGACGGCGTGGAGATCGACTGGCGCCTGACGAACGACGGCACCCTGCACGCCGCGACCCTGGAGGGCGTCGCCGCGGGCCTCGCCTGGGCGGCGGGGCAGTGGCCCCGGCGGTTCGAGGTGGCGGCGTTGATGGAGGATCCGTCGCGTACGGGGGAGCTGGCACGGGACCGCTGGTTCGACTGATGCGATGACGTCTCATGACGTGACATGACATGACGTGGCTACGGGGGCCGTCCTGCCGGACGGCCCCCGTAGCCATGTGTCCCGGAAGTCTTCTGGTCTTCTCCTGAAGGTCCGTCAAAAAATCTCCAAAACTTCGTACAACCATTCACATGCGTCGCGGATCTCATCACGTGAGCCAACAGGCTCCATCATCACTTGGGCCCCGTGCGACGACGAGCCGTAGGGAACGACCACTGCCGGGGCCCCTTCTCCACGTGGGGAACACATGCGCATTCGTGCCACCGTGGCCGCCGTCACCGGCGCCCTGGCCCTGTCCGCCCTCGTAGTACCGGCCGCACAGGCCGACAGCGCGTCGCCCAGCAAGTCCGACATCCAGAAGACCGTCCAGGCCGCGAAGTCGGCTGCCGGCAAGAGCGCCTTCGCCGCCGCCGACATCGGCGAGCCGTACGCGCTCGACCTGTCCTTCTCCGGCGTGAAGATCAACAACGGCAAGCCGATCGTCGCGGGCGTCGCCGCCCAGGTGACCGTCCCGGTGACGTACAAGGTCACGCACGCGGCGGACGTCAACCTCAACGCCTCCGACTTCCTGATGGACGTCGAGCTCTACCGTGGCGCGTCCTACGCGGACTACGACTACACCCTCTACGGCGACGAGTGGCCGACCTGCACGGCGACCTCGACCACCACCGCCAACTGCAAGGGCACCATCGACGTCTACCCGGACGTCGAGCTGATCAACTCCTTCGCCACCACGTGGAAGGTCGGCGGCTACGCCATCGCCCTGAACGGCGAAGACCCCGAGGCCGAGGACACCGACTGGAGCAAGGTCGGTTACGTCGAGCAGGACGGGCTGGGCACCACCAGGCTCCAGCGCCTCTCCAAGCTGACGGTCAACGCCTCGCCGGAGCCGGTCGTCAAGGGCAAGACCATCACCGTCACGGGCAAGCTGTCCCGCGCCAACTGGGAGACCCACAAGTACGCGGGTTACTCCGGCCAGCCGGTGAAGCTGCAGTTCCGCAAGAAGGGCTCCACCACCTACACCACGGTGAAGACCATCACGACGAACTCCACGGGCAACCTGAGCACGACCGTGAAGGCGGCCACCGACGGCTACTTCCGCTACAGCTTCGCGGGTACGGCCAGCACCCCGGCGGTCAGCGCCGCGGGTGACTTCGTCGACGTGAAGTAAACACGCGACGCGTTGCGGCCGGCCCCGGAATCCATCCGGGGCCGGCCTTTTCTCTGCGCTTCGCAAGGAGTTGGTATCCCGGACACAAAATCCGGATTCGACCGTACAACCAGGTACATGTGTCGCGGATCTGATCGCGTGAGTCAACAGACTCCTAGCTCACTTCTCCCCCTGGGGAACGCACATGCGCATTCGTGCCACCGTGGCCGCCGTCACCGGCGCCCTGGCTCTGTCCGCTCTCGTCGCGCCGGTCGCACAGGCCGCCGACACCTCGTCGTCCTACCGTACGGGCGCCACGAAGGCCTTCGCCGCGGCGCACGCCGCCGGCTCCGGCAACACGACGTTCAGCACCGCCGCCGACGCTGCGGACCCGGACGTCACCTTCTCGAACCTCAAGATCGCCAGTGCGATCAAGGTCGGCACCACCAACGAGGTCACCACCTCGGTCACCTACACGATGACCCACGGCACGGACGTCGACATCACCTCCGACGACTTCGCCACCGGCCCCGTCATCTACAAGGGCTCGTACGACTCCCCGAGCAACGTGCTGCTGGGCGACTACCCGGCGACCTGCACCGCGACCTCGTCGACCGTCGCCAGCTGCAAGGGCGACATCAACATCTACCCGGCCGAGGGCGAACTGCTCAACGCCGACGCCGGCACCTGGACGGCCGGCGCGCTGGCCCTCACCTACAGCGACCAGGGCGAAACCGACCAGGGCAGCCTCGGCACCACCAAGGTCCAGCGCTACTCCAAGCTGACGGTCAACGCCGGCCCCGAGCCAGTCTACAAGGGCAAGACCATCACCTCCACGGGCAAGCTGTCCCGCGCCAACTGGGAGGACGGCCACTACCACGGCTACACCAACCAGCCCGTCAAGCTCCAGTTCCGCAAGGCGGGCACCACCACGTACACCACCGTCAAGACGGTGTACTCGGACTCCTACGGCAACCTGAAGGCCACCGCCACCGCCGGCTACGACGGCTACTGGCGCTTCAGCTTCGCCGGCACCACGACGACGCCGGCGGTCAGCGCCGTCGGTGACTACGTCGACGTGAAGTAACTCCCCCAGGCCCTAGGCCGGGACGCGGCGGTCGACCACCCTCCACAGCACCTCCAGGGCGACCGCCGCCACCGCCGCGATGCCGACCGCGATCCACGGCATCGTCACGCCGACCAGCTTCAGCGCGAAGAACTCCTGCAGCCACGGCACGATCAGGACCAGCAGGAACCCGGCACCCATCGTGGCCACCAGCCCGATGCGCCACCAGGTGTAGGGGCGGGCGACGATCGCCAGCACCCACATCGAGACCAGGAACAGCGTCAGCGTCGCGGCACTGGTCTCCGCGTCCAGCGCGCCACTGCCCGTGTAGTGGTGGCGGGCGAGCAGATACGTCGTGAAGGTCGCCGTGGCGGCCACCACGCCGCTGGGGATCGAGTACCGCATCACTCGCCGTACGAAGTTGGGTTTCGCCCGTTCCTTGTTGGGCGCGAGGGCGAGGAAGAAGGCCGGGACGCCGATGGTGAGGGTCGACAGCAGGGTCAGGTGCCGGGGCAGGAACGGGTACTCGACCTGCCAGCACACCACCAGGATCGCCAGCAGGACGGAGTAGACCGTCTTCACGAGGAAGAGCGTCGCGACCCTCGTGATGTTGCCGATGACGCGCCGGCCCTCCGCGACCACCGAGGGCAGCGTCGCGAAGCTGTTGTTGAGCAGCACGATCTGCGCGACCGCCCGGGTCGCCTCCGAGCCCGAGCCCATCGCCACGCCGATGTCGGCGTCCTTCAGGGCGAGCACGTCGTTCACGCCGTCGCCGGTCATCGCGACCGTGTGCCCGTGCGACTGCAGGGCGCCCACCATGTCCCGCTTCTGCTGCGGGGTGACCCGCCCGAACACCGTGCCCTCGTCCAGGGCCGTGGCCATCCCTTCCTGGTCGGCGGGGAGCCGACGGGCGTCGATGGTGGTTCCGGTGAGTCCCAGTTTCGAGGCCACCGCGCCCACCGACACCGCGTTGTCCCCGGAGATGACCTTGGCCCGGACGTCCTGCTCGTCGAAGTAGCGCAGGGTGTCGGCCGCGTCCGGCCGCAGCCGCTGCTCCAGGACGACCAGGGCGGTGGGCCGGGCGCCCCGGCCGACCTCGGGATCGTCCAGGTCACGGACGGCCCGCGCGAGCAGCAGCACCCGCAGCCCCTGCTCGTTGAGCCGCTCGGTGTCGGTCAGGGCCGGGTCGTCGGGTGCGAGGAGGACGTCGGGGGCGCCGAGGAGCCACGTGCTGATCTCGCCGTCGCCCTCGCTGAAGGAGGCGCCGCTGTACTTGCGGGCGGAGGAGAAGGGCAGGGACTCGGTGCAGCGCCAGTCCACGCCGTCCGGGTAGGCGTCGATGATCGCCTTGAGGGAGGCGTTCGGCCGCGGGTCCGACTCGCCGAGGGCGCCGAGCACCTTCCGTACGTACGGCTCCTCGGCCCCCTGGAGCGGCCGGAGCTCGGTGACGTCCATGCCGCCCTCGGTGAGGGTGCCCGTCTTGTCGAGGCAGACCACGTCGACGCGGGCGAGCCCTTCGATGGCGGGGAGCTCCTGAACCAGGCACTGTTTCCGGCCGAGCCGGATGACGCCGATCGCGAAGGCGACGGAGGTGAGCAGGACCAGCCCCTCCGGGACCATCGGGACGATGCCGCCGACGGTCCGGGCGATGGAGTCCTTGAGGTCGTTGTCCTTGACGAACAGCTGGCTGACGATCAGGCCGATCGCGGTCGGGACCATCATCCACGTCACGTACTTGAGGATCGTGGAGATGCCGGAGCGCAGCTCGGAGTGGACCAGCGTGAACCGGGAGGCCTCCTCGGCGAGCTGGGCGGCGTAGGCCTCGCGGCCGACCTTGGTCGCCTGGAAGGCGCCTCCGCCCGCGACCACGAAACTCCCGGACATGACCTGGTCCCCGGGGCGTTTCACGACCGGATCCGCTTCCCCCGTGAGCAGCGACTCGTCGATCTCCAGCCCGTCGGACTCGACGCACACCCCGTCGACCACGGCCTTGTCGCCGGGCCCTATCTCCATCAGATCGTCCAGCACGATGTCGCTGGTGGCGACCTGGGAGGCGATCCCGTCCCGCCGCACGGTCGGCCGGGCCTCCCCGATCACGGCCAGCGAGTCCAGGGTCTTCTTCGCCCGCCACTCCTGGATGATGCCGATGCCCGTGTTCGCGAGGATCACGTAGCCGAACAGGCTGTCCTGGAACGGCGCGACGAACATCATGATCACCCACAGCACGCCGATGATCGCGTTGAACCGGGTGAAGACGTTCGCACGGACGATCTCGACGGTGGACCGGCTGCTGCGCACCGGCACGTCGTTGACCTGGCCGCGTGCGACCCGCTCGGCGACCTCGGCGGCGGTCAGTCCGGTCACCGTGGCCGTGACCGTCGTCGGCCGCGCCGGGCCCAGTTCGGCGCTCGCGTCGATGTGCGTCATGCATTCGACGGTACGTGCGGATTTACGGCTTCACCCGGTGAGTGGGCGGAAGATCCGACTTGGGGATGAGGGGGAGGGGGGTGAGTGGTGCCGTGGTACTACGGGACGGTGGCCACTCGGCACCAGCCCCACCCGGCGGTCGACGCCGAGCGCTTCCTCGCCCCCGCCGCCCTTACCCGTCCCATCCCCAGGGGCGCTGCCCCTTCGACCCCGCCAGGGGCTCCGCCCCTGCACCCCGCTGGGGCTGCGCCCCAGACCCCGCTTCGGCCCGAAGGGCCTTGTCCTCAAGCGCCGGACGGGCTGAGAGATGCGGGCCGGCGGCGCTTCGGCCCGTTGGGCCTTGTCCTCAAGCGCCGGACGGGCTGGGAGATGCGGGCCGGCGGCGCTTCGGCCCGTTGGGCCTTGTCCTCAAGCGCCGGACGGGCTGAGAGGTTAGGGCTGTGCCCCGGGCCCCGCTTCGGCCCGGCAGGGCATCGTCCTCGAGCGCCGGACGGGCTGAGGGGGTGCTGAGCATTCGGCCGACCGAGACGGGTGGTGGGTGGGCATGGGGGCGGAGGCCCCGGTTGGTTACTTGGGCTCGGCTGCCCGTTTGATCGCCGCTTCGCGGTTGCGGACGTACCAGATGCCGATCAGGCCCAGGCCGGCCCCGGCGAGGCAGGTCCACACCCACCACGTGTGGCCGTGGTCGTCGAACCAGCCGTAGAAGGGGAGCTGTACCAGGAAGAGGACGAACCAGAGGATCGTGCCGCCAATGACGGTGGGGACGATGGGGCCCTCCAGGGGCTCCGGCGCCTCGTGCTCGGGGGTCCACTTCTGCATGGGGACAGCTTACGAGGCGATCAGGTCTACGCGCGGAGATGGCGCCGACCGGGTCATATGTTCATACTGAATCTGTTTTTGTCCGGCTGCTTGCCGGACGCTTCTCTTCGTACGGAACACCGAAGGTCACGCATGCCCACCTCGGCCCCCGCCAAGGTCCCCGCGCCCCAGCCGCCGGGCAGTACGCCCGCCTACGGCGCCCTCGACCGCCACTTCCGGATCTCCGAGCGGGGCAGCACGCTGTCCCGCGAGATCCGTGGCGGGTTCGCCACCTTCTTCGCGATGGCCTACATCATCGTGCTGAACCCGATCATCCTCGGCAGCGCGAAGGACATGTACGGGCACCAGCTCGACAACGGCCGGCTCGTCACGGCGACGGCGGTGTCCGCGGCGTTCACCACCCTGCTCATGGGCGTCGTCGGCAACGTCCCGATCGCGCTCGCCGCCGGCCTCGGTGTGAACTCGGTCGTCGCGCTTCAGCTCGCCCCCCGGATGTCCTGGCCGGACGCCATGGGCATGGTCGTCCTGGCCGGCTTCGTCGTGATGGTCCTCGTCGCCACCGGCCTGCGCGAGCGCGTGATGAACGCCGTGCCCTACGGCCTCCGCAAGGCCATCTCCATCGGCATCGGCCTGTTCATCATGCTGATCGGACTCGTCGACTCCGGCTTCGTCTCCCGCATCCCGGACGCCGCCCAGACCACCGTCCCCCTGCAGCTCGGCGGCGACGGTCACCTCAACGGCTGGCCGGTGCTCGTCTTCGTCCTCGGCGCGCTGCTGACCCTGGCCCTCATCGTCCGCAAGGTCTCGGGCGCGATCCTCATCTCGATCGTCACGATGACCGTCCTGGCGGTGATCATCAACGCGGTCGCGGATGTTCCCTCCTGGGGTCTGACCACGCCCAAGTGGCCCGGGAACCCCGTCGCGACCCCCGACTTCGGCCTGATCGGCGAGGTCAGCCTCTTCGGCGGCTTCGCGAAGGTCGGCGTGCTGACCGGCGTCCTCTTCGTCTTCACGGTGCTGCTGTCGTGCTTCTTCGACGCGATGGGCACGATCATGGGCGTCAGTGACGAGGCCAAGCTGACCGACGCCCAGGGCCAGATGCCCGGCATCAACAAGGTCCTGTTCGTCGACGGCCTCGCCGTCGCCGCCGGCGGCGCGAGCTCCTCCTCCGCCACCACCGCGTTCGTGGAGTCCACGGCCGGCGTCGGCGAGGGGGCACGGACCGGCTTCGCGAACGTCGTCACCGGCGGTCTCTTCACCGTGGCGCTCTTCCTCACGCCCATCGCCACGATGGTCCCCTCCCAGGCCGCCACCCCGGCCCTGCTCGCGGTCGGCTTCCTGATCCTGTCCGGCTCGGTCAGGGAGATCGACTGGGCCGACCCCACCATCGCGATCCCGGCCTTCGTGACGATGGTGATGATGCCGTTCACCTACTCGATCACCAACGGCATCGGCATGGGCTTCATCACCTTCGTGGTGCTGCGCCTGGCGGCCGGCCGCGGCAGGGAGATCCCGGCCGCGATGTACGTGGTGTCCGCGGTGTTCGCGTTCTTCTACCTGATGCCGGCGCTGGGTCTGACGTAGGACCCGCTCAGGTCACCCCGTAGAACTTCTCCGTCTCCTCGACGGCGGACTGGAACCGCTCGTCGAAGTCGTCGCGAACGAGCGTCCGGACCACGTAGTCCTGGACGCTCATCCCCCTTTTCGCCGCTTGACTTCCTCCCCCGCCTAAAAGTGGGGGATTCCAGCGGTCGCCCGCTGGGATTCCTGCTTCACCGACGACCGCCCCGTCCGGGAAGACTCCCGTTGAGGTCTTACACCGTCTCCACAG
>NZ_JBVIPA010000080.1:0-22371 GCF_055578365.1 Streptomyces sp. NPDC033131
CTGAGGCGCCGGCCCAGCTCGGCGCCTCAGGCATATACGCCTCGGTCCGAAGGAGGATGCGATGGGATCACGGATCCGCATAAACAACAACTGCGATGGCATCGGTGCATGCGAGGCGGTCGCACCACACCTCTTTGCTGTCCGCGACGGAACCGCGGAGCTACTCATCGATGATCCGGCTGCGATCGATACGGAACTGGCCCGTGATGTTATCGACGCGTGTCCCATGCTTGCCATCGAGGCCACCGAAGTCGACCTGTGAGCTTCTTCGAGGCTCCGCACCAGGGGGAGGCAACTCTGAAGAAGCTCACTGGGCATGTGCTCGTGACCCGCCCTGGCCAGGTCGTCGCGGCTCCGTCAATGGGCGGGATGGACCTGCGCAACTCCTTGGGCGTGTTTCCTGGTGATGTGTGACCGACCCGGCCTCAGCGTCAGCTCCTCACCGTCGGGAAGGACAACAGTGGCGCAGGACGTGGACGGGACATCGACAGTGATGTCCAACTCCTCCGCCCTGGTGTGCCATTCGACCGAGATGGTGCCGCGCGGGCTGTCGAACGTGCCGCGCGCCCAAGCCACCGACGGAGACTGCACCGGCGCCACGACGAACCGCTCCCAGGCCACCGATCCCTCGGCCTGACGCAGCCCGAGGACATGGGTGTGCAGAAAGTTGATGACCGCGCCCTTGCTGTAGTGATTGAGCGACTCATGCGCGTCGCCGTTGTCGTCGACGCCGTCCCACTCCTCCCAGATGGTGGTGGCGCCGCGGTCGAGCATGCCGAGCCACGACGGCGAGGTCCGCTGGAGCAGGACCTCGTACGCCAGGTCGGTGTGGCCGGTGTCGACGAGGACGGGCAGCAGGTCGGCGCTCGACAGGAAGCCGGTGCCCAGGTGGGTGCCCGCCTCGCGGATCAGCGTGGCCAGCCGTGCGGCGACCGCGTCACGCAGCTTGTCGGAGGCGAGGCCGAGGGAGAGGGCGCGGACGTAGCTCGCCTGGGTGTCGACGGTGGTGCGGCCGGTGCCGTCCAGGAACTCCGTGCACCAGGCGTCCTTGACCCGCTGGGCGAGGCGGGCGTACCGGACGCTGTCGGCTGCGCGGCCCAGGACGTCGGCGATCGCGGCAAGGGTGGCACAGGACCGGTACAGGAACGCGGTACCCACCTCGCCCTTGTCGGTCGTCATCCAGTCCTGCTCCGGTTCGAGGAGCGAGCCGTCCGCGGCGCGGGGCTTCGGTACGCACCACTCGCCCCAGTGGAAGGAGCCGTCCCAGAGGTACTCCTCGTGCGGGAGGGGTTCGGCGGAGCGGGCCGCCCGGGAGGGGTGGCGGGCGGTGCTGGCGGTGGTGAGTGCGAAGTCGACCCAGCGGACCATCGCGTCCCAGTTCTCGGCGAGGGCCCGGCGGTCGCCGTACGTCTCATACAGCAGCCACGGTACGAGGACGATGGCGTCGCCCCATCCGGCGGAGCCGGTCATCGAGTCCAGGCGGGCATCGGTGTGCAGCTTGATGCGTCGTCCGTCCGGCGAGAAGTTGGCGATGCGCCCGTCGTCGAGCTGGTCGTCGCGGACCGAGCGCAGCCACTTGCGGCTGAAACCGTGGATGTCGTAGAGGCGCGTGGCGGTGGGTGCGAACACCTGGTAGTCGCCGGTCCAGCCGATGCGTTCGCGGGTCGGGCAGTCGGTGGGTACGTCGACGGCGTTGCCCCTGAAGCTCCAACGGGCCACGGAGTAGAGGTGGTTGAGGTCCTCGTTGGCGCAGGTGAAGGTACCGGTGGGGCGCAGGTGGGTGTGGACCACCCGCATGGTGAGGCTCGATGTGTTCAGCGGGGCGTCGCCGCGCTCCAGGCGCGCGTAGCGGAATCCGTGGACCGTGTGGCGGGGCTCGAAGACCTCGCCTTCGGCGCCGGAGGAGGTGACCTCGTCGTGCTGGACGAAGATGGTGACCGGGTCGCCGGGTAGCTGGATATCGAGGTGAGTGGTGGTCAGGTCTCCGGTGGCCGGGTCGAGGTGTTCGCCGTAGTCGATCACGGTGCGGGTGCCGACCGGGCCGAGGTCGGTGAGAGTGATCCAGCCGGAGGCGTTCTGCCCGAAGTCGGCCACCCAGGCGCCGCTCTGCAGCCGGGTGAGTGCGACGCAGGGCAGGTCCTCGACGCGGCGAACCGGCGGCGCCGGGGACCAGTCGACTGGCGGTGCGGTCACGACGTCGACAAGGACGGGACGCCGGTCGGCGACGGGGGCCAGATTGTCGGTGATCTGGCCGTCCATCAGGTCGGCGCGGGTGATGCGGCCGGCGGAGGAGGTCCAGTTCCCGTCGGTACGGACGATCTGGCGCGTGCCGTCGGCGAGTTCGAGATGCAGTTCCAGGCGGGCCGCCAGGAGTTCGCCCCAGCCGGCCGGCTTGCGGAAGGCACCGACCTGGCCGCGATACCAGCCGTCGGACAGGACGATCTCGATGGTGTTCGTGCCGGGGCGGACGGACGCCGTGACGTCGGCTGCCTGGGCGTACAAGGTCCGGTCGTACGAGGTGGAGCCAGGCGCGAGTTCGACGGTGCCCGCCCGTTCACCGTTCACGAACGCCTCGTACACCCCGAGGGCCGTGGCGTACAGGCGGGCACGGACGACCTCCGGCGTGCTGAACGTCGCATGCAGGGTGCGCGCGGGCCGGGTGCCGGGCGCGAGACCCGCGGTCTGCGGGTCGTCGGCCGGAGTGATCCAGGACGCCGTCCAGTCCGCATCCAGTAGACCGGCCTCGAAGGCGTGCCAGGCGCTCCACTCGGAGGCCTCCGCGGCGGCACGGGTCCGTACCCGCCAGCGCACCCCCTCACCGCTGCGCAGCGGGCGCACCGGCCAGTCGACGAGCAAGTGCCCGACAACACAGGCGATCTGCTGCGGTTGCCCGTCGATGTGGATCTGCAGCTCGTACTCCTCGTCCGGCGCCGCAGCACCCCGGGGCGGCTTCCATGAGAGCCGCGGGCGGCTGCCGGACACCGGAAACCGGTCGCCGCCGAAATCGATCGCCAACTCGTAGGGGATGTCGGGGGTGTTGAGAGTCATCCGGTCTGTTCCCTCCGGTGTCCGGATCTGGATCCGCCTGGGTCAGCTGCCGTTGACCGGCTGGCTGTAGGTGGTCCCGTCGATGGTCGTGGTGAGTGTGCCGACCGCCTGGAATTCGTTCTTCAACATCGCGGCCGGGCCGAGTGTGAAGCCTCCGGGGCCGGTGCGCTTGGTGCCGGTGTGCCGGCCGGACAGCTTCAGGTCCTCGGTCCAGGAGAGGCAGGCGAGGGCCGAGGCGGTGCCGGGTGTGCAGCCGAGCGCCGTGTTGGAGAGGCGCTCCACCTTCTCGGTGCCGTTGATGATGTTCGTGCCGTCGTCGCTGTAGTTGCTATAGGAGACGGCGAGGCTGAGGGTCTGGGTGCCGGAGCTGTTGTTGGTGATCTGCACGGTGGCCGAGCCCTGGACCTTTCCGCGCAGGGTGTACGTGCCGGTCGGCACGGGCTTCGGCTGCTGCGGAGGTGTGCTCGGGTCATAGGGCAGGCCCCAGGTCGTGGCCGGGAACGGCGCGGGAGCGACGGGCGCGCTGGGCTTGAAGTCCGGGAAGCGGGCGATCATCACGCGGCTGTTGCGGCCGCCGGGTTCCGTCGAGTCGGCGCAACGGTGCGGGATCGGGTTGGCGCCGCAGGCCAGGTTCTCGGTGTAGACCACGGCGGTGCTGTCGGCGAGCCACGCCGGGTCCGCGGCGGCGTTCCAGTTCGGATCAGACCGGGCGTTGATCTGGAAGCCACGGCCGGTCGCGGGGTCGACGAGCCAGGGCGAGAAGAAGCGGCGGTTGCCGTTGTTGCGGATCCCGGAGACGTACGGGGCGGTACCCGCCTGCGCGGTGAGCGGCGGGACGCCCGGCAGGCCGGAGACGAAGTCGAGGCGCCCGGAGCCGTTGACCGCTTCGGCGAGCAGCCACTTGCCGTTGGGGGACATCGCCATCGGGTCGGTGTAGTGGGCGTTGCGGGTGATCGGCTTGGAGGTGCCGGTGGCCAGGTCGGTGGCCCAGGCGTCCATGCTGTCGGAGTTCAGGCTCTGGATGCCGAGGGTCGCCCGACCGTCGGCGGTCCAACCTCGCGGCTCACCGACCATTCCGGCCCGGTTGAAGTGCAGTCGATTCCCCTCCTCGACGACCATGGGCTGGAAGGCCTCCGACGGGTTCTGCAGCACCGTGACGTCGGTGAGGTAGTGGCGCCCCTTCTCCTGGTCGTAGGCGATGCGTCCGACGTACGGGACGATGCTGAGGACCCTGAAGTCGACGACGTTGAACAGCAAGTGCTTACCGTCGGGACTCAGTCGCCACTCTCTGCCGTTGTTGACACCCTGTTCGTCCCGCTGGAAGAGCGGCTTGTCGTTCCAGTAGATGGGGGTGATGCGGGTGGCGGCCGGAGTGCAGCGCGGGTCGGTGACCGCGTACTTCGCTCCGTCGGCGCCGCACTCCAGGATGCCGTTGCTGACCAGGACGCGCTTGCGGTCGGGCAGTTCGTTCGCGGGCGGGTAGACCAGCTGGCTGGTGTCGATGTCAGAGCCGTAGGACACTCCGCAGGTGATGCACTTCCAGGCCTCGCCGTTGGGGAAGGTGGTGCCGTCGGTGCGGACCACCAGGACCTGGTTGCCGCTGTAGACGCTCGCCGGGCCGGTGTCCGGTACCCCGGCGTAGGTGATGCCGAGGAACACGAACTTCGGGTCCCTTGCCGGTCCGGGTGTCCCGATGCCGCTCCAGTCGGCTGAGACGCAGCCGGTGGGATGGGTGCATACGCCGTCCTGCGGGACGGTCGGCGGCACCGGCAGTTGCTTGATGTCGACCCGCGGCCGGGTCGTGCCCAACGCGTCTGCGTCCACGGCCATGGACGTCGGGGGACCCGCGAGGGCCGCGGCGAGCGCCAGTAAGGCGGCCGCGGTACCTCTCACAAGGGTGGAACGCACACTCCGCACTCTTATGGACACTGCAGCTTCCTCACTGGTCGTTGCTGGGTCGATTGAGCGACTGGTCTGTGCGTGGCTACTTGAGCGCGCCCGCGGAAAGCCCGCTGATGATGTGGCGCTGTGCGATCGCGTAGAAGATGACGATCGGCAGGACCGCGATGACTGAGGCGGCAAGCAGGATCTGCTGTTGCGGAGAATCCGCCGACACGAAGTTGGTGAGTCCGCGCTGTACGGGCATCAGTGAGCTGTCGTTGAACAGCACCAGGCCCATGAGGTACTCGTTCCAGACCCCCATGGCCTGGATCACGGCCACCGCGACCAGGCCCGGCTTGGCGAGCGGGAGGATGATCCGCCAGAAGGTGCCGAACAGGGAGGCGCCGTCGATGGCGGCGGCCTCCTCCAGCTCCTTGGGCTGGCTCGCGAAGAAGCCGCGCATGATCAGGATGGAGATCGGCAGCCCGCCGGCGATGAGGACGAGGATGTAGCCGATGCGGGTGTTGGCGAGCCCGAGCTCGATCAGCAGCTTGTACTGGGCGATGAACGAGGCCGGCATTGGGATGATCATGATGACGAGGATGAAGCTCACGACGGCACTGCGACCGGGGAACTCGATGCGCGCCAGGGCGTACCCGGCCAGGCTTGCGATGACCAGGATCCCGAGGACCGAGGCCGCGGTGTACAGGAGGCTGTTGGGCAGGTACTGGCTGAAGCCTCCCTCGTTCCAGGCGGTGGCGAAATTGCCCCATTCGAAGGGACGCGGAATGGGATCGGTTCCCTTGTACAGCTGCTCGGCGCTCTGCAGAGATCCGCTCAGCACCCACAGGATCGGCACCAGCGCTTCCAGCGCTCCGGCGATCAGGAGCGCGTACAGGGCTACCCGTGGTCCACGCAGACGGCCTCGTGGCCTGCCCTGTGTCGGTGTTGGCGCCGTTTTCGACTTCGGTGCCGGGTCGAGCAGAGTATTCACGGTCACCTTCCCTTCACAGTCCGGGAGTCGGCGCTTCCGCCGAGCCTGCGGGAGACCCATAGCTGGAAGCAGGCCAGGGCGATTAGGAACAGCCCGAAGATGACGGACATCGCGGCCGCGCGACCGTACTCGTAGTACTGGAAGGCCTGTTGGTAGATGTGCAGGGTGGGGACCTCGGTGTGGCCTGCGGGGCCGCCGTTGGTCAGTACCTGGACCGTGCCGAAGATCTGCAGGCCGCTGAGCAGAGTCAGCACACTCACGATGCCGGTGACGTGCGACATCCCGGGCCAGGTGACGTATCGGAACTGGGCCCAGCCGCGGGCTCCGTCCAGGGATGAGGCCTCGTACAGCTCCTTGGGCACGTCCTGTCGGCCGGCGAGGAAAAGGATGAAGCCGAATCCCCAGTGGTACCAGACGAACACGGCGGCGACCGCGATCACGGCCGTCTTGGGGTCACCCAGCCAGTTGTGCTGGAGACCGTCGAGACCGACGGCCTTGAGTGCCTGGTTGACGATCCCGATGTTCGGGTCGAGGAACCACGAGAACATCACGCCCACCACCACTGTGGAGAACACTCCAGGCAGGTAGTACACGGTGCGGAAGAATCCGGATCCGCGGCGGGCGCGGTGCACGGCAAGGGCCATCACCATGGACACGGCGTTGGCGACGACCAGGCCGACCACACCGTAGAGGACGGCGTTCTTCATCGAGCCCCAGAACACGGTGTCGTCCATCACCCACCGGTAGTTGTCGAGCCCGATGTACGGCGTGTCCAGGCTCACCCCGTCCCACGACTGGAAGCTCAGCAGGATGCCCTGCACGAATGGGACCACCGTGAACAGGCCGAGCATGACCAGCGCCGGCGCCAAGAAGAGCCAAGCCGCCGGCACGCGACTGCGGCGCCGCATTACGCGCTCTTCTGCGCCGCGTCGAGGTCGCCGAGGACCTGGTCGACCGAGCGCTCCTTGAGCACGAGGGCCTGAGTGCCCTTCTGCAGGGCGGTGTTGACCTGCTCCAGGATCTGGTTCTGTACGAGCTGGATGTCGGAGACCTTCGCGGCGATGCCCGCCAGCTGCGGAGGGACGCTGGTGTCGGACACGGCGCGTGCGGAGGGGATCAGCGGGACCCCCTCGGACCAGACCTGCTGCTGCTGCGCGGCGGTCAGCCACTTCAGGAACTTCAGCGCCTCAGCGGCCTTCTTGCTGCGCGGGTTGACCGCCGCGCCCTTGGCGGCGCCGCCGACCAGGCGCGGGGTCTGGGTGCCGTCATCGGCCTTGGGCAGCGGGAAGGAACGGAAGTCGGTGAAGTCCGGTGCGGTCGCACGGGCCACGCCGACGGCCGAGGTGCCGTCAAAGATGGCCGCGACGCCCTGAGTGTTGAAGAAGGCCTTCTCCACCGTGGGGTTGTCGGTGGTGCCGCTCGGCAGCGAGCCGTTGGCTATCACGCCGGCGTCCCGCAGGTCGACCACAAGCTGCAGGGTTTTGCGCCAGCCCTCGCTCTTCCAGCTGTGTTTGCCGACGAAGGTGTCGTTCAGCTCCTCGTCGCTCAGATAGTTGGAGGCGTACGACTGGATCACCTGGTTGGAGAGGCTCGTCGCGAACCAGAAGGGGCCCTTCCCGGACTTCTTGATCTTGCGCATCTGGTCGATGAACTCGCTCATGGAGGCGGGCGCCTGGTCCGGGTTCAGCCCGACTACCTTGTACATCGCGGCGTTGACGAAGACCCCCAGGGCCGGGGTCTCCCAGTGGGCGCTGTAGACGCCCGGCTTGACCTGCTGCGGGTTGTCCTTCCCGAACGACGTCGTCTTGAGTGTGGCGGGCCGGAAGCTGTCGCCCCAGTCGCCCTTCATATCGTCGCTCAGTTCCTTGGCCCAGCCGGCCTTGTAGTAGGGCGCCATGGAGTGACCGTCCATCGCCGAGTACATGTCCGGCATGTTGCGGGACTGCGAGCTCGACTGAAGCTTGGCGAGGAAGTCCGTCGGACCGACGTCGTCGATCCTGATCTTCACTCCGGTCTGCTTCGTGTACTGCTGGGCCAGCTTCTTCAGCGTCGCGGCCTGACCGCGGGACTGGTTCATGAAGACGATCTCCGAGCCGCCCGAGCCGCCGGAGTCTCCGGATCCGCAGGCCGCCAGTGAGGTAGTGGCGAGACCAGCGCCGACCGCTCCCATGAGGAAGCCGCGCCGGGTAGGTCCTGTGGTGGTGGCGGCCGGGCCTGTTGGACTCTTCGCGTGGAATCGTGTCATCTCGGGTCTGCCCCTTTGGGTCGGTGGCGTCGACAGTGCGTGAGGAGCCGCCATCGCACAGGACCGAGAAAACATGCCCTGGGCTCACGAAATTTATTTCTGCCTGGCGTGCTGGCGGTGAACGCTAGGTCTGCGACACAAGCCCGTCAATACCTTGCGCATGGTAAATTTTCCCGTGCTGCCGCAACAACTCTGACTCAGGGAGTTTACGAAAAAGATTTCGATGCTACGGTGCTGCGCAGTCCGGGCCATCCGCCCGCCGTCACGCCCCGGGAGAGCCATGGCATCCGATCCCCAACGCGTCACCCTTGCGAAGGTCGCTGAGACCGCCGGCGTCTCGGTGGCCACCGTCTCCAAGGTCATCAACGGTCGCCGTGACGTGGCTCAGCAGACGCGCGACAAGGTCCTGGAGCTGCTGCGCCGCTACAACTACGGCGGCTACCGGGACGATCTACGCTCGCACCCCACCGTGGAGCTCTTCTTCGGGTTCGAGCGACTGAGCATCTACCACACCGAGATCATTCAGAGCGTGGTGGACGCCGGAGCGCGTGAGGGCATCGCGGTGGTGGTCGGCAGGCGCGGCGACCGTGATCCGACGGCCGATCCCGCCGCATGGGCCCGCGACCTGGCCGCCGCGGGACGGCGCGCCGTCATCGCGGTGACGGCGAACACCCTGTCGCCCCCGGCCCGCGAAGCACTGGACCGGGTACGTATGCCGCTGGTTCTGCTGGACCCGGAATCACTGCCCGACGACTCGATCGTCAGCGTCGGTGCGACCAACTTCTCCGGCGGCCACGCCGCAACCAAGCACCTGCTCTCCCTTGGCCACCGCCGTATCGCCTACCTCGGCGGCACGGAGCACGCCGGCTCCAACCAGGCTCGGCTGCACGGCTTCCGCAGCGCGATGGACGCGGCCAGTGCGCGGGTGCCGACCGAACTGATCCGCCACGCAGGCACGTTCCACGCCGCCGAGGGCGTCGAGCACGGGGCGCGGCTGCTCGCCGTGAGCCCGGAGCCCACCGCGGTATTCGCCGCCTCCGACGAACTGGCCGCCGGGGTCATCGAGGCTGCACGGCGGTGCGGCCTGCGCGTACCCGACGACCTGAGCGTCGTCGGCTTCGACAACACTCCGCTCGCCCAGGTCACCTCCCCACCGCTGACCACCATCCACGGGCCTGTCCGCGAGATGGGGGCCGTCGCCCTGCGCACCGCCCTGCAACTGGCCGCAGGGGAGAAGATCGACTCCCACCACGTCGAGCTCGCAACGCAGTTGGTCGTACGAGATTCCACCCGGCCACCGCGCGATTGATCCGGTCGGCTGCCCCTGGAGACGCCGTCACCTGTTGCCGGGCAGGTTCCGTCCTGTTCCCGCCGCTTCGACGCCGGACTCCTTGCCTGGTCCTGCTCCGTGCGGGCTCGGCGCCGCGATGGGGATCGCCGTACCGCCGCCGGCGTGGTGCCCGCAGCCTGCGAAGCGCACCGCAGGTCCTTCCCGACGGCCCGGTCGTCCTCGAACGTTCCTTGCCCCGCCACCACTTCCCGTCCGCCACCACACCGCGAAGGATCCCCGGTGCTGACCACTACACCATCCGCGCCCCGCTCCCACGGCACGTCCCCGAACCCCCTGCTGAAGACCTCCGGCTCCGGTCTGTCCACCCATGACGGCACCCCGGTCCGGCTCCGCGGCGCCGGGCTCGGCGGCTGGATGAACATGGAGAACTTCATCACCGGCTATCCGGGCAACGAGGACGCCATGCGATCAGCGGTACGCAACGTCCTCGGTGAGCGCCGTTACGAGCTGTTCTTCGACCGGCTGCTGACCGTTTTCTTCGACGAGGCCGACGCCGCGCTCCTTGCGTCCAAGGGCCTCAACTGTCTGCGCCTGCCCGTGAATTACCGCCATCTCGAGGACGACGCCCACCCGTTCGAGATACGCGAGGAAGGTTTCACCCACCTCGACCGCGTGGTGGACCTGTGCGCTCGACACGGCATCTACACCATCATCGACCTGCACTCCCTGCCCGGCTACCAGAATCACCAGTGGCACTCGGACAACCCCACGCACCTGCCGCTCTTCTGGATCCACCCGCACTTCCAGGACCGGGTGGTCCACCTGTGGGAAGTCATCGCGGACCGCTACAAGGACAACCCGTGGGTGGCGGGCTACAACCCGATCAACGAGCCCGCAGACGAGTCCGGGAGGGTGCTTCCCGCCTTCTACGACCGCCTCGCGGGCGCGATCCGCACGGTCGACCCGCACCACATCCTCTTCCTCGACGGCAACCACTATTCCACCGAGTTCGACCTCTTCGGCGACCCCATTGAAAACGCCGTCTACACCTGCCACGACTACGCGCGCGCCGGTTTCGCCCGCAGCACCGGCTACCCCGGACACACCGACGGCGTCTGGATCGACAAGGACCAGGTCGAGGACTCCTTCCTGCGCCGCACCGCGTACATGCGCAAGACCAACACACCCATCTGGGTCGGCGAGTTCGGTCCGGTCTACACCGGCGACCCCGCGCGGGACGAGCAGTGCGCCCGACTGCTCGCCGACCAACTGGAGATCTACCGGCGCCACGAGGCGAACTGGACCATCTGGACCTATAAGGACGTCGGCCTGCAAGGGCTCGTCCACCTCGCCCCGGGCAGCATCTACGACCGGCGCTTCGGCGCGTTCATGACGAAGAAGCACCGCCTGGGCGCGGAGGCCTGGGGCTCCCCCGACGGCGCCGCCCGAGAGCTGATCAAGCCGCTCGAACAACTCGTCGCCGACGAGTTCCCGGGCTTCACCGGGCAGCCGTTCAGCACCCGCCAGTGGCTCGACGTCCTCATCCGGCACATCATGCTGGGCCAGCCGCTGGTCCAGGAGTACGCCGAGCTCTTCCGCGGCCTTGGCGACGACGACGTGCTTGCCCTGGCCGACTCGTTCGCGCTGGACCAGTGCGTAGAGCGCGACGGGCATCTGGACCTGCTCGCGAACGGATGACGGATCACCCCGCCGGCGCGGACCTCAGCGCCGGACGGCCCCATGCCCGCCTCCCCCCTGCGGGAAGAGTTCGCAAGTCAGCCGACGCACCCGAAGGAAACCCATGTTCCAGCTGCCGCAGCGCGTCCTGTTCGGCGCCGCCTACTACCACGAGTACCAGCCCTACGAGCGACTCAAGGACGACCTCGACCTCATGGCCGAGGCACACTTCAACGTCATCCGCGTCGGTGAGTCGGTGTGGTCGACCTGGGAACCCGACAACGGGCGCTTCGACCTGGACTGGCTCCAGCCGGTCCTGGACGGCGCGCACGAACGCGGCATGGCCGTGGTCCTCGGCACGCCGACCTACGCGATACCCCCGTGGCTCGCTCGTCAGTACCCGGAGATCGCCGGCGAACGCAGCACCGGGCAGCGCATCGGCTGGGGCTCCCGACAGGAGGTGGACTACACCCACCCGGCGTTCCGCTTCCACGCCGAGCGCGTCATCCGCAAGATCGTCGCCCGGTATGCCGAGCACCCCGCCGTCATCGGATTCCAGGTCGACAACGAGCCCGGCCTTGAGCTGTTCCACAACCACGGCGTCTTCCAGCGCTTCGTCGACCACCTGCGCCACACCTACGGCGACGTGGACACCCTCAACCGGGAGTGGGGCCTGACCTATTGGTCGCACCGGCTGTCGACCTGGGCCGATCTGTGGACGCCCGACGGCAACAGCCAGCCGCAGTACGACCTGGCCTGGCGTCGCTTCCAGGCGGCTCTCACCACCGAGTTCATCGAGTGGCAGGCCGACATCGTCCGCGAGTACGCGAGCCCCGACCAGTTCGTCACCACCTGTATCGCTTACGACCGCCCGGGGGTTGAGGACGAAGCGCTCACCCGCCACCTCGATGTCACCGCTGGCAACCCCTATTACCCCATGCAGGAATCCCTCGCCCTGCCGAACCCGCACCCCACGCGCCAGACCGCGGCAGCCAACGAGGGAACCTGGGCGCTCTACCGCATCGCCGACCGCTTCTACGCCTCACGGCAGGAACCTTTCCTGGTCACCGAGACCAACGCTCAGACCATCGGCGGGTCCTGGAACAACAAGCCCGCCTACGACGGGCAGTGGCGCCAAGCCGCCTGGGCGTTGATCTCCCGTGGCGCCTCGATGATCGAGTACTGGCACTGGCACACCCTGCACGTCGGCACCGAGACCTATGTGGGCGGCATCCTCCCGCACAGCGGCCGACCGGGCCGGATCTACCGCGAACTGGCCGCCCTGGGCGCGGAGTTGGAGACGGCTGGTGACCTGGTCGCCTCCCTCACCCCGGACGCGGACGTCGCCTTCCTGTACTCGCTACCCAGCAAATGGGCTCTGGAGGCCCAGCCCCCGCTGGCCAAGCAGGACAGCTCACCGGACGCGCGCTCCCACGGGACCATCTTCGACGCCTTCTACCGCGGCGCGTTCGACGCGGGGCTTCAGGCCCGCCTGGTCCATCCCGACCAGCTGGAATCGGTGGACCTGCCGCCCCTGCTGGTCGTCCCGGCGTTCTACGCCGCCGATGATGCGACGCTGGACCAGCTGCTCGCGTACGCGAACTCCGGCGGGCACCTGGTGATCGGCCCCCGCACCGGCTACGCGGACTCCGAAGCGCGGGCCCGCACCGACATTCAACCGGCCCTACTCGCCGAGCCGGCCGGAGTCTCGTACGACGAATTCACCAATCTGGACACGTCGGTTCACGTGCATGGCAGCACCGAGCTCCCCGTGCCTCCCACGGCTCGGGCCCTGCACTGGGCGGAGGGCCTTGTCCCGGACGGGGCCGACGTCCTGGCCACTTACGACGATCCGCATATCGGCCGCTGGCCCGCCGCCACGACCCGCCGGCACGGCGCCGGCCGCATCACCTGCGTCGGCACGGTGCCCGACCCGGCCTTCGGCCAGGCGCTGTTCCGCTGGGCCGCACCGGCCGATGCATGGGGCCACCCCCACCCGAGCGTCACGGCGACCTCGGCCACCGCCCGTGACGGCCGACGTCTCCGCTTCCTGCACAACTGGTCATGGGATCCGGTGTCCGTCGCGCTGCCCACCGCCGTGCAGGACGTCATCATCCACACCGCCTACGCCGCGGGCCAGTCGGTCAAGCTCGGTCCGTGGGACGTGAAGGTGTTCACGGAACGCGTCTGACCCGGCTTGGTGGGATCCAGGGATCAAGCGTGACGGGCCCGTCACACGGCAATCCGTTCACCGACGTCGAACTCCGCTCGGCGCGACGTTCAGCAACGGGCGGTGTCCGATACCTACGGGCGGCTTCCGCGACGGCGACGGAACGTACCGGATCCGGTTCATGCCCGATGCCGTGAGCCCCTGGACCTTCGTCATATCCTCCATCTCGCGGTCACTCGACGGGATCCGCGGCCGATTCCCGGCCGGACCGCCCCTACCAGGGCCGCTACGGTCCGGCGCGGGATGGCTGAGCGCCATCACTTACGAACGAGGACATCGGGCGAGCTGGCGATCGCCCAGGCTGTCGTCTACCTCGCCACAGCCCCAAGTCCATCGCCGTCTACGGAGGCTCCAACGCCGCACACCGCACCGGTTCGCTCGTGCCGCCCGCCCGCATCCTCAACGCGCCGACCCGCCTGATGAAGAACCTCGGCTACGGCAAGGACTACCAGTACGACCCGGACACCGCCGACGGCTTCTCCGGCGCCGACTGCTTCCCTGAGGGCATGGACCGCGGGACGAACTATCGGCCCACCCGCAACGGCTACGAAGCCCACATTGCCGAGCACCCGCGCCAGCGGGCCGCTCTGCGAGCTCGCAGGCAACGCGACTGACACGACAGATGTCGTGATGTGGGGTGGCAGGCACAGTTGGTCATAGACGCGACGTCGGCAAGGCTGCGCTTCCCGGGTTCGTTGGCGGAGACGTACGTCTTGTCGTGGTCGAGGAACTCGCCAGGTTCGGTCCGGTTGAGGCCGTGCACGCGACGATGGAAGCACGGGCACGGGCAGTCTCGTCGACGTCAGCGAGCAAACCGTCAGGCCGTCGTGTCAAGGCGATCGGGCCGAACACCTCTGCCTGGCCCCCTGGCATGCCCAGGTCCGCGATGGCCTCACCGCCGTCGGCGAGCCATCACCGCCGGGTCGGTGGCGATCCGGCCGGCCCTCGCGTGCCGCGGCGGCTCGTGGTCGGCCGGGACTCTCCGGTCACCGACGCGGATGGCTTCGGGCGGCAGGAAAAGGACTCCGGCAACGTGGGGGGCGACCTCGGCGCAAGCCCGGAGCGCCGCAGGTCGGGGAGTTCCGGCGGTGTCGCGTTCCCGGCGCGGCTGCCCGGCGATGCCGTATGCGACGTTCGTCATGTCGTCCCGCGACACCGAGACGGTGCCCGTCTTCACCGCCCTCGGCAGTGGGTCGGCACGGCGGACAGTCCCGACACCATCGGCACGCTGATCGAGATACACGAGCGCGTGAACGGCGGTGACGAGTGATGGCCACGACCACCGCGCAGTCCCGCACCGTCCTGGAACGGTTCCCCGACCGGGGCGGCCCCGCGATCGCCTTCCAGTACCTCGGCATCCCCGAACTCGACGACCGCCTCGACACCCCCAGCGTGCGGGCCTTCACCGACACGCCCCTCTGGAACCGGCCCAACGCTGTCATCAGCTGGGACGCCTACCTCGGCGCCGGCGTCCCCGGCAGCGCCGACGTGCCCGTCTACGCCGCCCCCGCCCGGGCCACCGCCGAACAGCTCGCCGGGCTGCCGCCGACGTACATCTCCGTGATGGAGGTCGATCCGCTGCGGGATGAGGGCATCGACTTTGCCCGTGCGCTGCTTGCAGGTGGCGTGAGTGTGGAGCTGCATCTGTTTCCGGGCACGTTCCATGGGTCGGGGATGATTCCGCACGCGGAGGTGTCCCTGCGGGAGGCCGCGGAGGCGGTGGCGGTTTTGCGCCGGGCGCTGCGCTAGGTGGGGCGGGCTGCTTGTGATCTGTTGGGCGCGGGACTGCTGTGGCTGAGCGCGCAGTTCCCCGCGCCCCTGAGGGGCGCCCCTATTGGGGCTCTGCCAATCGGAATGCATACAAGGTGAGTTGGGCCCGGAAGCGGGCCCGGGGGTCGCTCAATCGGTAGCCCAGTGTTGTTTCCACGCCGGAGAGTCTTGCTGCGACCGAGCTGTGGTGCAGGTGGAGGTCCGCGGCGGCGTGGCGCAGCGAGCCGGTGCGCAGGAAGGCGGTCAGGGCGGCCAGGGCCGCCGGGCCGCCCTTTCCCTCGGCGAGGCCGGCCAGGGCGCGCAAGTCGGGCTGGGCACGCAGCCGGTCGACGGGGATGTCAGCGAGCAGCGCGACCGGGCCGAGGGTGTCGTGGTCGACGATGGCCTCCTCGGGCAGACCGGCGACCTCGACGGCGAAACGCAGCGCGAGCCGGGCCTGTGCCCAGGAGGCACCGGCGTCCAGGGCGGGAACGCTGCCGCCGACCCCGATCCGTACACCTTCGAAACCGTGCTCGCGGACGTACGCCCGCAGTTCGTCGGCGACCGACTCGGCGCCCGGCGCCAGGGCCACCGCGAGCGGACCGACCGCGGCGACCCGCACCCCCGGACGCAGTTCACGCCGACCCAGTACGGCGACCGCGGCGGGCCCGGCGACGGCCACCACCCGCAGCGGCTGCTCGGGCGCCAGACCCAGCAGGCGCAGCGCCCTCGCCCGGTCCTCGACGGCCTCGCGCTCCGACAGCACGCGCTCGACCAGCGCCGGGTCGGCCACCTGGGCGGGGGCGGTGTCCTGCTGATGGCTGCCGTGTAGGACGCCCGCGGCGATGGCCATCCACTCCAGCACCAGTTCGTCGAAGGGCCCAGGCGCCCCCGACCGCTCCAGCCACACCCGGCCGCCCGGCGCGAACTCCGCGCTCCCGGAGGGCCGTACCGCGGGTCCCGCCGGCACGGCTCCGGCAGGCCCGAACCGCACCACACGCCCGCCCACATCGAGCCCGGCCGGACACTCGGCCAGCCCCGCGGTGGACCGTACGAGCGACTCGGCGTCGAGCCGCCCGGCCCCCAGCAGCGCCTCGAAGTGGGCGATGACCCGCAGCGCCGCCGCCGCGTCCGCGTCTAGGGCCGACAGTCGTAGCAGCAGTCCCTTCATGACCTGGGATTCTAGGCCTCGGATCGGTCGAACGACCTAGTACTCCAGCGGGATTGCTGTCTGACCTGCGGGTTTCGCTGGGCGGCTGGAGTGTGCGGGACTTCGATCGTGCAGGGGTGGTCTCACGGGGACCGCCCCTCGATCGTGTGACAACGCCGCAGGTAGTGACAGCGGCGGGCGACTGCTTGGCGTCGACGGCGCCAGTTCGACCAGCTCAGCGCGTGGTGTAGTCCTCGGTGTCCGCTCAGGTACGGGGGCCTGGCACGACAAGCTGCCAGGAGTCGCCGAACCTCTGCCACTGTGACTTCGATGGCCCCGGCTGTCCCACCTGTTCCGCCCTTTTTCCCAAGGCCGGCGTGCCGTGGCGGCCAGGAAGGCGTGCGCGAGCATGGCCAGAGTGATGTGCCGATACCAGCCCACGTAGCGGCGGACTTCGTACTGGTCCAGGCCGCATTCGTTCTTCGCGGCCTGGAAGCATTCCTCGATCGCCCAGCGTGCCCCGGCGACCCGCACCAGCTCCTGGACGGTGATCTGAAGCGGTGTGTATGCGAGGTAGTAGGCGATCTCGTCGGGCTTGCTGATGCTGCGCCGGGCCAGTGCCCACCGCATCCGGTGAGGGACCTCGCCCTGATAGTCGAACTCGGCGACGGCCGGCAGCCGCACCGCTGCCCAGTGGTAGACGCGAGGCCCCTTCGCGCCGTCGCCGCATGAGATCTTCTCCCACGCTGCGTCCGGAGCCTGCGCAAACAGAACCTCGATTCGCGAACAGCCCACCCTGAACTGGGACTTGGGGACGGCCAGCACGTAGCCGACACCCGACTGTTCCAGCAGCCGGCGGAATCGGTTGTCCTGGCCGTAGGCGGAATCCGCGGTGACCCAGGCAATGGGCAGCGGCGAGGCGACGGTCCGCAGCACCATGCGCCGGGCCAGTTCGCCCTTGGTGGCGAACTCCCGCTCGTCGGGGACCCTTGCGGTGCGACAGCGTTCCCGGTCCTCGGTCCAGGACTTCGGGAGGTAGAGCTCGCGGTCGACCAAGGCCCGGCCGCGCGCGGAGGCGTAGGCGGCGAAGACGCCGATCTGGCAGTTCTCGGTCCGGCCGGCGGTTCCCGAGTACTGGCGCTGCACCCCGGCTGAGGTGGTGCCCTTCTTGATGAACCCGGTGTCGTCGATGATCAGGATGCCGTCGGCCTCGCCGAGCTTGTCGGCGACGTATGCCTGCAGGTCGTCGCGGATGTCATCGGGCTCCCACTTCGATCCGGCGAGGAGGTGCTGCAGGCCGTCGGGCGTGGGGTGGCCGGCCTGTTCGGCCAGCTGCCAGCTGTTCTTGCGGGCCACCGGGGCGAGCAGCCCGCGTACGTAGTCACGCATGCGACGGCGGAGCTCGACTCGGCCGAAGCGGTGTCCGATCGTCAGGAAGAGATCGTCCAGTTCGAGGTCCCATTGCGCGGCGGCGTACTCGGTGATCGCCCTCGGAGGCTGCCCGCCGCTGTCACTACCTGCGGCGTTGTCGCACGATCGAGGGGCGGTCCCCGTGAGACCGCCCCCGCACGATCGAAGTCCCGCTACACTCCAGCCGCCCAGCGAAACCCGCACGTCAGAAAGCAAAGTCCTGCTGCAGTATCGGGATCGGCATGGCCACCACCCTGCTGCGGATTACCCCCGCGTCGGAGGGGAGCACCTGTTCTCCCGGATTGGTATGCGGGCCGAGGTCGGATCACCCCCGCGTCGGCGGGGAGCACCCCAGGGGGCGGTCTTGCGGATGACGCCGTGGCGGATCACCCCCGCGTCGGCGGGGAGCACTCCGCCCGCTGGTCCGGCTTCAGGCCGATCTTCGGCTCCTTGAAGGCGGCGAACGTCCGGATCCATAGGCGAGGCTGGAGAAGTAGTCGACCCCGGTCAGGCACATCACCTTCCACCAGGAATGCGGCTCGGCATGGCTCTCACCGGCCGCCGGCCCCACCGGCTGCACCTGGTGACGCAGCAGCCACTGCGCGGCTTTGCCGGTCGGCTGTGTCCGCAACGCGGGACTGTCCACAACCTCCGGCATTATCGGCTGCTTCGCCTCGTTCATATCCCCCATGACCTTCCCTGTCTGACCACCGAAACGGTCGCCACAGCCACCGCCCTGACGGCAACGTAACGATCACCGAGTATGCGGCCTCCCGGCGCCGGTACCCACACCACGGCGCGTATGAGCCACCCGGTGATGGACTCGCGTGACGAGAGGGGAACTGATCAAACCAACACGTGGCGCGAACACGCGCCTGGACGCCCGGCTGCCGCAGCTGGTGAGGGCCCCAGTCCTGCTCGCCGTCAGCGCTCCGCAACATCGACCCCGCCAGACTGATCCAGTGCGGACTCCACGCACCAACGTGGACGCCGTGCACCCCGGCGACTGCTGGGCGGCGGCCAGGATCGGTTGATGCCGCCCTCCCACCGGGCATCAGGCAACCGAGGCGCTGCGCCAGCAGGTGCCGCCGCGGTCGAGGTTGTGGCGAGAATCCCAGACGGTGAGGCGGTTGCCGGAAGGTGTCGTCGACGGGGTCGACGATGGCAAGCAGGTACGAGTCGGGGCCGTAGCCTCTTCCACTCGGGCACGATGGCCCTGAGGGGACTCGAACGCCGTACTGGCCTGTACGGGCGGGACTTTGGCGTCGCTAGGAGGTAGCAGTCGCGGGAAGGTCGGAGGGGAGTGGTCGGCGGTCGGAGGCGGCCGGGACGGTGAGGACCATGGTGAGGCCGCCGCCGGGGGTGTCCTCGGCGTTGAGGGTGCCGCCCATGGCTTCGGTGAAGCCGCGGGCTACCGCAAGGCCCAGACCGACGCCGGCGCCGCGCGGGGCGTCGCCGTAGCGCTGGAACGGCTCGAAGATGCGGTCCTTGGCCTCGTCCGGGACGCCCGGGCCGCGGTCCACCACCCGCACCTCCACCCGGTCGGCCATGGCGCTGGCAGCCACCAGGACGCGCTCGCCGGCGGGGCTGTACTTGACCGCGTTCTCGACCAGGTTGGCCACCGACCGCTCGAGCAGGCCCGGGTCGACGGCGACCATCGGCAAGGTTTCCGGGATGTCCAGCTCCACGCTGTCTTCGGGTACGCCGCCCAGGGCCATGGGCACCACCTCGTCGAGGTCGATCTCGCGGATCAGCGGGGCGACGGTGCCGGTCTGGAGCCGGGACATGTCGAGCAGGTTGCCCACCAGGTGGTCGAGGCGGTCGGCGCCGTCCTCGATGGCCTCCAGGAGTTCGGCCTGGTCCTCATCTGACCAGGCCACGTCGTCCGATCGCAGGGAGGAGACGGAGGCTTTGATCCCGGCGAGCGGGGTGCGCAGGTCGTGGCTGACGGCGGCGAGCAGGGCGGTGCGGATGCGGTTGCCCTCGGCGAGTTCCTTGGCCTGGCCAGCCTCGGACTGCAGGCGCTGGCGGTCCAGGACCACGGCGGCCTGGGCGGCGAACGCGGCGAGGACGCGGCGGTCGGAGGCGGGCAGCACTCTGCCGGACAGCGCGAGCGCCATGTGGTCGCCGACCGGCATGTCCACGTCCGCGTCCTCGGGGTACTGGCAGGGCTGTGGGCCCACGCTGCCCGCGCAGGTCCACGGGGTCACGTCGCTTTCCCGCTCCAGCAGGGCGACCGACTCCATGCCGAAGGTCTCCCGCATCCGTTCCAGCAGAGCATCCAGGCTGGTCTCGCCGCGCAGCACGCTGCCCGCCAGGAAGGAGAGGATCTCCGATTCGGCGCGCAGCCGGGCCGCCTGATGCGTACGCCGGGCGGCCAGGTCCACCACGGAGGCCACCGACACCGCCACGGCGAAGAAGACCACGAGGGCGACGATGTTCTTGGGGTCGGCGATGGTGAGGCGGTGCAGGGGCGGGGTGAAGTAGTAGTTCAGCAGCAACGACCCGAAGGCCGCCGAGGCCAGCGCCGGGAACAGGCCGCCGAGCAGGGCCGCCGCCACGGTCAGTGTCAGGAACAGCAGCATGTCGTTGGCGAGACCGAGTTCGGCGTCGACGTTGGTCAGCAGCAGCGTGAGCAGCGCCGGGCCGGCCACCCCGGCCAGCCAGCCCGAGATGATCCGCGCACGGCCGAGCCGCGCTCCTCGCGCGACCGGCAGCCCGCGGCCCTTGCCGGCCTCGTCGTGGGTGATCAGGTGGACGTCGAGGTCGGGGCCCGACTCCCGGGCGACCGTGGCGCCGACACCAGGCCCGAACACGTATTGCCATCCTCTGCGCCGCGAGACGCCGAGGACTATCTGGGTGGCGTTGACGCCCCGCGCGAAGTCCAGCAGTGCCGAGGGGACGTCGTCGCCGATGACGTGGTGGAAGGTGCCGCCCAGGTCCTCCGCCAGGGTGCGCTGGACGGCCAGTTCCTTGGGTGAGGCGTTGGTCAGTCCGTCGCTGCGGGCGATGTAGACGGCCAGTACTTCGCCGCCGGCGCCCTTCTCGGCGAGCCGGGCGGCGCGGCGGATCAGCGTGCGGCCCTCGGGGCCGCCGGTCAAACCGACGACGATCCGCTCCCGCGAGCCCCAGATCTTCGACACTCGGTGTTCGCTGCGGTATTCGGTCAGATACGCGTCGACCCGGTCGGCCACCCACAGCAGCGCCAGCTCGCGCAGCGCGGTCAGATTGCCCGGGCGGAAGTAGTTGGACAGGGCCGCGTCGACCTTGTCGGCCTTGTAGATGTTGCCGTGCGCCATCCGTCGGCGCAGCGCCTGCGGCGACATGTCGACCAGCTCGATCTGGTCCGCCCGCCGGACGACCTCGTCGGGGACGGTCTCCTGCTGCCGCACCCCGGTGATCGACTCGACGGTGTCCCCCAGCGACTCCAAATGCTGGATGTTGACCGTCGAGACGACGTCGATGCCGGCCGCGAGCAGTTCCTCGACGTCCTGCCAGCGCTTGGCGTTGCGGGAGCCGGGGATGTTGGTGTGGGCGAGTTCGTCGACGAAAGCCACCTGGGGGTGCCGGGCCAGGACCGCATCGACATCCATCTCGGTGAAGACGCTTCCCCGGTATTCCAGCTCCCTGCGGGGGATCTGCTCCAGGCCGTGGAGCATGACCTCGGTGCGGGGCCGGTTGTGGTGTTCCAGGAAGGCGACCACGCAGTCCGTGCCGCGCTCGACACGGCGGTGCGCCTCGGACAGCATCGCGTACGTCTTGCCGACGCCCGGTGCCGCGCCGAGGTATATCCGGAACTTGCCGCGTGCCATGGTCTCGTCTCTACGTCGTCGTACGTATGCGGTCAGAACGGTCGCAAGCGGGTCAGCCCTCGAAGCGGTAGCCCATGCCCGCTTCGGTGATCAGGTAGCGGGGGTGGGCCGGATCCGCCTCCAGCTTGCGCCGCAGCTGGGCCATGTACACACGCAGATAGTTGGTTTTGTTGCTCTGGGATGCTCCCCACACCTCCTGCAGCAGGTGCTTCTGCGTGATGAGCCGGCCGGGGTTGCAGACCAGGATCTCCAGCAGATGCCACTCGGTCGGGGTGAGGCGCACATCGTGACCGTCCCGTACGGCCTTCTTGGCCAGCAGATCGATGGTGAAGTCGTCGGTGGTGACCAGCGTCGTCTCGGGAGTGAGCGGCACGGTCTCGGTGCGGCGGACCGCGGCGCGCAACCGGGCCAGGAGTTCGTCCATGCTGAACGGCTTGGTGATGTAGTCGTCGGCGCCCGCGTCGAGCGCGGCGACCTTCTCGTCGGAGGCCCGGCGGGCAGACAGCACCAGAATCGGAACCTTGGTCCAGCCGCGCAGGGCCTTGATGACGTCCGTGCCGTCCATGTCCGGCAGCCCCAGATCAAGGAGAACCACATCGGGCTGGCGGGCAGCGGCGAGCCGCAGCGCGGAGGCGCCGTCGGGCGCCGCGTCGACGCCGTACTGCCGTGCCTGCATGTTGATCACGAGCGCCCGTACGAGTTGAGGGTCGTCCTCTACGACCAGTACCCGGGTCATCGGTGTGCGCCTTTCCTGTTGCACGGAGAACCAGAGGATGCGGAACCCCTGTCAGGGCCGCGGGGGGGGGGGGGGGGGGGGGGGGGGGGGGGGGGGGGGGGATTGAGGGGGGGAGGGGGGGGGGGGAGGGGTTGTGTTAGAGGGGGGC